>NZ_JAGGIJ010000004.1:0-202315 GCF_024103505.1 Snodgrassella sp.
AGAAGGACCCGGTTGAGAGATCAGCCGGGTTTCTTGCATTGTAAAAAGCTAGAAGACAATGATTATAGACGTTTGTTTGCACTGGAATGGCAACACCTCTTCAAACAACAAAATCAAGGAGTAGCTGTTTGTTAAATTCTACCTCGGGCAAATAGCCTAACGATGAATGTAACCGTTTATGATTGTACTGTAAATACCCCATAGTTAGTACAAAGCAGGCGTAGAAAATCATGCTACTTGTTTTAGTGTTTTATACTCAATCGGCGTCATATTATTTGGTGCTTCAAGGTCTTTTAGTGTTATAAATGGTTAGCCATTCTTCGGTTACCTTCCTTACCTGTTCCAAATTATTAAATAGATATCAATCCAATACCTCTGTGCGATAGGTACGATTAAATCGTTCAATATACCCGTTTTGATATGGGTTCCCAGGTTTGATGTAAACTATAGTTATACCATGTGATTTTATCCAGTTAGTAAAGGTGTTTCCGGTAAATTTCGGTCCATTATCTACTCGTATTTTTAGTGGATAACCATGATATTCAGCCAGTTTATCCAGATAACGGGTAATCCTGCCAGCAGGCAAACTGACTGCAATATCAATGCCTAGCGCCTTACGATTCAAGTCATCTATCATATTGAAGGTTCTAAAACGCCGTTGATTGCGACTGCTGTCACTTATAAAATCCATTGACTAGCATTCACCTTGTTTATTAAGTACTGATAATTTTTCTGGGATTCGCGGGGCAATACGCTGTTTACGCTTTACCCTCAGATTAAGCTTTAATTCACAATATACCCGATAAACCCGTTTATGATTCCATTTATAGCTGAGCTTTTTGATACGATTAAAACACTTGGGAAAGCCCCAGCGTAAATGCCTGTCAGTGATAACACTAAGTACCGACATAATCACTGAATCATCCTGTAACTTGGGTTGATAATAGTAAGCACAGCGACTTAGGTCAACAATAGCGCAGCTCATGGTAATAGTAACAGGATGACTTTCTTGTAACTCCAAAGCGTAGGCACTATAGCTTTTTTATGATTTCCTCCTGAAGCTGAGATTTTAAACTGAGCTCAGCAAACATCTGCTTAAGCTTGCGGTTTTCAGCCTCCAGCTCCTTTAAACGTTTGATATCGGAGGTTTCCATACCACCGTATTTTTCCCGCCATTTATAGAAAGTCGAATTGCCGATGCCATATTTACGGCAAAGTTCTTTGACAGGAATACCGGCTTCAGCTTTTTTAAAATATATACGATCTGATGTTCAATCATCTTTTTCATGTTTAAACCCTCTGTGGGTTAATGAAGAGAATTTTCTACTTCGATGCTGTACTATTTTAGGGGATAGGGCTAATATATAAGTTACATATTAGTCTCAATGAATATGGTTAAATATGTATAATGGTTATGAACTAATCAAATAACTCACCTTATTTGCTTCCGTTGGCATTGGAACTTCCCATTTATTTAATAATCGCTGAATGGTTTTGTTTGGCAATGTTGTATCTCGCGCCGAGTTACGGCGATACAACTCTTTTTCTGTTTGTTCCAAATAGACGATTTCCACATTTGCATGATAAGCATAAAGCAAGTCAAGCGCTTTTTGACGCATCTCCTGCGATAAGTGGGTCGCATTCCAAATAAAAGGTTGTTTTTCTCTTAACCATTGTTTGACCTTTGCTAGCACAAATTGCATAACAAGTCTCTCGTTTTTGCCATGCTTTAATTTTAGTTCAGATCTGGCGTCATCATAAGAAGCAACAGCCCACGTTGGGTAATGGCTTTTGATCCAACTATTTTTACCCGAGGCTGGTAAACCAGATAGCATAATTACGTTAGAACCTTCTTGCGGAAATAATGAATAATCAGGTAATACATTACTGCCTCGAAAATATTGTACTCGAGTATAATCATCAACAAATTGGCGAGGATGATGTAAACATCCCTCTTCAAGTGCTAGTTGCTTAAATAATTCGACTTCATCAAGTGCTCTTTTTTTATCAGCACAAATGCGCCCCTTCATATCTGCTTTTGCTTGCAGGCATAACATCCAAATAGGCAATTGCCATGATAAGCGATGAATTAAATATTCAGGCGATCTATTTCTATACGTATCATTTAATGCGAAAAAAGGGACTTGATGTACACTAATGATTCGGCAGATTTGCTCGCGTAAATCAAATGGTACACCCATTCGCCATAATAAAATACGACTACGAATCTCTCCTTTTTTGGAGTGCCCTGGTTGGGTAATTTTACCTGTATTTTCATCAATAACCGTGGTTTCAGGCTTAGCGATATCATGTAACAACGCCGTCATAAATAATACAAACTGCTCATCTTGTGTTGCATTAGTAAATTCTTCTTCCGCTAATAATGCACGCACTACCATTTGCGTATGAACCCAAACGTTACCCTCGCCATGGTGTGAAGGATCTTGTGGAGTGATGATTAAGTCATTCAACTCAGGAATACACGTTAACCATGGGCTAAAATCATCGGTTGCCAAAGTACTAGCTATTTGTTTTTTTAATGATTGGTAATTCATTATTTACCTCCATTTAGGCATCGATTATTCCAATTCACCGTTAATTGTGGACTATATAGCTCAGCATTTTGAGCCAATTGGTTTGGAATAAAGGGCTGTTTACTATGGTGTTGACCTGCATCTAAAATCGCCTGAACAAAATCTTGCCTAACCCATTTTAAGCGATCAATCGTTTGCTCTTCTGATTCGATTTTAAGATATAACCCTTCCATCAAATCAGAATCATCACATTGTTGCCAAGCTTTAACTAGATCAAGTTTTTCACGCGCTACCATCTTTTCAAAACAAGCACGCCAATTGGCGGTTTTAGCTAAAGAGGGGGTAATTAGTGCTAATAAATCGCTTAATTTAGTAGGAGCAACCCCAGCAAACAACACAGGTACCGATAAAATAGGACCGCTAGCTAATAACTGATGTCGCTTTAACGTCGATAAAAAACAGTTTTGTTGTCTATCCCAAATATCAAATTCACAAAAATAATGAGGCAATGCATCATAAAAAATAGCATGTTTTTTATGTAACCATTCGCCATAAAGGATATAACGATCTTCTAGCCGCTCAAGCAACCAATTTTCGTGTACGCAAGCCCAATGTTTTAATAGGTTAAATTGTTGCTCCCTAGCGCCACCCATCAAATAATGCCCTCGGGATTGAAGCAATAACTCACCGCTTGCTGAAAAACTGATTGCACAGTTTGCACCATCAAGTTTTTCTTCAACAACAATATATTGACCAGTTAATTGTTTATAAGGACGTTGTCCATGTTCACTATCACCAAATTGTAGTCGTGATCCTTCTAAATGAGGTGTTCGTGGATATTTAATTAATTCTAAATTTTGAATGTAATGTTCCATTGTCATAATATTTTCTCTAAAAATAAGGGAAAACCGACAAGGAAAATCTATAGATTGATTTGCAATGAAGAAGCTTAGAAAAAGCTTAGAAAAAGCTAAGAAAAAGACAATATGATAGAAATACCATGTCGGCATTAAGATAAAATGTGAACTACAGGCATTTTGCCACCTCGTTATAATGAAGTTATTTGATTAAAAAAACGGCACTATTATCAAGAGTTGATGATTTATTGTCAAGTTTTATGATAATAAATGGTGAGTTATGTTAAAAATTAATGATAAATTATTTTTTAACAAGGTTGACAAATTCAATAAAATTAATGTGTTGGATGACGGATTTTTGGGTGGTGGTTAACACATCAAACAAGTTTTTTGGACTAGGCTACGTTTTATCAGGTGGAAATTATAGCTAATGTGTAAAGACTGAACCGCTGTAGATAAAACTTTCAAAGAATTATACCATTGCCGTATGAATTCTTCGCGTTATTTACTGTAATTTGAGAAGTTAATGCCTTATCGCTGACAAGAGATTTGGCGCTTATATCATAAAGAAAAAATAACTGTCACTGCTTTGGCTAAACGCTTTATAGGCTATTATCAAATTATTTATAATGGGCTGAAGAAAATCCGATTGAAATTTTTTGTCTCTTTAATCAGTAAAAATGAACTTTATAAAACTCTCTGTTATGGTATTAAACGTCTGGTTAATGTTGAAGTCCATTGAAGATAAATTAAGACAGCAAGCTAAACACTATAACAAAACCTATCTAGGTGAAATGTTGTATGTCGACTCCAAGCGTTTGCCTTTACTTAAAAATGAAAAAAATACTAGAGAATATTTATGTGTCGGCATTGATGATTTATTACGTGAGCTCTATGCGGACATTTACTCGACAAATCCCAATTTAGCTTAGCGCAGTTTTTATAAAATGATGTGTTAGTCCAATGCTATTATACTATTGAATGTATTTATTCCAATAATGGATGTGAATATTGGATAGGCTACACTAATTCATACAACTCTTTTTAGGAGGTAAGGTAAACTTAACTCTAAATAGGTATCAGTGTTTTTCGTCGGTACATTGACCGAGTAATGGAGTCGCTATCATTGATATTAAAGTATACGATTAAACGTTATCGAGGACGCCAGACGGCAAGCAATAGTGCAGCCACAGCTAAGCGTTTATAACGCCAGTTTGATGCAGGTGCCAAACAGCAGATTATAGTGGCAGACTTAATCTATATTCGTGTTAACTTTTGCTGAAATTATTTGTGTGTACTGCTTAATTTATTTAACTGACAGATTGCCGGCTATGGTGTCGAATAATATAAAACAGCAGATTGATTGATGTCTGTATTAAGCCAGATTAAACAACCACTGTTATTATTCCATTTATTTCATTCATATGGGGGCGCGAAGTTTGATAAACAGTTACGAGGTAAGTATTTTAATTCATTTAATATTCAGTATTCGCTGATTAAAAATGGATGCTGTTATGATAATGAAGTATATGAAGCAACGTTCAAAAGCACTAAAACCCAAATTGTTACAGGGGAAATTTTAATGACATTGAAATATTGACAACAAGCCTTTGTGGCTTTTGCTTATTGGTACAATTAAAAATGGTTATATTTATCCATCGTTAGGCTATTTGCCTGAGGTAGAATTTTACAAACAGTTACTCTTTAATTTTGTTGTTTGAATAGGTGTTGCTATTCCAGTATTGCTATTCTTATTAGGTGGATACTGAAAATTAATATTAATAATTTCAGGGTTTGTATTAATTTATTTTGTTTATCAATGACGCTGTTGTTTGGTAAGCTATAGTTTTTTCTTTTAATAGAATTTATCAGGATATGTTTATGAAAGAAGTCAGAGAATTGGTTGAGGCTGAGCTAGGTACTTTTGTTCAGTTGCGGCATGATATTCATCAACACCCTGAGTTGGCTTTTGCTGAAAATCGCACCAGTGATTTGGTTGCTGGTTTGCTGGAGCAATGGGGTTATACGGTTGAGCGGGGCATTGGTGGTACTGGCTTGGTGGCTCAGCTTCGGGCGGGAAATGGTTCGAGGTGTGTTGGTATCCGTGCGGATATGGATGCGCTGCCGATTACAGAAGAAAGTGGTGTTGCTCATACGAGTAAACATACAGGTAAGATGCATGCTTGTGGACATGATGGGCATACTACGATGTTATTGGCTGCAGCTAAGGTATTGGCGGCTAGAAAGTCGTTTAATGGTACGCTGAATCTAATTTTTCAGCCAGCAGAGGAATATGGCAAATCAGGTAGTGGTGCAATGCGGATGATTGCAGATGGCCTATTTGAGAAATATCCGTGTGATGCGGTATATGGTATGCATAATATGCCGGGTTATCCACAGGGGCAGTTACATTTTTATGATGGATGGATGATGGCTTCTTCTGATGTGGTTACGATTACAGTGAAAGGGGTAGGTGGTCATGGCGCGAAACCGCATAATACACATGATCCGATTGTGGCTGCTTCTTCTATTGTGATGGCATTGCAGACGGTTGTGTCACGTAATGTGAATCCATTGGATTCTGCTGTGGTGACTGTTGGTATGTTCCATGCTGGTGTGGCCAATAATGTGATTCCTGAACAGGCAGAGTTGAAGTTGACTGTTCGTTGCTTTAAACCGGAAGTACGCAAGCTACTTGAGGAGCGTATTGTGGCGATAGTTCAGGCTCAGGCACAAAGTTTTGATGTGGAGGCTGAGGTGGATTATCAGCATGGCTATGCACCTGTATTTAATACTACTAAGGAAACGCAGTTTGCGCGCCAGATTGCGCGCGAAGTGGTGGCTGAGGAGAATATTGTCGACCAGACTGAACCGATGGCCGGTAGTGAAGATTTTGCATTTATGCTGGAAAAATGCCCGGGAAGCTATTTGTTTATTGGTAATGGTTTAAAGGAGGTGGACGCTGCTTCTGGGTTTGATTTGCATAATCCTTATTATGATTTCAATGATAAGAATATCGCTATTGGTGCGACTTACTGGGTAGCGCTGGCAGAACGTTTTCTGCAATAAATCCGATTTTGAATTTTTATAGAATAAAGGGGGGTACTGATATGAGTACGGGACAAGTGGCGGTTGAACACAACAAACCGCCGGCGAAGGCGATTGCGGCGGCGGTGGCTGGGAATGCACTGGAATTTTATGATTTTATTATTTATTCATTTTTTGCAGTGTATATTGCGCAATCATTTTTTCCCATCGGTGATAGATATACCAGTTTGCTGGCCTCGGTTGCTGTATTTGGGGTAGGTTTCTTTACGCGGCCGTTGGGTGGTTTGCTTATTGGTGCTTATGCTGACAGGAAAGGGCGTCGGGCAGCGATGGTGCTGACGGTGACATTGATAACCTTAGGTACGCTGGGGCTGGCTGCTACGCCTAGTTATGAAAAAATTGGGATTGCTGCACCGATTATTGTGGTTATTGCACGCATGATTCAGGGACTGGCTTTGGGCGGAGAGGTTGGACCGGCTTCTGCGATGCTGATTGAATCTGCACCACCTAATAAACGTGCTTTTTATGCTAGTTGGCAAATGGCCAGTCAAGGTATTGCCGTTGTGGTTGGTGGTCTGGTTGGTTATGTTGTTTCCAGTATTTTAACGCCGGAGCAGTTGGGTGCATGGGGCTGGAGGATCCCTTTTCTGGTGAGTCTGGCTCTGATACCGATTGCTCTGTATATTCGCCGCGCTTTGCCGGAAACTTTGGAGGAACCAACACACCATAGTGGTTCTCAGATGATAGAGATAATATTTTCTCGCTACAACAAAGAGGTAGTGTTGGGAGTTATGGTGCTGATGGCAACTGCTATTACCGCTCAGGTAGGCAATTATATGACTACTTTTGCTATCAATACGTTGAATTTTGATCCAAAGATTGCACAAATTTGTACTATTCTGGGCGGTTTGATGATGTTTTTGTTTTCACTGTTGGCCGGTTGTCTGGCCGATAAATATGGCCGTAAAAGCATCATGCTATGGCCGCGAGTGGCTTTGATGCTGTTGATTGTGCCGATGTTTTATTTGCTGGTGAAAACGGAAAGTGTGGCCATGCTGTTACTGGTGACGATGATGATAACATTGTTAACCGGTATGAGTGGTGCCAGTAGTCTGGTGGCGATTCCGGAAATGATGCCGATTGCGCTGCGTGCTACGGGGGTGTCACTGATTTATGCTATCGGTGTAACTTTATTTGGTGGTACTGCGCAATTTGTAATGACTTGGCTGATTAAACATTTCGGAGCGGTATCACCGGCTTATTATGTGGTTGGCACTAGCATCTTGTCTATCATGGCGATTTTGATGATGCCGGAAACGCGTCATGTTAATGTTAAAGATTAAATTAGCTGTAAGCTGATATAAAAAAGCCAGCAAATTTTGCTGGCTTTTTTGTGGCTGGGGTTAAATAACGCTTTTAACCACTTCGACAACTTGATCAACTGTGAAGCCAAACTCCTGAAATAGCTGCTCTGCTGGTGCGGATTCGCCAAAACGGTTGATGCCGATAATAGCACCATTGCTACCAACATATTTGTACCATGAATCACTTACGCCGGCTTCTATGGCAATACGCGGTAAACCGACAGGCAGTACGCTGTCTCGGTAGGTTTTGTCCTGCTGATCGAAGATATGGGTATTGGGCATGGATACGACGTGAGTGGCGATACCTTGTTCGGCCAGTTTGGTTTGGGCATTGATGGCCAGCTCAACTTCGGAGCCTGTGGCAATGAGTACTGCCTGTGCAGATTTTTCGGAAGCTGCTTTCAGGACATAGCCGCCACGGCGGATATTGGCCAGTTGTTGGCTATCACGCGGTATAAATGGCAATCCCTGACGGCTGAATATAAGACAGCTAGGGTGGTTTTCTGCGGCTACGGCATCAGCCCATGCCACTAGTGATTCGGCGCTGTCGCAAGGACGCCATACGCTCATATTGGGAATTAGGCGCAGGGTGGCAATTTGCTCAACTGGCTGGTGTGTTGGACCGTCTTCACCTAGGCCGATTGAGTCGTGCGTGAACACAAATATTGGGTTTATTTGCATTAGTGCAGCCATGCGCAGGGCATTGCGTGCATATTCGCTGAACATCAGGAAGGTGGCACCGAATGGTTTGATACCACCGTGCAGACTCAGACCGTTCATAATGGCGGCCATACCAAATTCGCGTACGCCATAATGGATGTAGTTGCCACCGCCAGTGGCTGTGACTGCGGTACTGCCTGACCAGTCGGTCAGGTTGGAGGGGGTAAGGTCGGCTGAACCACCGACAAACTCTGGCAGGATTTGTGCCAGTATTTCGATGCTGTTCTGACTGGCCTTGCGGGTAGCCAATTTTTCTGCTTTTCTGCAAACGTCGTTTAGTGCGTTTTGGACGTGTGCGGTAAAATTTTCTGGTAGTTTACCATCCATACGGCGGATAAATTCCGCAGCCTCGGCAGGGTATTGTTGCTGGTAACGGTTGAATAAATCCTGCCACCGTTGCTCCAGTTCTGCTCCGTTTGCTGTTGCATTCCATTCGTCATAGATTTCTTGTGGAATGGTGAATGGTTCATGTGCCCAGTTTAAGGCTTTGCGGGTAGCTGTGATTTCTTCGGTACCTAATGGGGCACCATGGGTTTTGTGGCTGCCTTCTTTGTTGGCGGCGCCTTTACCAATTTTGGTTTTGCAGCAGATAATTGACGGTTTATCGGTTTCAGCTTTGGCCGCGGTAATGGCTGCACGGATAGCAGTTTCGTTGTGGCCGTCTACGTTGGCAATGGTATGCCAGCCGTAAGCAGCAAAACGTTCGGGAATATTTTCGCTGAACCAGTTATCTACTTTGCCATCGATGGAGATGTTGTTGTCGTCATACAGGACAATCAGTTTGCCTAGTTTCAGGGTGCCGGCCAGTGAGCACACTTCGTGAGATATGCCTTCCATCAGGCATCCATCGCCAACGAAAACATAGGTATGGTGATCGACGATGTTAAAACCGGGTTTGTTAAATTGGGCGGCGAGGATTTTTTCTGCTAGCGCCAGACCAACGGCATTGCCGATTCCCTGTCCCAAGGGGCCGGTGGTGGTTTCTACGCCATCGGTATAGCCGTATTCTGGGTGTCCGGGCGTTTTGCTGTGCAACTGACGGAAGTTTTTTAAGTCTTCGATGCTGAGGTTGTAGCCGCTTAGGTGCAGTAAGCTATATAGCAGCATGGAGGCGTGACCGTTGGAAAGTATGAAGCGGTCGCGATTGTAGAATTTTGGGTTGGATGGGTTATGTTGCAGGAATTCGCGCCACAATACTGTAGCCATTTCAGCCATACCCATCGGTGCGCCGGGGTGGCCGGAGTTGGCTTGTTGAATTGCGTCCATTGCTAGGAAGCGAATTGCATTAGCAAGATGTGATGCCATGAAGTTGCCTTTTGATTAAGGGAAATAGCTGGTTGCAATAGCTATGTTAAGTAATGTGTTGAACCTTGCTGTTGAGACAGGGTTTATCCAGTGTGAATTATCCTGAATCTGTACAAACCTATCAAGGAAAGTGTGCTTTTGTTTGTATACTGGTTGTAGGTAGCAAGGCATTTTTTGATAATAAATGTAATAATTGAATAATTATTGTTTATGGTTTATGCTTTTGGGGAAATTTCTAGTGTAGCTATGTGAAGTTGGCTTTCTTGAATCAGGTAGGGTGAGAGATTGAAATGCAAAAAATTTTTATGATTCTGATATTGTTGTTTGGTATGGCTTCGGCTTGGGCTGCTGTGAATATCAATACGGCATCAATACAACAACTGCAATCGTTACCTTATATTGGTGCAATAAAGGCTCAGGCAATTGTTGATTATCGCAATACACATGGTTCTTTCCATTCTACAAAGGACATTATGCGCGTAAAGGGTATTGGTAAGGCTACTTATGAGAAGTTGCAAAATGATATTAGTGTGAGTGGTGAATCGGTTAATCCTGCTGTTTCTGCTTCTAAATACCGGCGTGCATTACCGGCTACTGCTGCCAGATAATGCGCTGTAATGATTAGATTTTTATTTGTTTAAGATGTTGGCTGTGATGTGGTGGTAGACATTTTCTGCCTATGTTGAGCGTTTGGGTTCTTGATGTTTAATTAGGTGGGTAGGTTGTTCAATATTTATGTCTTTGATATTTTAAACCATGAATTTTTGATGTTGAAACTGAAATAGTGTCAATCTGGGAGTAATCTGAATGCTGTTGTTGGCTGTCACTGGTTCTATGATGTCATGATGGTGAGTGGGCTGATTGCTAATATAAGATTAATTCTGAATAGCTCAATAATTTTATTTGTGTTATGACGGATGTTGGTGTTTTTGGTAAAGCTTATTATTTCATATTCAAGAAGATATTTTAATTCAATGTTTTCTTTGCTGGTCGGTGTATGGTTTATGCGGTATGTAAGATGAAATTTGTCTGAAAAAAGTTGAGAAAAATATTCAGTCTGGTCAGGGGATTTTGCAGTTAAGACCAGTCTTGCATGTTCTTGTAATAAGGTTTGCAGACACAAAACCCTTTGCGTGTGGGGTAATTCATTTTGATACAACTATGTCGGTGGTGGGGTACAGATGGATGCATCTGGCTAAGGGCATATTTTGGGGATTTTGCTTGAATAGGGCGGGCAAGTTACTGGTGGTTATTTTTGTTGGCTGTTATTTGCAGGATATCTGCTTCAATTAGGTTATCTTTTGATTGACAAAGGCATGGTGTTGATGCTTTTTATTGATATAAGTTTGAGGTTGAAGGCTAAATAGATTATTAACTGGTACTCATTCTATCTGGGGTAGAACCGGTGCTTGGGGGATAGTTATTCAGTTCCAGTGTATTTGATTTTATTGCAATGATATAAATCTGAACGGTTTAGACATGGATTAGCCTTTATTGTTAGAAAAATAGGCTGTGTACAATTGGCCAGTCATTTTTTGTATGACTGGCCGGGCGTTAAATAGTCTAATTTTTATGTTGCTAGGCCTTACTGTATATTCAGATTGCGGCGATATACAGGGCGATGATACACACAACGCCGAATCCCCAGATGCAGGAGCGGGCAAAGGATTTGTCGTTGATATAGCAGTAAAAATAACCTAAACGGCTGAGGATAAACAGGACGCTCCAGAAATTGATGGTGAACTGGGCAGCATTTTCGGTGGCATGAGCTATGATGACGGCGGCAGCAAAAGGGGCAAATATTTCGTAACTATTTTGCTGGGCAGCGTTAGCTCGTGCGGCTTTGCCTTCAGCTTTCGCCAGAAATTCACGTGGCTGATGATTGTCGTTGGAGCCAAAGCCACCGCTTTTTTTAGCATAAGAGGCGGCAATCCACGGTAGGAACATAGCAATTAAAATACACCAGTAAGCAAGAGTCATAATATTTTCCTTGTTTGTGTATGCAGTTGTGCTGCAATGAGATGAGTTATACAGGTGAGGGAACAGAAGCTGCAATGCTTTTATCCTGAATCTGACTTTACCCTATGGGTAAATTATAAGATAATTCAAGGTTTTTCAAGTATTTTGTAGCTTATAATTATTTTATTATTTTATGCGCTGATGATGTGGCTATCTGGATGGTATGGAGCTGTATGACGATTTTATCGGCGTGTTTTGTTTCGGGATTTTGATTATGTTGTTTAAAAAGTTGGCTGATCAGGATGTGTCTGGTAAGACTGTTGTGATTCGGGTGGACATGAATGTACCTATTAAAGATGGTGTCATTGTTGATGATACGCGCATTCGTGCTTCGTTGGCCTCTATTCGTTATTGTTTACAGCAGGGCGCAGCGGTGGTGGTGCTGACGCATCTGGGGCGGCCGAAAGCAGGCGCGCCCAAACCGGAAGACAGTGTGGCACCGGTAGCTCAGCGTCTGGGAGAATTGCTGGGGCAGAGTGTTCGGGTGGTGGAAGACTGGCGTGAGCATAAACCGCAGTTACAGGCGGCTGAAGTGGTGATGCTGCCTAATGTGCGCCTGAATGTCGGCGAAAAGGAAAATGACCATGCTCTGGCTGCTGCTTATGCAGCACTGGGTGATGTGTATGTTAATGATGCTTTTGGTACGGCACATCGTGCAGAAGCTTCTACCGCTGCTGTGGCTGCTGTGGCTCCGTTGGCCTGTGCTGGTATGCTGTTAACGGCTGAGCTGGAAGCGTTGAGCCATGCTGTACAGAGTCCGCAGGCACCTGTAGTAGCGATTGTAGGAGGAAGTAAGGTTTCTACTAAGCTGACTATTCTGGAGAGTCTGGCCGATAAGGTTGATTATTTGATTGTTGGTGGCGGAATTGCCAATACATTTTTGTTGGCGCAGGGGGTGTCGGTTGGGCAGTCCCTGGCTGAGGCTGATCTAGTTGAAAATGCACGACAAATTATGGCTAAGATGGCAGCTAAGGGTGGTGATATTCCTTTGCCAACTGATGTTGTGGTGGCTAAACGTTTTGCTGCAGATGAGCCTGCTGAAATCAAGAATGTGGCGGATGTGGCTGCAGATGACATGATTTTGGATATTGGACCTCAATCGGCACAGAGACTGGCACAGATGATGAAAGCGGCAAAAACTATTGTCTGGAATGGACCTGTGGGGGTATTTGAATTTGCGTCATTTGCACAAGGTACTGAGGTATTGGCTGAGGCGATTGCTCAGAGTGAGGCTTATTCGATTGCCGGTGGCGGGGATACGCTGGCAGCCATTGCTCAGTTTGGTGTTACTGATGATCTTAGTTATATCAGTACGGGTGGCGGAGCATTTCTGGAATTCCTTGAAGGTAAGACTTTGCCGGCTGTAGCGGCATTAACTGCTCGTGCCTGATTGCTGATAAGAATCTGCTGGCATTGGTGGTGTCATTTGTTCTGGCGAAATCGTTGTTATGCGGCGATTTCGCTTTTTTGATGCCTGTTAGTTTGGTTTGTACGAGATGGCAGGTTGTAGCGTACGCTTTGTGGTGGAGGGGGTGTTTAATATTGGTGGTGAATGATGCTATGGGGAGGTAGCTTTGTATTTAGGTTATGTCTATCTGGCTTGGCTGCTCTTGCTGATTGTGGTGTGGTTCTCTTAAGGCAGATTGGCAGTTATGTATCTATAAATCGACAGGTGTATAACTGGAATTGTTTATGTGTTGTTGGATAATAAGTAGATCAGGCTAACTGGATGAAAATGGTGTTGTTAGTAGATGCTGTTTTACTTTTTAAATGACTGGAGTTAATGATGTTGTTTACTAATTTATTGCATTTACATTCCTGTTTTTACATTGGTTTATGGAATACTGATGGGTAAGGGTGTAATGTGTTAATGACTTAAATGATAAGGAGTCGTGCTATGAAAACTATTGTTCGTGTAGTATCGCTTGCTGCTTTGGTTTCCATGAGTATGGGGACTTTTGCTGCTGTAACGGCAACAGCACAACCGACAGCGGTGATGACTGAAACGGTAGTGGTACAGGAACACACGCCGGTTAATGGTTTGGTAAACACTCACTCAATTCTGCCACGGTTGAATCTGAGTACTCAGCAGAAAGCGTTGGTGCAGAAAATTGATCATCAGTATGCCAGTCAGCGTCCGCTTATGAGCAATGAAAATCGCCAGACTCTGGCTAATCTGCATCAGGAGCGTAAAAATCTGGTGGTGGGTAAGCAGTTTGATGATGCTAAGGCTAAGAATATGATTGCGCAGGAACAACATATCTGGGCGCAGCAGCAACAGGCACGTGCTGATTATGATTTTTTACAGTTGAAACGTGAGCACGATATTTATCAGATTTTAACGCCCAAACAACAACAGCAGTATTGGCGTTTGCGTCAGCAGCAAAGGCTGATGCGTTAATTCTATTGCTGTAATTTTGATTTGAAATTTTTAACCCCGGCTTCCGGGGTTTTTGTTTGTAGGGAGACGGTGCTTGATCAGAATGTACCTGTTGCCTATGCTTACAGCTACGGTATGAATGGTTAGTTTATTATTCCTATGCGAAGTTGATTTGGTGGAATTAAGGGCAGTTTTGTTTAGGATTTGGCATAGGTTTTGTTGAGACATGGTTGGTATGGATTGACATCGGTGTGTTTTTTGATTTTCTAGTCTGCATTGAATGTCTATTTGCTAAAGCAGTTGCTCTGATTTTAGTCTATATCAGTGTATTGCTCTGATTTCTGGTATTGAGGTGCTGATAGGTAACTACGCGTTACTGATTGATGGGATGGTGTGGTTTGTTAGGTAAAAATTAGTTTAAATAACTGTTTAAATTAGGTTGTATATGAAAATGAATTTATGTATTTGCTATGCTGAGGTGGTTAGCCACTGAGAGATGATATAAATAATTAGGCCGATAGAACCGCCTACCAGTGTGCCGTTGATGCGGATAAACTGTAAATCGCGACCAACACTCAGTTCGAGTTTGTCGACCATTTGTTTGCTGTCCCAGCTTTTGATTTTTTCAGCGATAAACTGGCTGACGCGATTTTTATTTTGGCGGATGGTAAACCGTGCACACAGGGTAATGCGGGTATCCAATCGGCGCATAAATTGCGGATACTGGCTGGCCTGCTGCTGTATATGGGTGCACAGGCGCGTAAGTTGTTGCTGCCACCATGAGTTGCTCTGGCTGGTGTCATATTCGCTCCAGCCAACAAAACTATCCCATAAATCCATGATGCTTTGCTGCAATGCAGTTGATTGTAGCATTTGCTCCCGCCCGTCTGCGAGCCGCTGGTGCCAGTGTGGGTTGCGACGTAATTGGCGTTCGGTGACCAGAAGCTGTTTGCGACAGGAACGCCAGAATGTATGTTGTGGATTGGCCAGTACAGCATCTATGTATGAGTCTGCCCAGTTGAGTGCTTTGCTGGCTACCCAGTCGTCAATTTGGGCAGTAAGGGTAGTTTTTAGTGATGCTTTGAGCTTATCCCATGTGTTGGGGTCGTTTTTTTCGATTTTACCCACCCACGACAGCAGGCTTTTTTCAAGCTGGGCACGTGTCTGTTCGTTTTGCAGCCATTGGCGCACTTGCAGTAACAGGGTGCGTAACAGTAGTGTGTCGATACCCTGTTTCTGGGCTAATACTAGGATATTGGCCAGTGTTCTGCCCAGACGGGCGCCGCTGTACTGGTGGTTGAGGAGTTGGTTGCAGAATCTGGCGACATCGCTGGCGGTGGCTGTATGCAATAACAATGGAATCTGGCGGGTGATGACAGGTAGCCATTGTTGCTGATTGTGTGGTTCAATCAGCCATTGCAGTGCTTTACTGGCCGGATGTATACGGTAGATTCGGCTGGCAATGGCTTTATCCTGCAAAAAGTTATTTTCGATAAAGCGTCCGAATTCATCAGCGATTTTTTCCTGCTTCTGAGGCAGAATAGCGGTATGAGGAATAGGCAGACCGAGAGGATGACGAAACAAGGCAGTGACTGCGAACCAGTCGGCCAGTGCACCTACCATGGCTGCTTCGGTAAATGCTTTAAGATAAGCTATTGCCGGATATTGTTTTTGCAGCAGACAGCTTAAAACAAATAAAACACAGGCAATGATCAGCATGCTGGTAGCCAGTAGTCGCATACGCCGCAGACGCTGGCTTTGTATAAGGCTGGTGACGGTGGCTGTGTTCATCATATTATTTTGTTTCGGCTATATGGAAAAAATTTCTGTACATAAGCTTACTGGTTAATTGGTCTGATTGCTGTTATGGTTTGCTGAGTTTTACTCAAATAAAGGAATGTATCAATATTAATAAGGGGTGTAGCCGGTAGTTAAATATTAACTATCTCTAGTTGTATTTGATTTTATTATCATTTTTTACGCAGATACTTATGTAATGCAATGCGTAATTATATTTTTAGGCATAATTTTCGGTACGCAAGTCTAATTTTAGCAATATGATGGATGAGGATATTAATCTTTTCATTTATTGGTATATGATGCTGTAGCTTTTATGAATGCTTTTACCAGCAGTATGATGAGCACACCAATATAGTTTAAAATAATATATAGTGAATAGTTAACAATGAATATGAGTCCAAATTTTTCTCCGTCTGTTGGCTGGCAGAAACTGCCTATTAGTGGAAATAAAATAGTGATTGCCAGTAAATAATAAGCTGAACTGAAAGTTAAGTAATTAATTAAGCCGGACGATGTGATATTTTTTTGTGTAAATCTGTCTTTGATAGCGAGAGCAAACGCCAGTAATATATATCTCCAATAAAGTACAAAGCATAGTAACATGACTATGGACAGTAATATGTCAATTAGGTTATCTGTAAAATAAGGAATCATTAATCCTTTATTAATTAAGCTGTTACTGCAAGTCAGCACAAATAGATAAACTGCTGCTATGCTGAGCAATTTTTTAATGTTTAACTTACTAGTGCTGGTTTCTGTTATAGGTAATGGGGTACAGGAATTAAAATTAGGATTAAAGGTAGCTCTGTTGCGTTTAGGTATTAAAGCTTGGCAGATAAGTTTAAATATTAAAATTATAATAGCACCAATGCTATTAACACAGGCATAAGCAAGAACAGGTAAGCTGTTAAAGATAAAGAAAAAGGGATGTGCTGTTTTTCCTAAATGATAAGATAAAATAGAAATCAGCAAATAACTGATTGAATAACACGATAAGGTTATAGTTGATGGTGGCTTACATGGATTATGTGTGCCGCTTGTGTATGATAAAGCAATTTGTTTTATTATTTTCCCGAATGTCCATATTAATAAAAAGCAGCATGTGTATAAGCAGCCATCAATCAACAATGCTCCAATAAAGATTATTAAGCCATTCTCTAAAGTAGGATACCAGAAAGGTGGAGGTAGTATTTTCCAGAACAGGTGAAAAATAGTTAAACAAATTACTGAAGTTTTTAGAGAATTTTTTGTGTTAAAAAATTCAGTAATTTGCTTTCTAATACTCAATTTATTCGATCCTTACTGAGCAACTTCAATTTAATGGTACTCTGATCCGGCACTTTTCATTATTTGTCTTCTTATGAAGGCTGGCTAAAATATCTCAGGCACTCGGGAAGGTGTTAAACTGGTTGCTGTGGTTTGCGGCGTTTATGCTGCCACCATTTGAATCCGTAACCGGCAATTAGCGGAATCAGTGCGTAAATAATAAGGGCTGTCCAGCTGCCATACCAGTGTACAAGTGTGGAGGTGCTGTTATCATTGTTAAGGATGATTTCAGTGGAAGAATAGTAAATTGCACGCCACCAGCACATAACCAGAAGGCCAAGAAAAACCGGCCAAATATTGCTTGTGCGCCCGCGCTGCCATAACAGGAAAAATACCAGAGCCCATATTAGTGTCAGAGTAGTGACTAATAAACCCGTATCAGTGGGCAGTTGCAGATAGCGGCAGATGATAAAGGTGATAGCGACCCAGATGCCGGCAAGTACGGCCATGATAAATTCTTCGGGTTTGTTTAGCATGCTGTTGCTTCCTTAGCGAAAATACGGCAATGGCTGTCAATATACCGCAGCTATTATGTTTTGTCATGTTCTACCAGCCATGGCATTAGGCTGTCGGTTTTTATATCCCATTGCCAGATACCATGCTGGTTGTGTGGATTAAGGCCGCGCAGAAAAAGATAACGTACGCTGATATAGTCCGGCAGTTGCTGCCGGCTGTACAAAAAGCGTGCGCAGGCAATGCTGTAAATCAGTGCCTGAAGGTAGTAGTGATGTTTGGCAATGGCTATGTCCATGTTTTCTGGTGCATAGTCGGCCAGACGATTACCCAGATGGTTGGATTTGTAATCAATCACATATACTTGTCCGTGAATGTCTTCGCCCAGAAGGTCGATGGCACCGTTGATAAAGCCGTTAACGGTGGCAAAATCCAGCTCCTGTGCAGCCTGAATGCAGCACTCAGGCAATCCGGGTGCACAGGCAAACCATTGTTGTAAATCTGCGATATTGAAGTCGGCAATATGCAACATGAAGTTCATTTCTGCTACTCGTTGCTTTACGGGCAGGCTGGCGATGGTGGTGCGTGCGGACAGCGAACATTGACGCACGGCATCGGTAAGTGTCTGCATGGTGGTGCTGTGCTGGCAGTCAAAGCCGTAACGCGTCAGACAATCTTGTATATATTCCTGTTCGGCTGCGCTGGCTGGCTGGCTGAATTCGGTCTGCTCCAGTATGGCATGCAGACACAGGCCGGCGTTGATACCGCGTTCAAAGGCCAGTAGGGCTGTTTCGGCTTCAGTGCTGGTATCCAATGGTTGTACTTGTACTTCGGCCTGATCCAGTGCCGGTGCCAGTTTTTCTTCTTCGAGGCTGTGTTCGTGATGGCGGTAATCATGCCTGCTCAGGCTGGTAAAGCTGGTATACCGTATGGTATGAAATGGGCGTGTAGTGAGGGTTAAGGCATGATAGGGCTGGTTGGGGGTGCTCTGGGGATGGACGCTGGAGGGCGCCACGCTGCCTTCGCACCAGTGAAATAGTGCCGGGCTGCTATTAGCCAGACAGGTTTGCCATGCTGCGCGCAGGGTACTGGGCAGGTGTTTTTTATGGGTTTGCTGCCAGTATATCTGTGATTCTTCCAGTGTATTGTCTGGCTGGCCGTCCAACAGCCATGCCATCGGATTGGTGGCGGTGCTGTTACAGGCGGCCGTATATAAAATCAGTTGTTCGCGCGCACGAGTAAAGGCTACATAATATAGACGCAGACTCTCGGCCATGCTTTCGCGTGCCAGTTCTTCGCGGTCGCTATCGCTCAGCAGGTCATTGGCAATCAGTTCGACATTATCTTTTTGATGCAGCAGTTGCCAGTGTTCCTGATTTCTGACAGCTTGTCTGCCATCCCATGCGAATGGACAGAATACGACTGGATATTCCAGTCCTTTGGACGCGTGCATGGTTACAATTTTTACCAGTGCTTCGTCACTTTCCAGTCGCAGCAGGTAGTTTTCATTGGCCGGACGTTCATTGCTGATGGCACTGGCCAGCCAGCCCAGCAGGGCGTTTGCAGTAGGCAGGGTCTGCTCTGCGTCGGCCAGTAGTTCGGCCAGTTGCCACAGGTTGGTCAGGCTGCGTTCATTGCGCTGGCTGAGCAGTCTGGTTTCCATGCCGGTCTGGCTGGCAAACCATTGCATGGCTGTATAAATGCCATACTGGTACCATTGTTCACGTGTTTGCAGTGCCAGCTGAATCCATTTGCTCAGGGTATTTTCATTCTGATTCAGTTCGGCCAGTTGTGCCGCAGTCCAGCCAAACAGTACGCCACCGAGGATAAAGCGCAGGGTCTCGGTGCGCTGTGGTTGCAGCCAGAAGCGTAATAGTGCCATCACAGCCTGTGCTTCGGTACTGGCAAAAACTGACTGGTTGCCAAGGGAGACGCTGATGATGCCACAACGTTTCAGGGCACTGGCAATCATGCTGCCTTCATTGTGTGAGTGCACCAGTACGGCAATATCACCGGCCTGTAATGACCGATTACCCAGTTGCAGCTCGCCGCGTTTGCCCTGATTAATCATGTCCGCAATTTCATAAGCGCAACATTCGGCCGCGCGTATCCGTAGGCTATCCTTGTTGGGGATAATTTCTTCGCCTTTGTCATTAACCTCAATCTGTTCAGGCAGCCAGCGCACTACCACCGCAGGCACGACTATGTTGTTCTGGCTGGTATGCAGATGGTTGTCTGTTTCTTGTGCCTGTACTGGTGGATAATCGATGCCTTCGAGAATGAATGGCAGCTGTTTGCCACTGAATAAATGACCAATTGCCTGTACCAGCGCCTGATGGCTGCGGTAATTGGTGGTGAGGGTATAACGTTGCTCAGCTGGCGTATCGGCGGCGGCACGCAGATAGGCGTGAATATCGGCACCGCGAAAGCGATAAATAGCTTGTTTCGGGTCGCCTACCATGATGAGTGGCCGGTTCTGTGTGGCAAAAGCGGTTTTGAAAATCCGGTATTGCAGCGGGTCGGTGTCCTGACATTCATCCACCAGCGCGATCTGCCAGGTTTGTGCCAGCGCAGCGGCCAGCGTTTCAGCCATCGGGTTATCCGCAGACAGTGCCATGCCTACATCAGCGAGTAAATCGTCATAACTGCGTTGGTGACTGTTACGCCGGTGTTCTTGCAGACACTGGCGTACATAGTTAAAGCAGTCTAGCTGTAATTGCAATACGATGCTGTTATCCGCTGCCTGCATGGCACTAACCGCGGTGGCCAGTTCCGCCAGTGTGGCAACTTTAGCTACCAGCTCATCATTGAGAATTTGATTTTTTTTGGTTTTTTCGTATAGCTGGGCTGCGGCCAGTTTGGCACATCTTTCCAATGTGGTTGCTGAAAAGACCTGATAGCTGGCCGAGTTGTCCATTGCCTGTTGCAGCTCGCAGAAAAGCTGCTGATAGCTTTTTTGGACGTAAGATTTACCATTGAGCTGCGGATATAACTGCCAGAATGCATCCTGAATGCTGCTGAAATGGGTGCAGACTGTTTGCCATGCTTGCTGCCAGCTGGCATTAATGGTTGCCATGTCTACGGCAGGAGGCTGGCGTAATTGTAAATCAGCCACGCCGCAATGTCGCCCCATTTCCTGCATGAGTCGGGCGGGAGTAAGTTTATTAGCTACAGCCAGTGTAGCCATGCGGCTGTTATTGCTTACCTGCCGACGCCAGAAATCTTCAGCAAAGCGGCACAACAGTTCTGGATCGGTATCTATGGTTTCAGTATCAAACGGTGTCTGGCACAAAAAGGCATAATCAGTGAGTACGCGTTGGCAGAATCCATGAATGGTGTAGACAGCAGCACGGTCAAACTGGGTAATCGCGGCCTGTAGGCGCAGGATTAGGTTGGTATCGTCATCCTGAGTGCGTGCAGTGTCAATCAGTTGTTGCAGCACTGGATCGTTCTGTTCCGGTGGTAGATTATTTTGCAACAAGGCTAGTGCTTGATTTAGGCGGGTACGCAGGCGGGTTTTTAGCTCTGCTGTAGCCGCCTTGGTAAAGGTTACGACCAGAATGGCATCAACTGGCAGGCGTTCCAGCAATACCAGTCGCGCAAACAGGGCGGCGATGTTGAAGGTTTTGCCAGTGCCGGCAGATGCTTCAATCAGGCTCGTGCCGTGTAAAGGCATGGTAATCGGATTTAAGGCTTGGTTCATTGTTCTTTATCAGCAGTTTCCAGTGTCACCATCAGTGGCAGCAGTAATTCTTCAATCAGTTGCCAGAACAGAGGCGTGTCAATTGGCAGCTCTTCGTCGCGGCCAAATACCTGAGCCACTTCAGGATAATCGGCCTGCGGTTTACTGTTGTGGCTGTCTATGTAGACTTTAAAGGCTGCGCTGCGTTCTTCAGCACCATGTTCGGGCGCGCTGTTTTTCTTTTGTCGGCGTTTATACCAAGAGCGTGCTGCGCTGAGGCTGGTTTTCGGAAAAAATGGTAGTGGCCGGCTTTGCCCCAGTTGGTAATATTCTAACCATAAAGCCAGCTGAGCCTGTGCGTCCATCTGGTTCAGTGCAGCCAGTTTACGTGGTTTGGCCGGATAAAGCTCATATGTATCCTGTACACATTCAGCTTCGGCTGCACAAAAGAGTAAATGGCGCAGGTATAACTCAATATTATCCGGTGCTGTGGGTGCTCGACTGCGTTCAAGCAGCTGACCGCACTGGTGTAAATGGTTGATGTTACCACTTAGCTGTAATTGCTGATGATTAAAGGCAAAAGTAATATCAGCCACAGCTGGACTAAACAATATATCGCTATCCAGCGCCAGTGTTTGCGTGCGTAAAGTCTGACTGACAATCACGCCCAGCTCACCTTCCGGTATTAGCCCGCTGACGGCCAGTGCGGCATCAACATCGGTAAAATCCAGATGCTGCTGGCGTGCACGGGTGTAGGCAGTATAGATTAGGGCACTGTTTTCAATGGCAAATGGTTCTGCCGCGCTAACCGCTGGCTCCTGATACGGTGCCTGCCATTGTAATCGTTGCTGGAGCCAGTGGCGTACCGGATTGCGCCAGAAACGGATGAAAGATTCAATGTCAACTTCGTGAGTATTTTCTTCTGGTTCAATAGTTATAGCGTGGAAAGATGTAGGCTGGACGATATCCTGATTCAGGGCGTCGGCATAATCGCAGCGACAGCTGGATAAATCCCCATTGAAATAGCGATACGAAAACGGCTGTAAGGGATGCTGGATGATGTGCTGTTGATTAAACTCCAGTGGATTGCAGCCGGTCATGGCTGCCAGTACATCGGTAAGTTCATATAGCAGAGCGGAGGGTGCCAGCTCTTCATTTTTGCGGATATCTTTCCCAATATAAGACAGATACAGTTTTTCACGTGCGCTCAGAATGGATTCCAGAAACAGATAGTGGTCGTCATTGCGGCGGGCACGGTCGCCACGGCGCGGATGCTGGGCAATTAAATCGAAAGCGGCCGCTTTGGTGGTGCGCGGAAATTCGCCATCATTCAGCCCAAGCAGGCAGATGCAGCGAAAGGGTAGGCTGCGCATTGGTACCATGCTGCAAAAAGTAATGCCACCACGGAGAAATCCAGCCTGCCGAGTGCTGGATAGATGATTCTGTAAATGCTCAATGGCAATAACCGGTTCAATAGGCAGCTCAAACTGTGCCAGTGCTGCCTGTGCCTGCCAGTCGGCCAAACTGGTCTCCAGTTGCTGCATCGCATTGCCTGCCAGAGAGTTTTCATCAGCCAAATCTCGCAGTAACTGTCGGGTACGCATAATCCATTCTGTAATGGTGGCTGCGCTCTGCCAGCGCGTATGATGTTCAATCAGGCAATCAATTAATTGTTGCGCACGTGCCAGAATTTCAGTCTGACCAATATCGCCGAACCACGGAAGCTGTTGCTGCCACAGTGCAGTGTGTTTATTGTCTGGCAGTAGCCAGCCCAATACTGTGCGTTCACGCGCCTGTTGCCAGGTAAAATGTTTGTCCTGACCGCCATATTCATGGCGCATGTCTGCATCCACGCCCCAGCGCACCCCTTGTTCACGCCAGACACGGTTAATCAGTTCCACGTCGCTGTCGTTTAAATTGAAGCGTGCACGCAGGACGGATTCATCTAGCAGAGGTTGTACCGTTTCGATATCAAAGCGGCTCTGCATCAGTTGCAGCAGTTTTTCCAGCAATTGCAATAAAGGTTCTTGCAAGCTGATTTTAACGTCGGCTATGTTGTAAGGCAGGGCAGGTGTGTTGCCCTGATTTTGCCCAAATACGGCATGAATAAATGGCAGATATGGCTCAATATGCGGTGTGAGTACCGCAATATCCTGCGGTTGCCAGTGCGGATGTGCCGCCAGATCCTGAAGCAGTTGTTCTTTCAGAATTTGCAGCTCACGCAGACGCGAATGTGCAGCAACGATCTGAATGGAGCTGTCATAGGCCTGCTGCTGGTAGGGTGGTTCAGTCTGTTTCGGATGTTGCAGACACTGAATATCGTTTTGTAGCCGATGCAGTAAACTGTCGGCTATTTCACCGCATTCATTGTAAACAGGTGGCATATATACAACTTCACCCAAATCATTGAGTGCATCAAAAAAATCCCGTCCCTGTTTACCTAGACTGGCCAATAAGGGATGGCCGATTACACTCTGATCGGTTTCCTGATTATGTAGCAGTATATCGGCAGAAAGCACATTGCCCCAGTATTCAGCACATGGATTAACTGCAAACACATGTACATCAGTATGCTGTGCCATTACCTGAAATGCTTGTAGATAAACTGGTGCCAATGTAGCAATTCCGAATACAAAAATGCGTTCCGGCAGGTGTTCTGCATCAAGCTGCGCCAGAAATTCATGCATCAGGCCGGCACGATGAGCTGAATCTGTTTCATTACTCAGCCAGTGCCATAATTCTGCTTGCCAGCCTTCATCTTCACCTAAGTGTGCAGATTTACCCGCCTGCCAATTATTTATCCAATCATTGCGATAGATTAAATATTGGTCAAACATATCAGCAATTTTTCCGGCTAAATGGTAAGGTGCTTGTATACTGCTATCAAGATAGGATTGCAGTGCTTTGGCAGTCTGGCATAATTGAGGGTGCTGTAATGTCGCACTGCGAAATAGAGATAGTAGGCGCCAGCGTAGTACTTCCGACTGAAACGGATTAAGCTTTGGCGTCTCTGGCATTACTTGGTGGGTTAATTGCCAAATGTAACCAGCGGGCAGGCTAAAATGCAGATTGGCAGCAATGCCATGCTTCTGTGCCAGATAATGGTTCAGATAGCGTCGCATGCCCTGACTCTGTACCACGATTTCAGTGGCAGTCCATGCAGATTGCGGTGAAGTATGCAGATATACGCTGGCAAACAAAGCAGCTAAATCATCTAATTGATTGGATTGATAAATATACAGCATAACAGCCCCACCACTGATTAAGGCTGTTATTATAGCCGGACTGAGGCAGTTTGCGCTGGACACCGAACGGTACCCGTTCTTATTGTGCCGACATAATAAAGGTGCATGTTTAGACACTGATCAGGAAGCATTTTTTTAATAAAAAAAGTTAATGCTGGTCAAAAGCTGGAAAAAATTGGAAAATAGGTAACCAAATACCCTGCTATAAATAAGTATGGCAATAGAAGAAGGATATTACAGTGAGATTTGATGGCGTCATTGATGAGCTGGCAGCAACTAAAGGTGTCATGGCGTGTGCTGTCGTGAATTATGAAAGCGGAATGTTGATGGATGGTGTTAGTCCATCAGGTATGGATCTGGACGTTTTGTCTGCTGGCAATACCGAAATCGTGCGTTCGGAGGTTAAGGCAATTGCCCGCCTATATGGTGAGGAGAGTAACGAAGATGTCATAGATGATATTCTCATCAGCTTGCATAAACAGTATTATTTATTGCGGCCGATGAAAAATGTGAAAGGCGTATTCATGTTTATGGTGCTTGACCGCACAGTCGCCAATTTGGGACTCGCACGGCGTGCTTTGAAAGTGGCCGACCGCCATTATCGTGACTAAGCTCAATTAGCTCAAACTGCCCGTTCAGTTTGCTCCCCATGTAACAGCCTCCTTGTAAAAAGGAGGCTGTTAATTTATTGTGCTTTCTGAATCTGTCTGTCATACCAGATTAACAGCTCTGTTGCAGGGACATAGCCAATTAGTGGCTGGCTACGATAGCCGTTACTGTGAATCACGAATAAACCGGGCGGTCCGTACAAACCATATTGCTGCATCATCCGTCGCTGTGCCGGCGTATTGTTGGTAACATCAATCTGTAAAAATCGCTCCTCCTCAATCACCCGTCTGACGGAAGCTTTGTTCAAAGTAAATGCCGTCATTTCCTTGCAGGAAATACACCAGTCTGCATAGAAATCCACCAGTACCGGTTTGTTTGGATCTTCGTCAAACAACTGTTGCATTGCCTGACGCAGTTGTTCTGGCTTTTTGAAATAACGGCCGAAATGCTGGTTGTTAGGAGGCGTTAAAGTTAGAAAGCGGTGCAGAGGCGTGGCATAGTTCACAGCACTTGCTGCCACAAAATAAATACCGCCAATCAGAAACAGTGCACCAGCCACTGCATTAAACCAGCGCTGATATCCTTGCGAGTGATAGCAATGCCAGCCCAGATACAGTGCCGGCACCAGCATGATTAGAGCATAAATAGTCACCACCAGATAGTAATTCAGAAACGGAGTGGCAATATAAGTCGCTGCGCCCAGCAGCATCAGCCCGAACAGATATTTCACACCAACCATCCAGCCTCCGGCACGTGGCATAATGTGCACACCGAATACTGAAATTAGAATCAGCGGAATGCCGGTACCCAGTGCCATCACATACAACGCCATACCGCCCAGCATAGCATCACCACTCTGACCAATATAACCAAGTGCAAAAGCCAGTGGTGGCGCAACACATGGGCCAACAATCAGTGCCGACAGTGCGCCCATCACCAGCACAGACAGCAAATGTCCCCCGCGAAAACGACCACTGGCCTGCTGAAAAAAAACCTGCCAGCGTGTGGGCAATTGAATACTGTACAAATCAAACATCGATAAAGCCAGCAGTACCAATATGGCCGCAGCGGCCAGCACCACTGCCGGCTGTTGCAACCAGCCAGTAAGAAATGCCCCGGTACGTGCCGTGACAATACCCACAATAGTGTAAGTAAAAGCCAGTCCCTGCACATATATAAATGACAGTACAAATGCCCGCCATTTAGTTGTTTTCTGGCGAGAACCCATCACGATGGCCGAAACAATTGGCAGCAAAGGATACATGCATGCGGTTAGGCTCAGACCCATCCCAGCAATAAAAAAGGTCATTAAATTAGTAATTAGCATTGCCCAAGAGAGCTGAAATAGACTATAGCCGCCAGAACTGGCAGACCATTCAGCTGGCGGTGTTTTTTCGGGGGAGCTGGTGAAAGCACTTACATCCGGCTTGTTATGCAGTGCTGGTGACACAATAGGATATTTGCCGGTACGGCTGATGGTTAACGTATTTTCTACCGGAGGATAACAGATGCCAGCCTCCGCACAACCTTGATATGAGAGGGTTAATTCATAAGGCGCAGTTTGTGCACTTGTGGCATAACGCCAGATCACATCAGCATGATCATAGTAAACCTGCTGCGTACCAAAAAACTCATCCTGTTTCTGTGTGCCTGATTGGATAAATTGCGCTGCGGCAAACAGACCAGCCGGTTTTGTAGAAACCTGAATTTTATTTCGGTACAGATAATAGCCTTTGGCAATAACAAAATGTACCTCAATATGCTGATCATGAACGACTAATTGCGGTACAAAAGCCTGCTCTGGTGCCAATAGCGTGTCATTATTATCGGAGGCCAGTACAGGGCTGCTGAGTCCCAGCAGCACAACCAGTAGCAGGAATAACAGTTTTAACAGGGAAACCGTGCAGACACGCAAGCGAGAAGAAATATGATACATAAATGTCACATAAACAGTGTAATTTCAACCTGAACTACAAACAAAGAGAATGGTTGCCGGCAAAACCGTGCAGAGTAACCATTCACTTCCCCCTGTGCTTCTTGACTTTACCCATATAGAAGATACAGATAAGGCTTAAGTCTGAATATGTCAGTTTACGGATATTGTATCAGTGCATAGGCAGAATGATTATGAATTGATTCAAAATTTTCACTTTCCACTGTGAAAGACTGAATGCGAGCATCGGCTTTCAGTGCCGTGGCTACATCGCGCACCATGTCTTCAACAAATTTCGGATTGTCATAAGCATATTCAGTGACATACTTTTCATCTGGCCGCTTCAGCAGACCGTAAAGCTGGCATGAACCCTGCTGCTCCACCAGATCAATGATTTCTTCAATTGCCACCGCCTCAGTAGATATCAGCGTAACTGTAACATGTGAACGCTGGTTATGCGCCCCATATGCTGAAATTTCCTTACTGCACGGACACAGACTGGTTACCGGAATCACTACCTGCAAGCTATGCTGATAAACACCAGCCAGAATTTCACCACTGAGCATAACCTCATAATCCAGCAGGCTAGAAATAGCGGTTACCGGTGCCAGTTTGCGCCGGAAAAAAGGAAAACGTATACTGATTCTACCCGCTGTTGCCTGAAGTTTCAGCAACATATCACCGGTTAGCCGCTGGAGTGCTGCAAAATCCATACTGCCCTGTTGTGCCAGCATTAACTCAATAAAACGCGACATATGCGTGCCTTTCTGTTCGGCTGGCAGCGCCACAGTCATAGTTAAATCAGCTACAGTATGCTGTTCGCCGGCAGCGCTGATAATACTCAGTGGCAGCCGTAAGCCTTTCACACCAACCTGATTGATTGGCATATTGCGTTTATCAACACTGCTCTGCACATCAGCAATAGTATCCATTCTGATGGTTTTCCTCGTGAAACAAATCTGAATCCAGCCAGACCGGCGCAATAAACCACATGAACCGGTGGCGTATAAAGCATAAAATTATACTTTATGGCTTAATTCCGAGCAAACCACTCGGAATTAGAGATGAACAAACAGCCTACTGCCTGATAAGCGGCGTGCGTGCTAAACTAGATACCCGCAACACAAACGCCCGTGACGGCATAACAGCTACCAGAACAGCATAAACAGTAACATATCGGAGAAAATATGAAATTTGCCACACAAACCATTCATTCCAGTTACCAGCCGGAAGAGCATAACCGTGCACTGATGCCACCAATTTACCAGAACAGCATGTTTGCCCTGCATGAAATTGGAGAAAATATCCCGTTCCGTTATGCACGTGTCTCCAATCCAACACGGCAGGTACTGGAAGATACGGTAGCCGAGCTGGAAAATGGTTGTGCCGGCTTTGCCTATGGTAGCGGCATGGCCGGAATAGATGCTGTCTGGCGGACTTTTCTGCGTCCGGGCGATACTATTGTTGCGGTTGCCGATATTTATGGCGGTGCTTACGATCTGCTGACTGAAGTGTATGCACAATGGGGTGTTAACGTCATTTTTGCCGATCTTACCCAGCCGGCCAACCTAGACCGCATACTGGCACAAACCACAGTGAAAATGGTGTGGCTCGAAACCCCGAGCAACCCGTTGCTACGTCTGGTTGATATTGCTGAATTGACTACCAAAGCCAAAGCGGCCGGTGCCATCGTTGGTATCGACAACACCTTTGCCACACCCTACGTGCAACAACCACTGAATCTGGGTGTAGATATCGTATTTCATTCTGCTACCAAATACCTGTGTGGGCATTCCGATGTATTAATGGGTATTGTCGTGGTTAAGGACACGACACACGCCAGATTACTGCGTGCCACCAGTATCAACACCGGTGGCGTGGCCGGTCCGATGGATTGTGCACTGGTATTACGCGGCATCAAAACACTGGTTGTGCGCATGGAGCGGCATCTAGCCAATGCTGCTGAACTGGCCAAACGCTTGCAGCAGCATCCGGCAGTAGAGAAAGTCTTTTACCCCGGCTTGCCTGAACATGAGCATCATGAACTAGCCTGCAAACAGATGCAGCATGGTTTTGGTGGCGTGGTATCAATCTATCTGCGCCACAACAGCCGCGAAGCGGCCAACAGCGTGATTAGAAACCTGCGACTGATTCGCATGGCTGCCAGCCTTGGTGGCGTGGAAAGCCTGATTAACCACAGTGCCAGCCAGTCGCACAGTGGCATGAGTACAGAAGTCAAAGAATCTCTGGGCATTCGTGAAGGCTTGCTGCGCATTTCTACCGGTATCGAAGACATCGAAGATATCTGGAATGATATCAACCATGCACTCAATACCTTGATTTAACCTGTGTAAGTGAAAAATCCGTGCACAATTATTACGACGTATTAAATGTTGCTCAGGGGGCATCCGACGAAGTGATTCGCGCAGCCTATCGGGCTTTGTCACAAAAATACCATCCTGACCGCAATCCTCATAATCCACAGGCACATCAGCGTATGGCCGAGATTAATCAGGCCTATGCCGTGCTATCCGATCCGGAAAAGCGTCACCATCATGATGTGTGGATCGCACGACAAAGCCTACAGGCTCGCCTGTCACCGGCATTGCTATCACGCAGACAGACCCCGTTTGCGCCGCCGGCCTTATTGCCCAACCATCAGGACAAAATAGTTGTTCTGCATGAACACGGCCATGTTTGGTTGTGGATAGTGGGTATTGCCATTCTGATTGCCATGAGTGGCGTTTGGTGGCGACTGGCGCATCCGCCAGTAGAGACGCCACCGGCACAAAGTAGCACAACAGTACAGACTGCACCCAATGGCCAGCTTTTCCCGCTCAAAGCTGCCTATGTGTCCGGCTACCCAGTTCTGCGCCAGCGCGGTAATAACACCATAGTGGTACATGCCACATCCTTGCAATCGCCCGTATTTGCCCAATTATACGAATTGCACGCCGGTAAATTTACCGCTATACGTACCTTTTACATTCCGGCGGGCGAAACCTTTACCCTGCATAAAATCGGCGATGGCAATTTCAGCCTGCAATATCAGCGTATCAACGATGGTAAATGGGCAGTGAGTGATGGTATTGAAATCAACAATACCGAGGCCAGCCGCAAATATCAGGATATCGATATCAGACTGTAAATCAATACCGCCACCGGCTTGCCGGTGGCGCACACAGGAATAACCGCATGCAGGCTGCCACAGAAGCCAAATTTACCCAAGAAACCGTATTGTGGATTAAGCAGCATACCCCGAAACTGCTTACATTCGCCATTACCCGTCCAGAAGCCTATCGTTTCAGTGCCGGTCAGTTTTCGCGTCTGGGCTTTCGTGACGGAGCCGGATTTATCTGGCGGGCTTATTCTATCGTCTCGGCCGAATATGCAGAAACACTGGAATTTTTTGTAGTATTGATTGAGGGCGGAGCAATGAGTGCCAGACTGGCACAGCTACAGGCCGGCGACCATATCCTGCTGGATAAAACCGCCTTTGGCTTTTTACTGCCCGGCAGATTTACCGATGGTGATCAACTGGTGATGCTCAGTACCGGCAGCGGCATAGCGCCATTTTTGTCCATGCTGCAACAGCCGGCTGTCTGGGAGCGTTTCCAGCATATCGGGCTGGTACATTCCGTTTCTCACGCCAGCGAGCTCATTTTCAGCCAGCGCATAAACGACCTAATCAACCATCCCCTGATTGGCGAATATACTGATAAACTGTCTTATCAGCCAGTAGTTACCCGCGAAAACGTAGCAGGAGCACTAAACCAGCGCTTGCCACAGTTATTACAAAATGGCACATTAGCAACGGGATTAGGCCAGACTTTTACCCCTGCGCAAACCCGCTTTATGTTGTGTGGCAATCCAGCTATGGTGGCCGATACCTTTAAGACCTTACTTGATATGGGCTACAGCATGCACCGCAATAGAACACCCGGACAGATTATCATGGAAAACGGCTTTTAAACGATCATATCATCATCTTCATGCGAAGTTTGTTTCCAAGCTGCCAATTATTTTCCAGCATCGTGCTAGCTGATATCGTACCAGTGACTACCTAAACACACTGCAATTAATCTTGCATCTGGATTGATATTCACAATAAGTGGAAACCATAACATTAACATCAGACATCAAAAGTAAATGCCCGATGTCACCAACAAATTACGTTAGTATACAGATATGAATCTGAATCGTTTTGGCAAGAAAAATGCCCAGCTTAATCAGTTGCTGACACAGTCAGCACACTGGCAACGTTTGAGCACCTGCCTTAAACAGGAGCTACCGGCAAGTATGCGAGCCCATTTTAATGTTGCCTGTGTACGAGACGGCTGTTTAGTCGTGATTGCCCATAACAGCATGGCTGCCTCACGCTTACGCATGGTATTGCCAGCATTATTGCCACAATTACAGCAGATTGAGGCCACAATCAACAGCGTAAAAGTTAAAGTACAGCCGCCAGAGTCGAAACCGGAGGCCGTAAAGCGTGCCAGTTTAAGCCCTGTAGCACGTGGCGCTTTAGCGCGCTCGGCACAGGCATTGCCACATCATCCGGAATTGGCAGCAGCATTACGCCGCCTAAGTGAAAAAAGCAGTTAGGCTGATATTTGGTGTGCTGGTGATAACACTTTACCAATTAAAAATCTGGACGCAACAAACCATAAAGTCCTTGAATAATAACGAATTGGTATTCAGCGAAACATGCCATAAATGAAAAGTCCCAATCAGACCAAATATATTAATTTATTTAGCCAAATTTCAATTATTTATTGTTTCTATACCTAAAACCTCTTTTCCCTCTAATGAGTTACCGATAGTAAAATTGAGACAGCTCTAAAATAAATGCGCGAATACAGATTAGTTTTTGGTATTCCACAATACAATGGTTTTGCTAATCTTTAATTTATTAATTTTTATTTGAAAGGCTGCTACTAATGTTATATATTTACAAACGCTTATAAATGAATTGTGAAAATAGGAGGAATTAAATGGCAATATATCTTATTTCGTATGATTTAATCAAAACTAAGGACTATAAAAAATTATATGACGCGATAATGTCATATCAACGTTGTGCTCGTATTACTGATTCTCTCTGGGCTATAGTTTCGAGAAAAAAGCAGTAGAAATCAGAGATTTTTTAAAAAAGCATATAGATAATCATGATAAGTTATTCGTTTGTAAAATAAACGGTGAAGCTGCTTGGTTTAATTTAAATAAAGATGTTAGTGGCTGGTTAAAAAAATCTATAGTTAAATTTTGACGTGAGCTGTAAAGCTCACTTAAACTTGAAAATTCTGGATTGAATTTAAAGTCATTATTTAATGTAATAGCGACTTTTCCATATAACAATCTTAAAATAGAAAGAATATCTGATACAACAAGCGAAGTTATGATTTAGCTTGAACCACTACATATGGTGCATCAGGCACTGACAGCGATTTAACAATATCAAATGATATTTGAATAAAATATATTTACTATTTAAGCAAGCCTAACTCAGTATAATAGACTGCCTTTCTGATTAAATACCACATAATTTAATTATTATCATTCAAAGCAGAAATATGAGAATACCGCACAAACTCTTATGCAGCTTATTACTTATGTTTAATTTATCTGCATGGGCAGCAGCCACAAAAACGAATACCACAGCAGGAACGCAATTTGAAGCAGCACTATTGTGCCAAGCCGCACCAATTGATGCACGTGATTCAGGTATAACTACACAGCTTAATAAACAAAAAATTGCAGTAAAAAATCTCGAAAAAGACGGCCTTATTAATCTGGAATATCGCTTTACTAAACCGCTACAGATTGCAAATACTTCCGTTTCTGTTGTTCGATATCTGGGCGATAGCGGTTCATACTTTTTTGCCATAGCCAAAGGAGATATGGCTAGGTTTGCTAAATCTATTAATGCTAAACCCGTACCGGCTCAGTTAAAAGAAACTCTTTCTTGGGGCGATATAAATCAGTATTATCAATATACAACTGACGTAACTGCTGATAATCCCTATCCAGATACTATTCTTATCGGCAGCGACAAAACTTCGAAACAGGGTGAATTTTATTTTGGCTGCTTACGATTTGATTATTAAGCATATTAAAAATAAAACCGTACTATAATATAGTCTTTGTAGCTAAAATTAACCATACTTAATATATTTTAACCACATCATTGTCTGCATCTTTATTTAATAGTTGTTTGTGCTGAAAATAATACCTTTTTATATTCACATTGTTGTATTAAGCACAGCAGCGGCTGCATCTTTTACCATAGACAGTGCTTGGAAATAAACATTTCACCATAATATTAACCACCATAAACAGCAATTTGTCACTTCAAAAAACAGTTACTGATTGCCTATAATTAATATAAGCATGCAAACAGCCATACAGCAGCATAGATGATTGTGTTAAAATTTCCCATTTCATGCTTACTTTTTATTGCGCCTGCTGGTGCCGGACTATTGATTTATGTTGAAAAACTTAGCAAAAAAAATTCTCGGAAGCCGCAACGACCGGCTTTTGAAACAATATCGTAAAGAAGTATCCAAAATCAATGCGCTCGAACCCAAAATTCAGGCGCTGAGTGATACCGAACTACAGGCTAAAACTGCTGAATTCAAACAACGTCTGGCTGATGGCGAAAAACTCGACAACCTGCTGGTAGAAGCATTTGCCGTATGCCGCGAAGCTAGCCAGCGTATCCTTAACATGCGCCACTTTGATGTTCAGCTTATCGGTGGCATGGTACTGCATCACGGAAAAATTGCTGAAATGCGTACCGGTGAAGGAAAAACACTAGTAGCCACCACTGCCGTTTATCTCAATGCCCTGACCGGCCGAGGTGTGCATGTAGTTACCGTAAATGATTATCTGGCTGCCCGTGATGCCAGCATTATGCGTCCGTTGTATGAATTTCTGGGCATGACAGTTGGCGTTATCGTCAGCAACATGGATCAAGAAAATAAAAAAGCAGCTTATCAGGCCGACATCACCTATGGCACAAACAACGAATATGGCTTTGATTACCTGCGCGACAACATGGTGCTCGACCCGAGTGAAAAAGTACAGCGTGAACTGTCATTTGCCGTAGTTGATGAAGTTGACTCCATCCTGATAGACGAAGCACGTACCCCACTGATTATTTCCGGCCAGGCCGATGATAACGTTACCCTGTATCAGGTAATGAACCAGATTCCGCCACAACTGATTGCGCAAAAAAGCGAAGAAGGAGAGGGTGATTACTGGGTAGACGAAAAAGCACGGCAGGTTATCCTCAGCGAGCAGGGACATGAACACGCTGAAGAGATTCTCAGCAACATGGGGCTGTTACAAGACGGCGATTCCCTGTATTCCACCACCAACATCATGCTGATGCATCACCTGATGGCTGCATTACGTGCTTATACCCTGTATCAGCGTGACCAGCATTACGTCGTACAGCATGGTGAAGTAGTCATTGTTGACGAATTTACCGGTCGCCTAATGGCCGGCCGGCGCTGGTCTGATGGACTGCATCAAGCAGTAGAGGCCAAAGAGGGCGTGGAAATCAACAAAGAAAATCAGACACTGGCTTCCATCACCTTCCAGAATTTCTTCCGCCTGTACGACAAACTGGCAGGCATGACCGGTACGGCTGATACCGAAGCATTTGAATTTCAGAGTATTTATGGTTTAGAAACCGTTATCATCCCGCCAAACCGCCCGATGGTACGCAAAGACTTAAACGACCAGATTTACCGTTCCAGCGAAGAAAAATACGAAGCCGTTGTTGCCGATATCAAAGAGCGCCATGCCAAAGGGCAGCCGATACTGGTCGGTACTACCAGCATCGAGAACTCCGAGCTGGTATCCGCGTTACTGGATAAAGAACATCTGCAACACAACGTCCTCAATGCCAAAGAACATGCGCGTGAAGCCGATATTATTGCTCAGGCTGGCCGGCCAGGCATGATTACCGTAGCCACCAATATGGCAGGCCGCGGTACTGATATCGTTCTTGGTGGCAACATCAAGCCACAGATAGAGGCTATCACTGCCGATGACAGCCTTACCGAAGCAGATAAGGCAAGCAGAATCGATGCATTACAACAGCAATGGCAACGCGACCATGATGCCGTAATTGCCGCCGGCGGCTTACACATCATCGGTACCGAACGGCATGAAAGCCGCCGTATCGACAACCAGTTACGTGGCCGTGCCGGCCGGCAGGGTGATGCCGGCTCCAGTCGCTTTTATCTATCGTTTGAAGACCCGTTACTGCGCCTGTTTGCCCTTGACAGAGCCACCGCCATTCTTAATCGTCTGGCTCCCGAACGCGGCGTAGCCATAGAGGCTGGTATGCTCAATCGCCAGATTGAAGGTGCGCAGCGCAAAGTGGAAAACCGCAATTTCGACATGCGCAAACAAGTACTAGAATACGATGACGTAGCCAACGATCAGCGTAAAGTTATCTATCATCAGCGTGCCGATATTCTGGCCAGCAACGACATCGACAGCCTGATGCAGGAAATTCGCCATGATGCCATCGTTGATACCGTAGACAGCTTTATCCCGCCAGACAGCATGGAAGAGCAGTGGGATATTTCCGGCCTCGAACAAAAACTGGCTGCTGATTATCACATCAATGTTTCCATCAGCGACTGGCTCAAAGAAGACAACAGCCTCGACAACGAAACCATCTGCGAACGATTATTGGACATTGTCGAAAAAGATTACGCCCATAAAGTTGAACTGGTTGGTATCGATGCCATGCGCCGATTCGAACGCGACATCATGCTGCAAATCATTGATAACCGCTGGCGCGAACATCTGGCTGATATGGATTACCTGCGTCAGGGGATTCATCTGCGCGGCTATGCCCAGAAAAATCCGAAACAGGAATACAAACGTGAAGCATTTGAAATGTTTCAGGCCATGTGGCGCAATATCCGCAGTACCGTTGCTTCCCTGCTGATTTCCGTACAGTTCGAACAAGAGCAGGCAGAAGAACAGCCAGAAATATTGACTGCTGCCAGTAACGAAAATCAAGATTTCAGCCCCAAAGCCATGGAAGCGCTCGGTATCATCGTGCGCCGTAACGATCCCTGCCCATGTGGCAGTGGCCAGAAATACAAACAGTGTCACGGCCGCCTGTGATTACAGCTAAACTTCATTAACATTAACAGGCTGTCAATCTGATGACAGCCTGTTAGCGTATTTGCACCAGTCACAGATAAAATAAATCAATATACATTTATTAAAGTGAATACTCTAAACACCATTGAACAGCACAGCAAATTGTCTTAAAATTCACACCTTACGCCAGAGGCCAGAGCATAAAATGTGCCTGAACGGCAACAGATAGCTGGCGTGTTTTCGGTTTACGCTAATAATACCGCTTTCCTTAACCATGGATAATTAATGGCAGCCTACAACACACAAACAGTCCTGTCCGTACACCACTGGACAGATGCATACTTCACATTTACCTGCACCCGTGACGAATCATTGCGCTTTCAGAATGGCCAGTTTGTCATGATTGGCCTGATGGTAGACGGCAAGCCGCTAATGCGTGCTTACAGTATCGCCAGTGCCAACTGGGAAGAAGAGCTGGCTTTTTTCAGCATCAAAGTACAGAATGGCCCATTAACCAGCCGTTTGCAGCATCTGAAAGTAGGTGATGAAGTTCTCGTGAGCAAAAAGCCCACCGGCACCCTGATTGCTGGTGATCTCAATCCCGGGAAAAACCTATATCTACTGTCTACCGGTACCGGTTTGGCACCTTTTCTCAGCGTTACCAAAGACCCCGATATCTACGAACAGTTTGAAAAAATCATCCTGATTCACGGCGTACGCTACAAAAAAGATTTGGCTTATTACGACCACTTCACCACCGAATTACCCAATCATGAATATCTGGGTGAAATGGTGCGCGAAAAACTGATTTACTATCCCGTCGTTTCCAGAGAAGACTTCATCCATCACGGGCGCCTGACTGATTTAATGAAATCCGGTAAACTCTTTACCGACATTGGTTTGCCACCAATTAATCCGGCAGACGACCGCGCCATGATTTGTGGTAGCCCGGAAATGCTCAAGGATAGCTGTGAAACACTCAACAGCTTTGGTCTAACCATCTCTCCGAAAATGGGGCAGCGTGGTGACTACGTTATCGAACGCGCATTTGTTGACCAATAAAACCAGCATCTTACAGGCAGCCATCATGATCCGATGTGCTGCCTGTTTTACCTGCCGGCAAGCCACAGCTGACCATACTCCTTAAATTCCGCCCACAGAACCATCCATGCAAAACTTAACCGCCCTGCTAATCATCCTGATTCCCCTGCTTGCAGGATTTTGCATACCCGTCCCAGCGCGCGTCATAAACTGGCTCAACTACGGCTTGGCATGGCTGGTATATCTGATATTATTCCTCATTGGCCTGTCACTGGCCAAAATCCCCAGCCTTGGCGCACAGCTGGCCAACATCAGCCTTACCGTAGGCGTACTGTTTCTCTGCCTGATAGCCGCCAATTTATTGGTATTTATCTGGTTTGACCGCCGCTACCCGTGGCATCTGAATCGACAGCAACCAACCGGCCAGAGTGGTGACATCAGCATTGTAGGCAGCCTCAAACAAGTTGGCAGCCTGCTTATCGGACTGATAGCAGGTAACTACCTGTCTTTCAACTGGTTAGGTGATCCGCAGGCTGCCGTCAACAAAGCCTTACTGATACTACTGTTACTAGTAGGTATGCAGTTGCGCAGTAGTGGCATTACCCTGCAACAGGTATTTCTCAACCGTCGCGGCGTTATCAGTGCCGGACTATTTACCTTCGCGAGCCTGCTTGGCGGCCTGATATTCGCCCTGATTATGCCTGATGTATCCATCAGCAAAGGACTGGCGCTTAGCAGTGGCTATGGCTGGTATTCACTTTCCAGCATTATCATGAGTAAAGCCTACGGCGCAGTCTGGGGCAGCATCGCCTTATTTAATGATCTGGCACGTGAATTTTTTGCCCTTATCTTTATTCCCATACTGATGCGCCGCTATCCCACTACTGCCGTCAGCATTGGCGGTGCCACCAGCCTTGATTTCACCTTGCCTGCTATTCAGGCTTCCGGTGGCATTACCGCTGTTCCTCTGGCCATCAGCTTCGGCTTCATTGTGAATATTACCGCGCCAATACTGATGGTAGTTTTCTCATCACTTGGATTTTAGCCAAGATACTGCTTTACTACTTAGCTAGATATTATTGTTTAAGCCTTTTACATAGTCCGCACCAGAAACGCAACTATCTTCGCCCGTAATAAAACTAGTTAGCACAGAAATAATAACTATTTTCCTATCCAATAAGATTTATACCTCATCGCACCAGCCATAAATAACATCACACAGATTAATATCAACTTGCAGAAATTGCTCAGCACAACCAAGCTGTTATCAAAAATTTCAGCAGAAAAAGATAAATTATTAAAATTTAAATATTATTTAAAAATTCGATAATAATACTCATTCTCTTTAAAATATAATATTTGCATAGATTGATAAGCGTAAATTCACCGTATCAACATAGAGATTAAAATTTATCAATACAGATTAATTGAATCATCCAAATAAATAGCTACAATGGAAAAATAGCATGATTAAACTGCGTACATGGTTTAATATATATAAATAATATAATAATTTAATTAAAATCAAAAATACACAAAATATACTTAGAATTAAGTAGCAACAAACAACATCCAGCTACAACTTGCGTGCAGATAATAGACCTAGCCCATACTCTGCTGTACAACAGATAGTTTAATTATACTTCGAATACATTAATCTCATATTGATAATCAATATGGCAAAATAACAGCTTTGCACAAACCATATTTCAGTAATAACTAATGTAAAATGCGATAACCCAGCTTACTTTATTCTTAAATCATAATAGTTGTAACCACTTTTTATCAAAATCTAAAATACAATTATCAATTCTATACTATTTAAAATATTTTATTTATTAATAAATTTAATTAATAACAAAATAAAGATTAAAATAACTATTTACCGGATACCGTTATTATTAACCAATAATTAACTAACAACATCATCATATATAGTAAAATCTGTTTGAAATAGTAAACACATGTATAAAATTTGGTAATTAATAAATTACTGATTTTAAAAATTAAAATATTAATAGCTTGGCTACTTCATTTTAAATTAGCTAAATAAAGCTTTTCTAATAGCAGTAAATGCCTGTTGAGAGTAAATTAAAGCCCTAAAGTACTAAAACTTTATTCAGCAGCAACTAAATTAAAAATATACAAGCTCAAAAATAGATAAAGAAAGAGAACTTTTATGTTTACGTGGTATCAAGAGGCATCAAGAAATGAGAAAAAAACCTTTTTGGCCTGCTTTAATGGCTGGGCACTGGATGCGCTGGAAAATCAAATATTTGGTTTAGCTATTCCATTACTGCTTGTCTATTTTGCCATCAGCGAAGAGCAGGCCGGACTACTCAATAGTACCACGCTGGTCACGTCGGCCTTGGGCGGCTGGTTCGCCGGCGCCCTTTCCGACCAGTACGGACGCGTAAAAACATTGCAAATCATGATTATATGGTTTGCAATTTTTACATTTATGGCTGCATTTGTAACGGATTACTACTGGTTATTAGTGTTGAAAGCTTTACAGGGTTTTGGTATCGGAGGCGAATGGGCGGCAGGTGCCGTACTCATGGCAGAAACCACTTCCAGCCAGTATCGCGGTAAAGTCATGGCAATAGTGCAGGGTGCTTGGGCAGTAGGATGGGGATTATCAATCTTACTGTTTTCCGTAGTCTTAAGTCTGGTACCAGAAAATATCGCTTGGCGTATTATGTTTGCTGTAGGCTTACTGCCGTCATTATTAATCTTTTATATATGCAGGCATGTACAGGAACCAGAAAAACAAATAGTAGCAGTACAGAAAACCCAAGATAAACAATCCATAGCCCAAGCAATGTTTGGTATTTTTTCACCCTCACTGATTCGCAACACCTTACTCGGAGGTTTAATAGGTTTTGGCGCACATGGCGGCTATTATAGCATCATGTCATGGTTGCCTACCTACCTGACAAAAGAATGCAACCTTTCCATGTTTAATTCCAGCCTCTATCTGGCAGTGATTATATTTGCTTTCTGGTGTGGCTGTATGGCCAGCTCTGTCCTGCTTGATAAAATTGGCAGACGTTTTAATATTGTCTTGTTTGCTATCTGCTGCGTTATCACCGTACGCATTTACCTGCTTGTTCCCCTAACCAATACCCAAATATTGTTTCTTGGCTTTCCACTGGGATTTTTTGCTGCCGGTATCCCCGCCAGCCTTGGTGCATTGTTTAATGAACTCTATCCACAGCAATGTCGTGGTTCCGGTGTCGGTTTTTGTTACAACTTCGGTCGTATTCTATCCTTAATATTTCCATTTCTGGTGGCAAACATGAGTGCATCCATGTCTCTGGGTTCATCTATTGGCATCTATACCAGCTGGGCTTACTCAATTGTAGTGATTAGCGTCTTAATGCTACCGGAAACCAAAGGACGTGATTTAAACCAAATTAATCCAGATGGTCAGATTTCTGATAAATAAAAACAAGAAAGAAAAAACAAGTGACAAGCGGTACAGCTGGCCGCTATACGCATGTATTTAATTTGGTTTTCACCAAAGTAGCCGGCCGACGCATACACCAGCACAAAATACATCAGTAGCAGACTATCTGGTTCATCGGCACGATATCGGCTGTACCCATTGTACAGGTCATGCCCCCGTCTTAATGGCGTAGCCTGTATCTATCCCACAACTCCCCAGCCTGAGCGGCAAGCAAAGAGTAGGGCAGGCATCGTGGGCATACGCCTGAACGTTATAAACGGCACACTACCCGAGCGCCAATCGGCTCCATAGCAAAACCTGCTCGCCAAAATCAAAACCCTTAACAGGCACGTGCAACTGCATTGGCGCAGTAACAAACCAGACACCATGATTACCACCTTGCTCAAACACCAAATCCGCGTAGTAGTCGACCACTTCGGCCGGTCAGCGGATAGCGTACCCGCTCGTGATAACAGTTTGCAGCAGCTATTGCAATGGGGATATAGCGGAATGGTGTAGTGCAAACTTTCCGCGCTATACCGCATCAGTGCTGCCGCCGCCGACGCATAAATTTTTTGCCGCCGCCATCCCTTTATTACTTGAAAATTTCGGCAGCCACCGCCTGATGTGGAGCAGTGACTGGCCGCACACCCAGTACGAACAACAAATTAACCCCGAGTATCTGATTACCCAATTAAATATACAGTTACAAGATAAACAACTGGCACCAGCCTTATTGTGGGATACACCAGCAAAACTGTTCAGATTTATCCAAAATTTTGCTTAGTAGCAGTGTCGGCGACATTACCCAACATGGATTACACAACGTATCGCCCACGTGAATCTGCATACTAACGGTAAACTGAATAGCAAAAAGCGGCAGCCAACTTACCAGCATTGACGGTTATACCTGAAAATTATCATGCATAAGCAGATACCGGTACCCGTGTAGATAATCAGACTACTAATAACTGGAGATTAATAGCCAAAAATTTAGCGTTCAGAATCCGCACGCCATAACGCACAGAATATCGCGACTGTGATAAAGCAAGTTAGCAGCAATATAGCCAAGCAAAGCAAAAAGAGTGATATCAACAAACCAGCCTATAAATTTGCAGCTTCAAATACTGCAAATCTGCCTGTGCAAAACATCACATAAAAGCCTTGCCATCCACCGCCAATAATCAGCTCCGCTTTCTTAAACGGCACAGCTAAAGTACATCTGAATAATGCCTACCGGCAACAATATCAGCCGCTTAAAAAAAATGCACACACAGGATATCGGCATTAACCCATGAGCCAGCAGTTTAGATTCAATAACGAAACAGCCATTAACAACCGCCTCAAAAGCAGCAAAACCGGCTGCCCAGCAGTGCCGATGATGACAAACTGCCTGATTATTCCAAGCGTACACCAAAACAAACCCACAAACCGCCTTGCCGGCGGTTTATCGCTTAGATCCAACAACGCAGCCAGTTGTAAGTCGCAACTAGATTCCTGATTCTGGGGCATAAGTACTACAGCCAAAAATGTACAGGCTGTATGGCGATGCAGTATCAGCCAAGGTTATCAGCAGATTTTTCTGCCGGATTCACGTAGCAGCATTGTCCAGCTTGAATGAAGTAGAAATTTCAATAGCTTGTTTTATAAGTAATAATGTATATATATTGGCTTGATATCGTCCAAGCATTGGCAGACTTTTTATTAATTTTTGTTTTTTAGTATCATCGAACTCATATTCTCTTACATACTTATCAATTATTTCCTCATTAGAAAAGCTTGGATCGGGTTCGACAACAGTTAAAAGTATGAGTTCTAAAAATTCAAAATAATAACCATTAATATCAATATCAATATAAGTAGGATATTGAGAATTAATGTTTTTCAGTGCTTTATCAACAAAATTATTTTTATTATTTTTATTCAGACTGTTATATAAATCTGGAAATTTTAGTTTGAGCACAATTAAAAAGCATAACAGGTAATAATCATCTTTTTTAAATTGATTATTTGTTCTTGCTACAATATTGAGAATATTACAAAGAGCTTCTTGTTCCCTCAATGTTAGTTTGTATAAACCAATCATATACTTTAATACCAGTACAGTAAGGCAAGAAGTATTCGACTCTAAATGTTTATCAAGTGAAAATTTTTGCAGTAACTTATCAATAAAATTAGATTCATTCAATATTGGTAACAAATAATCAAAATCAATAAACCGGCGCAGATATCCATTAACATCCAGCCCCTGCCCATACACAGCCCTGATAGAATGGCCTAGCTGAGTTTTATCCGTAGCCAGCACAAAAATAATATTATCCACATTAAACAGATGTTTGGCCTTTTCCAGTACCTCAATAGCAAAATTAGGACGGCAGCGATCCAGTTCATCAATAAAAATCACCAGCGGCTTGTGAGCGTCGCCATCCGCATAGCAGCGAGCCAGCTCGCTTAAAGCCTCTTTGAAGCTGCCCAGTGTCTTGCGTGATTCTTCGTATTTGGTAATCTGTTCTTTTACCAGTGATTCACTTAGATTACCAAATGCTGTAGATATTTCATCGGCACTGATTAAGCCGCCACTAGCCGCTTTAATGCCCAGATTGGCCATAGCGGGGGCAGCAGCTTTAGTAAAATTGACCGCAAGTTTATAGAGATGTCCCAATATTTTTTCTGCGATTGTTTTATCTTCACCCACTAGTTCCTGTATGGATAAACCAATCTCCCCAATCAACGCAATCAGCGCATCATCCGTATAATCACTTTCCCATGCATTAAAATAAATAGTCGGGATATTCTGATTTTTCAGATATTGCTGCCACATCTTAATAAAAGTGGTTTTACCCTGTCCCCAGCCGGCATCAATACACAGCACAATCGATTGTTCATAGCTGGTAATAAATTGGGTCAGAATTTCAATATTGGTTTTTCTATCCAGCACATCGTTTTTAAACGGATCAGTGGCATCAATTTCCACTTGCTGGCATTTCTTCATGCTCATAATCTGCTTATTCCCTGTATACTAATGGCCGGCTATTAGTCACCGGCCATTTTGCTTCATCTAATTATTGCGCCATTATAATGGTTTATGGCATTAAAAATGGCAATGATATCTGGTGAATCACAGAAAATTGGCGCAAAACATACTAGTCAGCTGGTTTTGTGGCACAAATACAAATACCCAAGTATTAACTGGCCATTAAATATTATCCATACGCCATTAAACTCCCAACAGTCGGGCAACAGTATTAACCCAGAAAAGAAAGAACCATCCAGCCCCTGCCGAATATTCCCTTTCTAAATAACAAGCTGATTTGTAAGTAAAGGTATGGCAAAAGTAAAGTCTGGTTGCAGCCGCGCATTTAGCCCCTGATTGCGCTATAAAGCCAGCAGACAAACTTGCTTTTTGTCCATACTGACCTTATGTGTAACATAAACCGCCCAGCGCGGTTTTAACTGTTTTAACCACAGTTATTTTTCTTGGGTTGAATTTATTTTCAGGTTACAAACTTATGGATGTTATTCAGTATCCCGGTAGTGTGTTTAAACTGCATCAGCCGTTTCCGCCGGCTGGTGACCAGCCTACAGCAATTCAAGGATTGCTGGAAGGACTGGAAGACGGACTGGCCAGCCAGACCCTGCTCGGCGTTACCGGTTCGGGTAAAACTTTTACCATGGCCAACGTCATTGCCCAGAGCGGCCGGCCGGCCATCATCATGGCACATAACAAAACACTGGCCGCACAGCTATATGCAGAGATGCGTGAATTTTTTCCAGAAAACGCCGTCGAGTATTTTGTTTCCTACTATGATTACTATCAGCCGGAAGCCTACGTACCCAGCCGTGACCTGTTTATCGAAAAAGACTCAGCTATAAACGAACATATCGAACAGATGCGACTGAGCGCCACCAAAAGCCTGATGCAGCGGCAGGACGTAATCATAGTGGCCACCGTATCGGCAATCTACGGTATTGGCGACCCCAACGAATACCATCAAATGATTCTGCACCTGAAAGAAGGGCAGAAAATCGACCAGCGCGACATCATCGCCAGACTGGTAGCCATGCAGTATGAACGTGGTGACATCGACTTTGCCCGTGGCTCCTTTCGCGTGCGCGGTGACGTGATTGATATCTTTCCCGCTGAAAGCTCCGAGCTGGCCTTGCGTGTTAGCCTGTTTGACGACGAAGTCGACCGCATGCAATTATTCGACCCCATATCCGGCAGCCTGCAACAGCGCGTTGGCCGCTATACCGTATTCCCGTCCAGCCACTACGTTACCCCGCGCGACACCGTTTTGCGCGCCTGTGAGCACATCAAGCAGGAGCTGGGCGACCGCATCAAATGGTTTACCCATGAAGGGCGGCTGGTAGAAGCCCAGCGCATCGAACAGCGCACCCGCTTTGATCTGGAAATGCTTTACGAAATGGGCTTTTGCAAAGGCATTGAAAACTACTCACGCCACTTTTCCGGTAAGCCGGAGGGCGAACCGCCACCTACCTTAATGGATTACCTGCCCAAAAACGCCCTCATGTTTATCGACGAAAGCCACGTTACCGTCAGCCAGATTGGCGGCATGTACAAGGGCGATGCCTCACGCAAGCAGAATCTGGTAGATTACGGCTTTCGCCTGCCATCTGCCCGCGATAACCGCCCGTTAAAATTCCATGAATTTGAGCGCGTTATGCCACAAACCATCTTCGTATCTGCCACACCGGCCAAATACGAAGAAGAACATGCGGGACAAGTAGTGGAGCAGGTAGTGCGCCCCACCGGCCTGATTGATCCGGAAATCATCATCCGCCCTGTGGCCACACAGGTAGATGACTTACTGTCTGAAATCAATATCCGTCGCCAGCAGGGCGAGCGCGTACTCGTTACCACCCTCACCAAACGCATGGCCGAACAGCTCACCGATTACTACGCCGAGCTTGGCGTAAAAGTGCGCTACCTGCACAGCGATATCGACACCGTAGAGCGCGTAGAAATCATCCGTGACCTGCGCCTTGGTCTGTTTGATGTACTTGTCGGCATCAACCTGCTGCGGGAAGGGCTGGATATTCCCGAAGTCTCACTGGTGGCCATACTTGATGCCGACAAAGAAGGCTTTCTGCGCAGCCATCGCAGCCTGATACAAACCATCGGCCGCGCTGCACGCAACGTAAACGGCAAAGCCATACTGTATGCCGACAAAATCACCGATTCCATGAAAGCCGCAATTGATGAAACCGAGCGGCGCCGCGCCCGCCAGATAGCCTTCAATACCGAACACGGCATCGTACCGCAGCAAATCAAAAAACAGGTACGCGACCTTATCGATGGCGTTTATCACGACGAAAACGGCAGCAAAGGACGTGGTCGCAGCAAGCTCAAAGTAGGCGAAATCCACAACGAAGACGATGCCGTAAAAGAAATCGCCAAACTTGAAAAAGCCATGCAGGCTGCCGCGCGTGATTTACAGTTTGAAGAAGCCGCCCAGATTCGCGACAAAATCCGCGCCATCAAAGAAAACCTGCTGTTTGGTGCCAGCGAAACTTAAGCAGCCAGAATTGACTACCGGCAAAACAGCTCATCGCCCATCTTGCCGGTAGTCAAAACACAACAGTGTCACCAAATCGGCATACAAGCTGCACAGCGTAAATTACCCCCTCCATACCGCTATTTCAAGTATACTCAAAACAACAACCGCATGTCCGCATGCAACCTAACAACTGCGCACAGCCAGCCAACAGGGGACAGCACCATGCAACACCCGCACACACATCAGCCATCGGCATTAGCACGACTACCAAAACTTATCCTGCAAACCATAGCCAGCATCGTCACTACTTGCGTATTCTACATCCTAATATTCTGCTGGTTCGCTAACAGCGGTGTGCCATTTAGCCAACTTAGCCTGCCCACTCAAGACGATTTCGGATTCATATTATTTATACTGATAGTGACTTGGTTTTATAACACCATCCCCTCACTGCTGGCCGGCATATTCAGTTGTTATATTATTCACAAACAGCCACGTTATCTTATCAGCATTGGCGCCGCCATCGTTGCCTTACTATGCGCACTGTTACAAGGCTTATTTTTATCGACATGGCCGGCGGACTGGCTAGTGATACTGCCTAACGTACTGGCCGTTGCCCTCGTAACCCTGTATTTTGCCCGGCCAAAGTCACAGGCACCAGAGCATTAACCACCCGTACATTCCATTGTCTTTAATTTGCTTATTCGATAAATAATTGTATTAACATGGCAAACTAAAACCACAACAATACAGCTACAATCATCCACAGCTACCCTAAAATAGCCTTGTCATATATAAAATCAATCGAATAATCAATTAGCTGTTATTTAATCAACCATTTCAGCTTGGCATAAATCCTATTTAGCTATTGCTGCCGGCAAACAAAAGTGCTTAAATTAAGCCCATATTATTGTCAATGATTTAAGTCAAAAACACATAAATCACACCAATACTGCATGTTCCTTGTGCGTACAACCAGATAAACACTTAATCAGCACAGCCTGAAAAGAAGAGAGAAGAGTTTGCGTTATGAAAAACACCAATAGCGATAGCTCCGCAGACGTAGTATTAATCGGCGCCGGTATCATGAGCGCAACATTGGGAACATTTCTGAGAGGGTTACAGCCAAACTGGCAGATCCACATCTACGAACGTCTCGCCGATGTGGCCACCGAAAGTTCTGATGCATGGAACAACGCCGGCACCGGCCATTCAGCCCTGTGCGAACTCAACTACACACCACAGTTGAAAGATGGCGCCATCGAAGTATCCAAAGCCATCAAAATTATCGAACAGTTTGAATTGTCCAAACAGTTTTGGGCATCACTTGTTGATGCTGGCATGATTGCCGACCCCCGCGAATTCATCCGCAGCGTGCCCCACATGAGTTTGGTACGCGGAGAGGAAGACGTTGCCTTTCTACGCAAACGTTATACAGCCTTGCAGCAATACCGCCTGTTTCAGGACATGCTTTATACAGAAGACAGAGACCAGATTAGCCAATGGGTACCCCTGATGATGCAGGGACGTAACACCAGCGAACCCATAGCCGTTACTTGGTCAGACCTTGGTACCGACGTCAACTATGGCGCCCTAAGCCGCATCCTCATCAACAACCTTACCAACCACGGCTGCCAGCTACATCTGCAACATGAAATTATCGACCTCAAACAACATAATGGCCGCTGGCATCTTACCATCAAAAACCTGATAGACGGCACACATCAACAAGTATCAGCCCGTTTCGTCTTTATCGGCGCCGGCGGAGGCTCCCTGCATCTGTTACAAAAAAGCGGTATCCAAGCCGGCAAAGGCTATGGCGGTTTCCCCGTATCCGGTCAGTGGCTGGTGTGTAAAAATCCCGATATCGTCAAACAGCATAATGCCAAAGTCTATGGTAAAGCCTCAGTTGGTGCCCCGCCCATGAGCGTGCCTCATCTGGATAAACGAGTCATCAACGGCGAAGACGCCTTACTGTTCGGCCCCTTTGCCGGCTTCACCACCAAATTTCTCAAACATGGTTCCTTTCAGGATTTATTCAGAACCCTCAACCTTGCCAATATCCGCCCCATGCTCACCGCAGGCGTACACAACTTCGCCCTTGAGCACTACCTGATTCAGCAGGTCAGATTAAGCTTTACCGACCGCATGCAAGAATTACGCACCTTCTATCCCGAAGCACGGGATGAAGACTGGCATCTGGCTGTTGCAGGCAATCGCGTGCAGGTAATAAAACAAGATTCTCAAAAAGGTGGCGTACTCCAATTTGGTACCGAACTGGTCAAATCCGCAGACGGCTCACTGGCTGCTTTATTAGGTGCCTCCCCCGGAGCCTCCACCTCCGTATCCATCATGCTTGAGCTGCTCGAACAGTGTTTCCCCGGCAAAGTCAGCAACGAATGGGCGTCCACACTGCGCCGATGGATACCCAGCTACGGCCAGAAGCTCGAACATAACCCCGCACTCGTACAGCATGTGCGTGACTGGACAATAAAATCGCTCTGTTTACAAACACCCAGCAAACAAACAGACAAGCAGTAAGTCCACACATAAAAGTCATTACCCTGCCATAACCTGCCTTACCAAATTCTCATCGAATTTGGTTTTTTTTATCTTGGCCAGAATAGCCACCCACCCATACAACAAAAAAGCATTAATTTTCATCGATTAACACCCTTGTACCTGATGCATAACCAACAGATGTAGTAGCTATCCAACACAATTGCTTAGCATTCACCACCAAAGCCTAAAATAGAAAAAATATACTTGCCATAAACATTAATCATGTTTAATATACTTTGAAAATAAACAACATAGACACACAAAACTATATCTATAATTAATATAATCAACGCCACTGCATTCTGTAATGCAGTGGCGTTTTCTTGCAGATTAGCCCGTGAAATCAGATATCAGCCCTGTCTGTTAATTGTTACGATATTTATGTTCATGCAATAGCACGGAAATAGAACCACACCATTGCTATGACAAAACACCGCTATGCCTGTATCAGTAGTCTGGCCGCAAAATATTGAATTAATAAAAAGCCTTGCCAATCCAGCAAGATTGGCAGTAACCTGCTATTAGCGTTTCATTAACGCCGACTTCAACTCAACGCCATTGCATCTATACTGGTGCAGTGGCGTTTTATCATCGCTTTATTAATATTTTAATATGGAGAATGCCGCAAACGTATTTCTGTTTTTTTCTACAGACCAGCCATCATATTCCGAGACAGCATCTGCTATTGCAAGCATATGTATATAAATTTAATGATAATAATCAATTAAATAGCTTGTATGTGCTAAAGGGCGTATTAAATCATATTTTGCTAGCAATACTTTGGCTAAACGATAAATGATAGATTTTCTAACCTGCAATCAGCTTACAAATTATCGATATACAATTTTAACTCAGCTATAGTGCTACTATCTGTAGTTATAAGTAATCTTTAACCCATTTACTATCATAAGAATTGAACATCTCTCTTCTAGCTTTTGCCATTTATGGTTTTCATAAAAATAAGGTATAACGAAATTGATACCATATTGATGCATTGTGTCACTTTTATACCGTTTACTTCATGAAGGAAAAATTTAATAACTGAGCAGGAATGTTTCTGAGTGGTGGCCATTCTTCTACGAATTACTATTGGCTGTACAGGAGGGCGTGCTTAGCAAGTGATTGTTGTCTCTTATGGTTTTGTGATCATCAGCCATTTAATTTGGCGCTCTTCTGTGGAGCGAATCAGGTGGCGGTTAGTACTGGATGTTTACTAAATTTAAGAAATTCGTAAAATATTTTTTGTGTTTGGCTTGATTTAGTTTAGTATTTGCTTAACTATTACTGCACTATTTAATACATTTTTTGTTTAGTATAATTGTATATTGCTTATATAAAATAGGTATATAATTATAACTTTTTGGTTGGTGTTTCAGAAATTGCCATTCTGAAAACGCCTTTGCACATATTCAGAATAACTATGCTTAATAAAGATCAGTTTGCCGATAATCATTTTATACGCTCTATTATTGAGGATGACCTGCAAAGCGGAAAATGCCAGCGGGTGATAACGCGCTTTCCTCCTGAACCAAATGGTTATCTGCATATCGGCCACGCTAAATCTATCTGCCTGAATTTTGGTTTGGCTTATATTTATGATGGTTTGTGTAATCTGCGCTTTGACGATACGAATCCGGAAAAAGAATCGGACGAGTATGTGCGCTCGATTAAGGAAGATGTGCAGTGGCTGGGCTTTCAGTGGAATGAGGAGTGTTTTGCTTCGGATTATTTCGAGCGCCTGTATGAATATGCGCTGGAGCTGATTAAAGCCGGCAAGGCATATGTGGATGATCTGGATGCGGAGGAAATGCGCCAGTATCGTGGCACGCTGACGGAACCAGGTAAAAATAGCCCGTATCGTGAGCGTACGATTGAGGAAAATCTGGATTTGTTTGCACGTATGCGTGATGGTGAGTTTCCGGATGGCAGTAAAACGCTGCGGCTGAAAATTGATATGGCTGCGGGCAATATTAATCTACGCGATCCGGTGATTTACCGTATTCGTCGTGTACATCATCATCGTACCGGCGATAAATGGGTTATTTATCCGATGTATGATTATACTCATGCAATTTCAGATGCGATTGAAAATATTACGCATTCACTGTGTACGCTGGAATTTGAATCACACCGGCCTTTATACGACTGGGTAGTGGAAAATATTGAAATTGCGCATCAGCCACATCAGTATGAATTTTCCCGGCTGGAATTGTTGTATTCGATTACGTCGAAACGCAAGCTCAATCAGTTGGTGGTGCAGGATCATGTGTCTGGCTGGGACGACCCGCGTATGCCTACGATTTCTGGTATGCGTCGTCGGGGCTATACGCCGGAGGGGCTGCGCCTGTTTGCTAAACGGGTAGGTATTTCCAAAAGTGAAAATGTGGTGGACATGAGTGTGCTGGAAGGCGCAATTCGTGAAGATCTGGAAAGTGTTGCGCCACGGATGATTGCGGTGCTCAATCCGATTAAGGTGGAGCTGATTAATTTTGATGAGGCGTTAACGCAAAGCCGAGAAGCACCGTTTCATCCACATCACCCGGAAATGGGCGAACGCCTGATGCCGCTGACTAAAACGATTTATATTGAAGCCGACGATTTTGCACTGGATCCGCCTAAAGGCTGGCAGCGCCTGACTCTGGGTGGGGAAGTGCGTCTGCGTTACAGTTATGTGATTAAGTGTGAGGAAGTGGTACAGGATGCATCTGGTCGGGTGGTGTCGCTGAAATGTTCGATAGACCACGACACGCTTGCTTCTAAGCCACAAGGGCGCAAGGTGAAAGGGGTGATTCACTGGTTGTCTACTGAACATGCTGTATCGGCTACAGTACGTTTGTATGACCGCCTGTTTACGGTTGATCGCCCGGATGCGGTGCGCGGTGACGATGGACAGTATCGTGATTTTATTGAATTTCTGAATCCGGCATCGGTAACGGAAATTGATGCATTGGTGGAGCCGGTGGCGAATACGCTGGCACCGGAAACGCGTTATCAGTTTGAACGTCTGGGCTATTTTGTAACTGATCGCTATGATCACAGTGCAGAAAATCCGGTATTTAACCGTACGGTAACTTTGCGGGATACGTGGCAGGCACAGGCTGAGAACAAGTAAGGGTACTTGTGTTTGTGCAGCAAGCCGGCCTGTTGTGGCCGGCTTTTTTGGTATGCTAAATCATCTGGCTGTCTGAACTGCCAGCTTGTTAAAATGAATTAAATGGTATTTTTTTAGTAAATAGAGGCGGTGTGATGCGAGTAATTCCGGTGCGTACGGGTTATCTGACTAATCTACCGATGCTGCTGAGCATGGTGCTGGCAGCATGGTGGGTGTGGTATACGGGTAACACGGCGGAAAGTACGGCACTGTTTCTGGGCATTATTGCTGGCGGACTGGTGGATCTGGATGATGGCTTTACCGGCCGGTTGCGCAATCTGTTTATTACGCTGGTGCATTTTTCGCTTGCCGCTACGGCAGTACAGTGGACATTCGGGCATCCGCTGATGTTTTCGTTGCTGCTGATATGGGCGTCATTCAGTATGACGATGATGGGTGCAATTGATGTGCGCTACCGGACAATTGCTTTTGGTACGCTGCTGGTAATGTTGTATACGGTGCTGACTTATTCGCCGCATTTGCCGTGGTATACCAATCCGCTGATGCTGGTTTGTGGCACTTGTCTGTTCAGTGTCTGTACGCTGATGCTGCATCTGTTGTTTCCAAATCGGCCGGTACAGGACAATCTGGCTGGTGCTTTTGCCAGACTGGCGGATTATATGCTGGTGAAAGCACAGTTTTTTGACCCCGATGAGGCGGATTTGCTTGCTGAGAAAGAGCTGGCACTGGCGATGAAGAATACGGCAGTGATTGATGATTTTAACCGGTGTCGCACGGCACTGTTTTACCGCTTGCGTCGGCAGCACCGCCAGCGCGGTATTGGTACGCTGCTGCAATATTATCTCACTGCCCAGAATATTCATGAGCGGATTAGTTCACGCCATGTGGATTATGCTGCATTGGCACACAGGCTGGCGCATTCAGATTTGATTTACCGGATTCAGCGCTTGATTGTGTTACAGGCGCAGGCTTGCCGGCAGATGAGTGAGTGTCTGCATGAGAATAAGCCCTATGTGTTTAATATGATGCTCCAGCGTGCCGGAACAGGAGTGCAGCAGGCGGTGGAGCGTTATTGTGCTGAATATGGTATGGATGAGGATATGCCGGGTTTGCAGCAGCTGATTGCCAATATTCTGACGATTAATGAGCAACTGCTGTGGCTGGAGCAGGTAAAGGTTGCAGGTACCAGTCAGGAGGCTGGCGATATGCAGATTGCAGGGCAGGATGTTGACCGAATACGTGATATTCTGCCTGCATTAAAAACACATTTTACTTTGCAGTCGAATGTGATGCGCCATGCAATCAGACTGGCGATTCTGACGGCCGTGACTTGTGCGGTAGTTGAAGGTGCCCAGTTAAAAATGGGCTACTGGATTTTACTCACTGGTGTGATTGTGTGCCAGCCGAATTATTCGGCAACCACTACCCGCTTGAAGCAGCGCATACTAGGTACGCTGCTTGGGGTAGTAGTGGGCTCGGTGTTACCGTATTTTGTGCCTACACTGGCTGGCCGGCTGATGATTGTGGTGGTGAGTACGGTGTTGTTTTTTGCGTTCAGAGTGCGCCGCTACAGTTTTTCCACGTTTTTTATTACGGTACAGGTACTGGTGGGTTTTGCGATTATTGGTATGGATACGCAATCTGCCATGTTGTCGCGGTTTGTGGATACGATTCTGGGTTCGGCGCTGGCATGGTGTGCAGTAGCTTATCTATGGCCAGACTGGCGTTATCTGACGTTAGGGCGGATTGCCATCCGTGCCTTGTGCTGTGACGCTGCTTATCTGCGGCAGGTAGCACAACAGTTACAGAATGGGCACTGTGATGATGTGGTTTATCGTATTGCACGACGCAATGCGCATGAACTGGCTGTTATGTTAAGTAATACTGTGGCAGATATGTCGATGGAGCCAAAGCGCTACGGGCAGCATCTGGGTAAAGGTAAAATTTTGCTGCAACTGAATTATGTGCTGCTTAGCTGTATTTCAGCACTGGGTGCGATTCGTATGCAGGTAGACCGTGTGCGCCCGCTGCTAACGCCAAAGCAGGTACAGCATTGGTGTACTATTGCCATCAGTCTGGCGGAACTGATGACACAAAATTCTGATGACTCTGTGTTTCGGGCGCAGTGGAAAGCTACTGGCGATTTGTTGAAGCTGAGTAAGCCAAAGCCGGCTGATGATATGGTGGAGAAAGTGCTATGGCGGCAGTTACAGCAAATTCATGTGCAGCTGCCATTGTATAGACAGGCGCTACAGGCTGATAGTTGAGTAAGCTGCATCATGGTATGGTGAATCGTTAGTGAAATGGTTAAAAAATTTGGTGGAAATAAAATAATAGTAGCGCAGTAAGCCTTTATTCGATTATGCTGTTAGTAGATTTCTTTAAAATTCAAGCATAAAGCACCTTTTTGGTTGCGTGTTATAATGCTGAGGAATCATTTTAATATTAATAATGAGAGGGTTACCATGACAGCAACTAATGAACAGAATGAGGCTTCTTCTCATGTACCACCATTGATTCCTACCCAGAATGGTACGCTGGAATTACACGACATCACAATTGTTGATCAGACTAAGCTCAGAAAGGCGATTTCTGCCGCAGCACTGGGCAATGCTATGGAGTGGTTTGATTTTGGCGTGTATGGTTTTGTGGCTTATGCGCTGGGGCAGGTGTTTTTTCCATCGGCGTCTCCCAGTGTGCAGATGATTGCTGCATTGGGTACGTTTTCTGTGCCGTTTCTGGTGCGCCCGCTGGGTGGTGTGTTTTTTGGAATTCTTGGTGACCGCTTTGGCCGGCAAAAAGTATTGTCGACTACAATTATTATTATGGCGCTCAGTACTTTTTGTATCGGGCTGATACCATCGTATAACAGTATTGGTATCTGGGCGCCGCTATTGCTGCTGCTGTGCAAGCTGGCACAGGGATTTTCGGTTGGTGGTGAATATACTGGGGCAGCGATTTTCGTAGCAGAATATTCGCCTGACCGCCAACGTGGCTTTCTCGGCAGTTTCTTGGATTTTGGATCCATATGTGGTTTTGTGCTGGGCGCCGGGATAGTAGTATTGCTGGAAAATATTATGGGTTCAGCGCATTTTCTCTCATGGGGTTGGCGCATTCCGTTTTTTCTGGCCGCACCTTTGGGTTTGTTAGGTTTATACCTGCGCCATGCTGCTGAGGAAACGCCAGCATTCCAGAAACATCTGGATATGATGGAAAAAGAAGAACAGGAAGAAGTGAGCAGTCGTCCGCGGGTTTCGTTTATGGAAATTATGCGGCGTTTCTGGCGTACGCTGCTGGTAAGTGTAGGGCTGGTATTAACCACCAATATTACCTATTACATGCTGCTGACCTATATGCCCAGCTATTTGTCGCACAATCTGCATTATGGTGAAGACCGCGGTGTGCTGATTATTATTGCGATTATGATTGGCATGATGTTTATGCAGCCGATTATCGGTTTTGTTAGTGACAAAATCGGGCGCAAGCCGTTTGTTATCGGTGGTTCTGTTGCGCTGCTGGTTTTGGCCATTCCCTGTTTTCAGCTGATTACCAGTGGCAAGGTAGGACTGATTTTTCTTGGCCTGTTTATTCTGGCACTGATTCTGAATTGCTTTACTGGGGTGATGGCATCAACTTTACCGGCGCTGTTTCCTACGCGTATCCGCTACAGTGCGCTGGCGAGTGCTTTTAATATTGCGATTATTGTTGCCGGTTTAACGCCGACTATCGCCGCGGCACTGGTGGATGCCACTGATAATCTGTTTATTCCGGCCTATTATCTGATGGTGGTGGGTGGTATCGGAATTGTTACCGGTATTTATCTGAAAGAAACAGCTAACCGTCCATTGCGTGGCGTCTCTCCTTCGGCTTCGAATAAAAAGGAAGCACGCGAGTTGCTGGCTGAAACGTATGAGCATATTGAGCAGAGTGTGGACGATATTGATGCTGTCATTGCCAATTTGCAGGAGCAGATACAGCAGCTGGAAAAACGCAAACAGCAGTATGTTGATTTGCATCCGAAAATGGAGTAATTAGTTCGGTATCCCTAGCTGAAATTTTGGCCATTAATATTAGCCTGTTTGGGTTAATATTAGTGGCTTTTTTACATTCTGGTTTGCAATTTTATAAGGGAAGAAAATATGGATAAGCTGGAATCTAATTTAAGAGTTATCAAAAATACTCTTGGGGTATTTGGGATTATAGGTAATGTCATTGGTACAATTATTGTAATATTCTATTGTTGTACAATAAGATTTTTTCCTGCTGGATTGTCTGTTGGTGATGTACTATTTTGTTTATGCATATTTGCCATATTTGGGATTTTATATATTGTTTTTATTGGTGTATTACATTTGGCTAGCAAGTTATTTTTAATTTTATTTGAAAAGCAAATATACAAAATTCTTATCAAGAAAAAAATTAATCCTGTTACTTTCTCTAAAGATCGACTTTTTATTCTTTGTTTAAGCGTAATTGCAAACATTCTGATTTTGTTTATCGCTTATAGAATATGGATTCAATCAAGTAGTTTACAACCAAGTCTGGTTTTTGGGTTCACAGTCTATATGGCAATTTTTTGTGTTGGTTGTATGAATGTTTTTATTTCTCAATGGGAAGAGCTAAAGCTAAAAAATGAATCTGAGCCCAGTGAAGAAAACGATAGAAGGCTATATTTCTATATACGGAATATAAAGATTTCTTCAAAGTTCCTTTTCAGAGTAGGTATATTTATCATGCCACTAATTGCTGTTTCTGGTATCTATGTTGGTCTAACTAATATTACCCTTTCTTTAATTGGCGTAAGACAATCTGATGTTACGATCTATCTGGATAAAAATTATCAAGATATATTTGATAATAATGAAAAAAAAGACCATTTTGATAAGATGAATTGTTCATCTGTATATCAATTAGACCATATAAATATTCTGATGACCAATATTGGTACGAAAACTAAATTCCAAATTCCTGCTAAATCAATTCATAATGCAACTGATAGTCCGATAGAATTTGAAGTGCCTAATGAGGCAATTAAAGGCGTTAGAAGCAAATAGAATTTTTATAATAATCGATTTTAAGTAGCAAATTATAAAATTCATAATCTAAATTAAGGTAGGAAATGAAGCAGGCAGAACTGATGAAACTGTGAAAAGAAGATGCCAGATGGGGGGATTAGCAGGTGCAGCATGGGGTATGCTTTCGGTATTCGGTGGTTATGGTTTGTTTACGGAGCAAGGCCAGCATATTGATTAGATATGCCGATACTATCTATCTGCTAGGGCTGTGATTTGGGTTTGTGCTATATTTCATGCAAAATATTTAATATTTTGGGAATAAATGAAAACGTTTTATCTGCTGTAATGCTACTTAAACATATGGGTTGTTTTCGGCTTGATAGCTGTTTCTGTATGATGGGTAAATCAGGCATTGCCGGTATGGTTACGATTTTTCCTTGCTGATGTGGATAGGCTGTCTGGTATGGGTATTTTTATCTGAATTTTTAAGAGTTGGTTGGTCTGGACGATGGTAGTGGTTTTATCGGCATCTATTCTGGCTGCATTGCCTCCTTTACCACAGGCGGATGCTGGTTGGGCGGTTTATTTGCTGTATTGTGCTAATGGTGCATTTTATTGCGGGATTACTAACCGGCCGGCACAACGCTGGCAGGCACACTGTTCGGGGAATGGTGCCCGGTATACGCGTATGTATCCGCCACTTCAGATGCGTCTGGTTTGTGTGGGTATAACTAAAGCCGCAGCAGCACGATGTGAATATCGGCTAAAGCGGCTCAAGGCAGCAGACAAGGCTGTTTTATGGCAATTGCTGGGAGATTTTTTACCCAATAGTTAATTTCTTGCAACCATTAAACAGCCTGATGGTATCCGCTTACATCAATGCATCAAATCCTGATTCAGATGAGGCAGGAATAGGCTGTTCAGGTATTGTTTGTTTATTGGCTGGTGTGGAAGCCGGATGCAGGGGGGTGATGTTCTGCTTTGGTGCTTCAGCTGCGTCTTCATCAACCTCAATATTATTGCTTTCAGGTACAATTTCCTGTTTTGATTTGTTATCTGGTGCGTTGGTATATTTCAATTCAACGATTTCACCTTTACCGCTAGTCCATTGTAGTGAACTCAGATTACCGCTGACTTTGGTTTTACCGGCACTACAGGTCAGGCAGATTAACGTATTGCTTGGTTTACTCAGAACATTATTTAAACGCTTGTGATTTACTTGTAGCTGGTGTTGCTCTGCCCATGAGTTGATACTTTGGCTCAATAGCTTTTTGTTCAGATTGCGCTTGCTATAGGGGTCTCGGTAAACGGCAATCCAGATGTCGTTTTGTGCATCGGTGTTTACGGAAGCCTGCTGGTAAATTACGGCGGCATCGGCACCGCTTTGTACGGCAGCGGCAAAGTCCAGTGCATTTGGACTGCGTAAACGTACACAGCCGTGACTGCGTACGCCGGGTACGCTACTGGGTACGTTGGTGCCATGGATACCCAAACCCAGACGAGGAGCGCCTAGGCGCACAAATACGGGGCCAAGTGGGTTATTGGGGCCGGGCGGTACCGATTTTTGTACGGTTTTACCGCTTGCGGCCATTTCTTTCTGAATGCTGAGTGGTACGCTCCAAGTTGGATTATTGACTTTGGCTCCAATTTTGTATTCACCCAGCGGAGTTTGTGTACTGGCTTTGCCAACTGTTATCGGATAGGTTTTGATTAATTTTCCGTCCTGAAACAAAAATAACCGCAATTGGGGGATATTCAGGATGACCTGCTGCCCTTGACTAGGTACGGCATAGTCAGGCATAGGAATGGCTGCATAGGCACTTGTAGATATGATGGTGGTGGTTAATGCGCAAAGTATTGGTTTCAACATTATTCTAAAAATCCGGCATGAGAATATGAATATAATCATAACGTAATTCGTCAACAATGTGAGAAAATAAATACAGTTAAGTTTATTTACGACCATTTCTCTGGTTTGAGGGTACAGTTTGGAACAACGGTTTATAGCACAGATTATTGACTGGAATCAGGAAGGGCGCGGTGTTGCCCGGGTAGATGGCAAGGCTGTTTTTATTGATGATGCTTTACCGGGTGAGGTGGTAGAGTGGCAGCCAGTACGGGTGAAAAAATCCTACACAGAGGGCAGAATCAGCCGGGTATTGATATCCGGTAATGCACGGCTACAACCACCTTGTGAATATTATGAGCGTTGTGGTGGCTGTAATAGCCAGCATATCGAATTTACTACGCAGGTGGCGTTGAAGCAGCGTGCGTGGCTGAATCAGATGCGCCGTTTGGGTAAGGTGCAGCCAGATGAGTTGATGCCACCAATTTATGGTTTGCCTTGGCGTTATCGTGAACGGGTGCGTTTAAGTGCTGTGTATGAGGATGGCCAGTTAAAGTTGGGATTTCAGACCGGACAGTCTCATGCGATTGTAGATGTTGATGGTTGTCTGGTGTTGCCGGTGGTGCTGTCTGAGGCTTTGAAGCCAATTAAAACATTATTGCAAAGCTGGCCTGTAGGCAGTGTGGAAGGTTTGATGCTGCATCAGGGAAATGAGGTTATTGCGCTTACTTTGCAGGTTTGTGGCGACATAAGTCAGAAAATGCGGACGCAGGTTGATTGTTTGCTGACACAGCTGCAACAACAAAGCGGTTGTTTGTGGCAATGGTGGTTGCAAACTGGTGGTACAACAGTTTTGCAGTCGGCATCGGAGGATTCGGTACTGGCTTATCGTTTATCTGAATATGAGCTTGAGATTCGTTATCAGCCTGAAGATTTTACGCAGGTTAATCAGGCTACTAATGAGTTGATGGTACGGCGAGCCATGCAGTGGTTGCAGCCACAGGCCGGCGAGCGGATTATTGACTGGTTTTGTGGGCTGGGTAATTTTAGTTTGCCGATTGCACGGATGCAGGCAGAAGTAGTAGGTGTGGAAGGCATGGCGGCGATGTGCCGGCGTGCCGGCAGTAATGCGCAACATAATGGTTTGGCGCAGTTGACCCATTTTCAGCAGGCTGATCTTTTTGCTATGAATGGACAACGTCTGCGCCGGTTCGGTTATGCGCATAAATGGCTGCTTGACCCGCCACGAGCTGGTGCTCAGGCTTTAATACTGGCTTTAAATGAGCTGGAGGATCGGCAGCTTCCACGCAGAATTGTTTATATTTCCTGTGATCCAGCAACACTGGCACGCGATGCTGGTTTGTTAGTGAAGCGTGGTTATCTTTATCGTGCCGGCGGTATTATGAATCTGTTTGCGCAAACTGCGCATGTCGAATCTATAGCGGTATTTGACTGGCGATAGATAATGACCATCTGTTTGCCACCTCAGGCGAGCTGAATCAGCTAATCATAATATATATAAATATCTGAAATTGTTTCTTTTAAAGAAATAATGCTTTTACTCTGTGGGATTTTACTACTTAGGTATTCACGTTAATATTATAAATGTGAGGCAAATACTATAAAGGAGTTTACTCATGAACAGATTAGCAGGTATTTTAATGGCAGCTTTGCTGGGCATTGCTGTGTCAGCTGAGGCTGCCAATTATAAAATAGATCCATTACATACTAATGTGCGTTTTACGCTTGATCATTTTGCAACTTCTAGTAACATGGGCGGTTTTTATAATCTAAATGGCGAGCTGCAATATGATGCAGGTGCGAAAACCGGTGCTGTAGATATTACTATTCCGCTCAGTACTCTGGATACGGGGCGTAGTGAGTTCAATAAACATCTGCAAGGTAAGGCTTTTTTTAATGCTACTCAATATCCGGTTTTGCGTTTTGTATCTCACAATTGGGATTTTGATAAGCAGGGTAAGGTTAAGATCTTGCATGGTCAGTTAACTATGGTTGGGCAAACACATCCGGTTACGTTACGGGCGACTAAATTTAATTGTTATCAAAGCCCGATGAGTCATACTCAGGTTTGTGGTGGTGATTTTGAGACTGTGATTGATCGTTCTCTATGGGGTATTAATGAATATCTGACAGTTATGCCAGCCAGTAGATATGTGAAGTTAAATATTCAGATTGAAGCGGCCAGACAGTAAAATTAGTTGTTTCTGTATACGGATTATCTGTTTTGTTGGCAGATAATCTGTTTTTCTTTTTAGTTTGTATCACTTCTAATGGAATTTCAGTATGATACCGGTAGCTGATATACAGATGAGGCAAGCTTTGCCAAGTACCATGTTGTCAATTTAGTGGTTTTGATGCTAATTTGAGTGTTTTGCATTGATATATTTCGCAGATTGAGATTAGCACGATGAATGTGAGTATTCAGTGTTGTGTTGTTAACAGGGAGTACGGGGGAGTTTATGTGGTGTATCAAGAATTTTAATGAACTTTCGTCTCATGATTTTTACTGCATTGCACGTTTGCGTATTGATACTTTTATGGTAGAGCAGCAGCGGATTTATCATGAGCTGGACGACTGGGACTTACAGGCCAAGCATGTTTATTACCAGCTTGATGGGCAGATATTGGCCTATGCACGTATGTTTCTGGCTGGGGCTCATTTTACGTTCAGCCGGTTTGTGACGCATCCGAGTGTTCGTGGCACTGGCTTGGGGGATCAGCTGATTAAGTTAATTATGCATTATGCGCACAATCATTATGCAGAGTATCCAGTTAAAATAGAGGCGCAGCGGCAGGTGCTTAAATTTTATCAGCAACATGGTTTTCAAATACAGGGAGCGCCCTATATTTCTGACGGGACGCCTTATGTGCAGATGGTGCATCAGTCACAAAATTAAGCTATGCAGGATAGGTTAATGCAGGCTGCTTGTTTCATTAGTAGTTTGTTGATGGATTGATTGATACATAAGTATAAATAAAAAAGCCGGTACATTTGTACCGGCTTTTTTGTACAGTAAATGTTATTCGTTCAGATTAATGCCGTTTTTTTGCAATATCTGATTGATTTGTTCCTGTACTTTTTGTTGCTTGGCCTGCTCACGCAATTGATCTTTAATCTGATCAAATGCGGGAGCATTCGATGCTAAACGCGTACCCGCCAGTTTCAGCAGAATGTGATGCCCGTCAATGGTGATAACATTGGGTGAAATCTGTCCGTTTTTCAATTGTGAAGCTAACTGGGCAAAATCAGGAGGTAACTGCTTCGGGCTCATCCAATTGCTGGCTGGTGCTTCAGGATTAACCTGTTTAAGCAATGTTTCATAAGCCAGACCTTTTTTCAGTTTGGTTAAACCTTCTTCAGCAGCTTCTTTGCTTGGAAAAACAATTGGCAGCAAATTGATTTCCTGACTAATTTGCTCATATTGTCGACGCAAATCACTGTCGTTAATTTCAATGCTATTAGCCAGATGTTCTACATACTGCGCAGCATAAAATTGTGCCTGTACGTTTTGCCATGCAGCCTGCGTATCAGGTTTTTTATCCAGTCCAGCCTTAATGGCTTCGGCTTTTAATATTTCAGCCGACTGCAAGCGCAAGGTAATTTCTTTCTGAATCTCGGCTTTATTTGGCTCAGGCGCACCCGGCTGGGCTTGCATTTGATGTTCAAGCTGCTTGAGCATGACGTTAATGCGCTGGGTGTCAATTTTGGGAGCATCGGCAAAAGCGAGCCCGGCGGCCATGATGCTTAGACCAGCTAGCCGGGTAATGCTTTTTTTCATATTAGTATTCCTTATTTCTGTCCTGATTAATCATTGTCAGAATAAAGTTGTTATTTAATGCTGGCACTCTTGTAAAGCTGCTCAATAGCATTGGCCATTAAGGCGCTTTGTAGTCGACGTGACAGAATCGGTTCCATTTCTTTCTGGGTTGGTAGCTTAACATTACGCTTGTCGTTTACGTAAAATACTGCGTAAATATTGCCGTTGCCTTGTACCGGTGTGGTGGTGTACTGACCTTTTTTCAGGTCTTTAATGGCATTGAAAACCGGAGTAGCACTCGCTTGTAAGTCTTTGATGGCAACATAGCCTTTTGGAATGCCACCGTTGTCACGGCCAGCCGGATCAATGGTGTATTCTTTGGCTACTGTAGTAAAGCTTTTTTTCGCCTGTAATTGGGCAATGGCTTTATTGGCTGTATCTGCGTCGCGGGTGAGAATTTCACCTAATTGTACTTCCTGAGTACCGCTGTAGTAATTTACCAGATCATTATAGGCATTGCGTACATCTTCAGGTTTTACCGGATTGTTTTTAACTACGCTGGCCAGATAAGCCTGTGTCAGCAGATTGTCTTTAAAGAAAGCCCATTCTTCCTTGAATCCGGGTTTTTTATCATCACCAAGACGTTTGGCTTCTGCTTCTGCCTGACTCAATGCGCTCAGGTATTCAGGGTCTTTGTCCAGATTCTGTTTTTTAGCTGCCTGAATTAACAGGGTGCGGGTTACTAGGCGGTCGGTAATGTTTTTGCGTAACTCGGGTGAGTCCTGAATCTGATTCTGGCTTTCCTGAACCAGTATGGCTACCCGATTATCAATTTCTTTACTGTCAATTTTGGTTCCATTAACAGTAACTACAGTTTGAGCGGCGGCAATGCCGGTTAATCCGAGCATAATGGCAGCAGCAATTAATTGTTTTTTCATGGTTAACTCTCTTTAAGTGGATAAAATGAATTATTGCCTATTAAATATTCGCTGTTAGTAAACGCCTTAATGCTTAAGGCGTGAATGTTATTTGCCCTGAATAAATCTTCGAGTAACTGATAAACTTTCTGATGTCGAGCCAGACGCGATAAACCAGTAAAGGCATCACTGACAACCAGCAGGCGATAATGCCCGCCACCACGATGACCTTTATGTCCAATATGCAAATTGCTGTCATCAGTGAGTTCCAGTTGCTGTGGTGTCAGCGGTTGTAAGCGTGTACGAATGGCAGTCTGAATATCAGTCATTGGGCAAGACTTTTTTAAAAGGACGAATCAGAATTTCTTCATAAACACCAGCATCAACATAGGGATCCTGTTCAGCCCATGCCTGTGCTTCGTCCAGTGAGTTGAAGTCAGCAACCACCAGACTGCCGGAGAAATGACTGTCATCATCCGGCAGCGGATTGGGGCCAGCCAGAACCAAACGGTTTTGTGCCTGTAATTCTTGTAAACGAGCCAAATGTTTTGGCCGAGCCTTGATACGTGCTTCATGACTGTTATTATCGGCATCGGTAGCCATTAACATAAACAGCATTACAACTCATCCTTTTTAATATTGGTTTTAATATACGGGCTAATGTAAATAGATTGTCCTATACTAAAAAGAACAATTATTGTAATACTGCCAAAGAGCTTGTAGTTCACCCAAATTTGTTCAGAAAAGTTTAAGAATACCCACAAATTAAGTGCACCCAGACACAGCAGACAGATAACCCAAGCATAGGTAAGTTTACGCCAAATAGTTTCCGGTAGCGTAATTTCTTTGCCGATAGTGCTTTTCAGTACATTTTTATTACATATTTGCGATCCTAGCAGACCAATAGCCATTAGCCAGAATAGGATCGTAGGTTTCCATTTAATAAAGCGCGGATCCTTAAAAATAATAGTTGCACCACCCATTACCACAACCAGTAACAGGCTTACCCACTGCATGGTTTGCAGGCGACGATATTTAAACAGGCACCATGCGGCCTGTATAATGCCGGCAATAATGGCTACTTCGGTCGCAAGGATAATATTTTTGGTTAAGGCGTAGGTAGCAAAGAAAAGAATAACTACCAAGAATTCGAATACTGCTTTCATTATTAGGATTTAAGATGTTTATTTCTGGTCTAGGTTAATAAGGAGGTAGGATATTCGCCATAATACCCTGAGTTTTTACACTTGGCATCTATTAAAGCAAGATATTAAACAAAATTTTACTGTTGTTGTATACTGGTTTCAGGTCTTTTTTTTAAAAATACGTCTGAAAATGTCCACAAATAAGCACTCTTTCAACGAAAATATGTAAAGGTAACTTGGCATTAAAGTGTCGCAAAAGCTATTATAGCGTGAGATAATATAAAAACAGGTTTGGTGAACGTTAAATACCAGATGCATTGCAGTATTTGTAGAAATTATCATATTTGAATGGGCACGCGCCTGATGGCAATGGTGCTTTACCGGTGAGGGTACGGGATTGAAGAAAGCAAATAATTTAAAAATCATCGCACTGTCTTTATGTATGTTAGCCAGTGCACCTGCATGGGCAGGGCTGGGTAGCTTGCAAGTTAATTCGGCATTGGGAGAACCATTTTCAGGAAGTGTGGTTGTAACTGGTGATGAAGCCAGAGCTGCATTACGGGGTCGACCAGCAGTTTCAGGGGCTCCATTACAGGTACGTGTAACGGCACAGGGAAAGAATGCTGTGATTCATTTGCGTTCTAGTAAACCTGTTCGTGATCCCATGCTGTCTTTCAGTCTTACTGCCGGCAGTCAGGGGCGGCAATATACAGCCCTACTTGATCCGCCGGCATACCGTTATGAGTCAGCAGATTCAGGTAAAGGAAAAGACTCAGGAAAGGCAACAGGTAAGCAACGCAAACTGGATAAGTCTGCGAAAAGCAAATCTGCTGCTCGGGCTACTACCGCACTGCAAAACGGCCTGGCATCTGAAAATGCAGTAGTGAAATATCATGTAGACAACAATGAGACATTAATGGATGTGGCACGCAAGGTACGGCCACAGGGATTGAGTGTGGAACAAACCATGCATGCTCTGATTGTTGCCAATCCGCATGCTTTCCGCAATGATAATCCGGATTTTATGTACCGTGATATCAGTTTGAATATTCCATCTACGTCACAGCTGCATAAATTATCTAAAATAAAAATTAAAACAGTTCAAAAAACTGCTGATACAGCACAGAATACTGCGGCACAAAAACCGGGTAAGGCAAATGCTGATGCGGGTAAGCCGGTAAATACTATGGCTTCTGTGGCTGGTGATGCAGCTCAAGCCAAGGTTGGAGAAGTTAAAGCAGATACTATCTCGGCGTCTGCGCCAGCTCAGGCATCTGCGCCAGTTCAGGCATCTGCGCCAGTTCAGGCATCTGCGCCAGTTCAGGCATCTGCGCCAGTTCAGGCATCTGCGCCTGCCGCATCAGCTGCATCAGTGGTTAAGGCCGCTCCAGTACAACCTAAAGTCAATCATGCGGAGCCATCAGTACAGCCTGTAGAAGAGTCTATGCTACCTGCATGGTGGCCATATGCATTGGCTGGTGTGGCAGGTATTCTGTTAATTGCTGCTTTACTTTGGCAGCGGCGTAAAAAACGTCATGACGCAGAAGAATATGAATATGAAGACGATTATTCTTCTGATGATGAAGATGATGATGTGGTATTTAATGCAGAGCCGCCTAAACCTAAAGTAGAGCAATCTGTATCTGTTCCGGCTACACCGGCTAAAACTGTTGCGCCAACTGTAGCAGCAGCTACAGCAGCTGCTACAGCAGCTGCTACTAGTACAGCAGCAGGCGATGACGACTGGTCATGGTTAAATGGAGTGGCATCAGACGCTCCAGCAGAAGCTGATGCACCGGCCGGCGGTAAGGTGAATCAAGCAGCCGCAGTATCACAGCTTTCTGATGCAGAAGCAGTTGCGGACAAGCAGAAAGAAGACGATACTGATTGGCTGAATTTTAATTTTGAGGATGATACTCCTGCTGCGCCGGCAGATACGGTAGTGCCTACAACTACAGAGCTGGATAATAATAATGACGATTTATCTTGGCTGAATCAGATTGATGAAACCGAGCAACCGGAAGTTTTAACCGCACACGAATCAACTGATATTGCACCTCAGGAAGAAGTAAATAATACAGATTTTGAGTGGGTGGTGGCTGATGAGCCTCAAATAAAAGCCCATCATGAGGGTGCTACAGCGGGACAGCAGTCTAATTCAGCTGCTTCAGAAATTGAGATGCTAAATGAGCTGGCTAATTTAGAGTGGGATGAAGACTTTAAGTTGGATGATGAAGCCAAACAGGATATTACACCTGCGGCTGAAGAAGTGCTTTCAACTTTAGAGCCGGCTCCGGTTTCGTCTGAGCAGCATGTACTTGCGACAGAAGATGATGCACTTTCAACAGATATTGACTGGGAAGCGTTGGATATAAGTGATGACGATTCAACGGTTCAATCTGCTTCTCCAGTTACTGATTCTACACCGGCAGCGAAAGTGGATACGCAGGATGTTTCGTCTATGGACTTTTCATTGGATGATGATAAGTCTGAATCTTCTGCTACAGATAATGTTGCTACAGCCACCACTACTACTCCGGTCTCTTCATTTGCCACCGGAAATGGTGCGCAAGATTGGTTGGAACAAACTGCTGAATCTGAACCTGTTGATCAACCTCTGACGCCCGAGCAGCAGGCTGTGCCACTACAGGCTAAACTGGAACTGGCAAAAATGTATCTGGAAATGGATGATGCAGTTACTGCGCGCCAGACTCTGCGTGAGCTGGTTGATGAAGCAAATGGTTCAATACTGGCTGAAGCTCAGAATCTATTGCAGCAGTTGGGTGGCTAATTTGTATTGATTGCGTTTTAGTTACTAGGAGTAGTATTTTCTGCGCCTGATTAAGACTGAATCCTGTGTCTGGATTCAGTCTTTTTATTTGCCCTAAGTGTGTATGTCTTATTGAAATTTAATTATCTGGTAAAACAGTTTGGTTTAATGTTTCTGTGACCATGACTAATTTTGATTTTGTGAACTCTATCAGGGTATGAATCAGTCTGATGAGCTTCGCTAATAGATTTTAATAGTTGGCTGCAACTGCATTAATCATTATAAATTGAATAAAGGAGTTGATAAAAACAGGATGACAGGAATTTGGTTGCAGCTATTTTGTGGTGACAGGCAAAACTATTTGGTAATTTTAGCTTATTAGGATATTGTATATAACATAAATATAATTCTGGACATTTAATTAATGTCAAGTTAACATATTGATTCTAATAAATCATTTTGCTATTTGATTTGGTATTTAATCAGACTTGGAACTTTCTTGTGTTATAATTATTCATATAGATTATAACTGTATGACATATTTACATTTAGCATTGAATATGGGGAATGTATATGCAAATGGGAATTGGTGAAAAAATGATGTGGCTGGCAATAGCTATGCTGCTGTCAGCCTGTAGTACCGTGAGTAATAAAGCGCCGGATGAACTGGTTAGGCAGGGAATACAGCGTAATTTGTTGCGCGATAATCAGTTTAATTTTAATGGTCAGATTCGATTGTTGGTTGATCGGGATAAGGTGGAAACTTCTTCGAATCAGGTAGCAAACGAAACTTTAGATGATAAGACAGAAGAAGTGGCTGCTTCTGCATTTTCATCTGAGCCTGTTCGAAAAAAACACGAAGTTGAAATGAGTACTAAAGCAAATGCACAATCACATTATGCGGATGGTACTCTTTCAGAAGATTGTGACGAATGCGAAGAATTATCGAATAAGACTTTAAGCCTTATTGTAGATCAAGTGTCTATTCCATTTAGCGGTGCGGTAGATGTACCGCATGGAAAATTTGAATTAATTCCTGAAGTACGTTATGAGGCATCAAATATATTATTTTCGATTAAGATGCCTATGCAGGTAGATTTTCAAAAAAAAGTGCTGATTATGGATATAAGAGCAATTAGACCTTTTGTTAATGTTATCGGCAGTATATTAATAGGCAAACCGGTCGGAATTTTTGAAGAATCATATGTTGAAAAAACATTACCTGAATGGACAAATAGGTTGCCATTGAAGGAATTAATACATGCTATTCCAAAGGCAATTGACGATGGTTATGCCAGTTATGATAAAAAAGCTTTTGTTTATTTATCATTAGATGAGGCTGGTAAGAAATTAGGAGCTCGTTATCGAATTCGACTTAACTCTACTAGAGAGCAAGATCAGATAGCGGCTGTTGCTGCTTTTGATAGCCTAAATAAGCAGTTAAAACAATCAGAAAAACGTGATGCAGGTTTGAATGGTCAAGCTGATAAATCAGAGAACGAAGATTATGCTGTTTTGCAAGAATTATTGGATGAAATTCGTGAGGAAGTGCAAAGTGGTAAACTGGATAAAGTTAAATATGATTCTGCTATAACGGATTTTTACTTCGATGATCATGGTCGTTTACTTGCAATGCATGGAATAAATGGATTCACCATGGATGATCTGAAAATCCGTCGACTACTTGGGAATAAGAAAATGAATAATTCATTCTGGATTTATTTTGATTATAGGTCTCACCCTAAATTTACTCTAGAATCCAGCAGAAAAAATGTTCTATTTCAAAAATAAATAATATCAATTTATTAAAATTTGGTTTTTGTTTATTTCTCAATTGAATAGATTCTTATTCTGGAAATGCCAGTGCTGCTGTGTGCTGGCATTTTTTGATTGATATGGCTTTTAGCTTTACGGATGATTTTGTGGTACCACTTGCTTGTAGGCATGGGTTAGCAATATGAATATAAATTGAGATTATGCATTACAGGTGCGATTTTTAAGTGGAACTGGGCTGGATTAGTTGCCGTAATACTGCAACGAACTTATGGATTCTTCATCAATGGGTATTATTTTGTTTGTTGTGCCCTTACCGATGATGCTCAGTGAACTGCTTGGTAGGTCAAGTTTATTTAAATAGTGCGGGTTTACCATATCGCTGATATGTAAGCCAGTTGCATGTATTACTTCAGATAGTGTTTTGTTACGTCATTTAGAATGATATTAATATCTGGAATCGCCATTAGGCTATTTATTTGAATTTCGGAGTTGATGTCAGGTGGCGGAATGAGCCTTTTTGAGGTATTTGGAGTTGTTGTTCGGTATATCTGTGCTGCGATGGTATTTTTGCAGTCCGTGGAATGGTTTTTTACAAGCGGGAAATGCGCAGGCTTGCGAGAAGTTTTTTTGTATTCAATACAGTGCTAGTTAGGGTGAAGGGGCGACATTAAATCGGTATGGTGTCAGTTTAAGTTACAGACTGGTTGGTTATGGGTGTGAAAGCTGTTGATGGCTATGCGATAATAATGCATTTTGTTGGTGTGAATTAGTGTGGGTTAGGAAGAATAATGGCTGCTAATGTTGTAGAACACTTGGCGAACAAAGCTGATGGAAATCGACCTGTGCAGCGTTGGGCATTAACACTGGCGTATGATGGTGGTGCATTTCATGGCTGGCAAAAGCAGCCGGACGGTTTGTATACTATTCAGTCGGTACTGGAAGCAGCCTTAAGCGCTATTGCGGCAGAGCCGATTAATGTTGTGGTAGCTGGCCGCACGGATGCCGGCGTTCATGCCACAGGGCAAATTGTGCATTTTGATACCCATGCACCGCGCAGTGCTGAAGCTTGGCTACGTGGGACAAATACGGCAATGGATAAGAATATCCGTATTGTGAAAGCGCAGCCGGTAGCTGCTGAATTTCATGCCCGCTTTGATGCGTATGGACGTCGCTACCGCTACATGCTGGAGTCCAGTCGGGTACGTATGCCGCAGTTACGTGGCCGGATAGGCTGGACTCATTATCCTTTGAACATGGCACTGATGCGTGAAGCTGCGGCGATGCTGATTGGCGAACACGATTTTTCCAGTTTCCGTTCCAGTGACTGTCAGGCTAAATCACCGGTGAAAACCTTATATGGGCTAAGCCTTGCTGGTAGCCCTGAGTTGATGGCGATTGATTTTCATGGCAGTGCCTTTGTGCACAATATGGTACGTAATATTGTGGGGGCACTGGTGTATGTGGGCGCCGGTAAGCTGAGTGTGGCTGGGTTTGCACAATTGGTGGCGGCGAAAAGCCGGCGTCTGGCACCACCAACATTTATGCCGGATGGGCTGTACCTTACTGGCGTTGATTATCCACCACAATGGGGGGTGGCTACGGCAACGTTACCGGTATGGTTGTGGCCGCATCTGAATTAATACGGTTTGTGGTTGGTTGATTTAGAAAAAGGCTGGATATGAAAATTCGGAGCAAGATTTGCGGGATGACGCGAGTGGAAGATGCGCTGCTGGCCGCACAGCTGGGTGTGGATGCCATCGGGTTGATTTTTTTTGCCGGCAGCAAACGATATGTCAATCTGGAGCAGGCTCAGGCAATTGCGCGTGCTGTACCGCCGTTTGTCACGGTAGTCGGTTTGTTTGTTAATGCCAGTGCAGCCGAGGTGAAGGAAGTATTAGCGCAGGTGCCATTGAATGTATTGCAATTTCATGGCGATGAGGATGCTGAATTCTGTCGTCAGTTTCAACGTCCGTATATTAAGGCAATAAGGGTGCGCAATACGGTTGATATTGAAGCAGCCGCTGCGACATATACGGATGCATGTGCGTTGTTGTTTGACGCTGCTGTTGCTGGTCAGTATGGTGGTACGGGGCAGACATTTGACTGGCGGTTGTTGCCGCGGCAGCTAAATCAGCCATGGATTCTTTCTGGCGGGCTGAACCCGGAAAATATTGCTTCTGCGATTAGACAAAGTCATGCACAGGCTGTGGATGTGGCCAGTGGTGTGGAAATCACAGCCGGAATTAAGGATGGGGAAAAGATGCAGGCATTGATGGCTGCAATTAATGGTTTTGGGCTGTCTGTGGACTAATATTTATACTGTTGCTCCAGAAAATATTTATTATCTTATTGGGATTATTTATGCTGTTTCTTAACGCTCTTGTTCAGAATAAATTTAATTAATCGATTTAAAATGCACACCGATTTTATATTTTCTTGTTGGTAAATATTTTAATTATGCTGCTTGTTTTATCCTCTGCTCAGCTTGTTGCTGTACTGATATGAGTGTTATGCTATAAGAGTTATGTATTAATAACAGTTGTGTACATTTTAATTGTTAGTTAGTTAAATTTCACGGTTTTGTTATGGGTAGAATGTCAAAAAATAAGGGGAAGAATGAAGCTTTCAGAGCATAAAGTTTTTTTACAGATGAAAGCAGATGTGCAGTCAGAAAAGCCGATAATTGAGTGGCAATCTTGTCCGGTAAGATTTTCTAAATTATTTAAATGGACAGGCCAGTATTTTAGTATTTGGAATGTAATTATATTTAGTTTGTATTTTATCGCTGAGCTACTTTTTATTTATAGTCTTTCGATTGTAGTATTGTTTATTTCAATCATTATTTATGCGATATGGATGCATAATAATAAGAAAACCTGTGCTATAAAGGAATCACATTTAATCCGCTTAGATCGTGAAAATAGAACGATTACCGTAAGCAATGAGCAATATGAGATCAGGCAACACCAGCTTACCGATAATTATTTTATCCGTGTTGAGTGTGCTTTACCTTATGGGCGTAAAGTTTCATCATATAAACCACCACTTTGGCGCAGAGGCAGGCTAGTAATCAAGGATGAAAATCTGAAAACTGCTGAGATCCTGTTTGAATATTTCTTCTGTGACGTTGACGCTTTGAAGCAATTGATTGAGGTGGCAGATATTCTTGCTAAAGAATTGAATATTATCCGTGCACGGGATTATGTGATCAATAAAATATATTGAGTATTAGTGGTATTTGGCTACGCAGGCTTCGGACAAGGGAGATGATAATAATACGCAGAATACAACAAGTACTCAGAACTATCAGGGAAGAGCCGGAGCATGGACAAATAATACTGCAATGGCAAGGATACGCTGATTTACAAGGAAAAGATAATCTGTTTGAGGAGAATTAGGGTACGGCTGTTTGTTGGCTGCAATGCTTGTTATAGATTACCGTATTTAAGCAACTATTCTAAATTCAGTTTTTGTATTGTTTACCATTTTATTGATAAATTTCAATGTTTATCTAGCTTATTCGATGCGTAAAACGTAGCTGTTCAAAGTAATATTTTAACCTGAGAATCAGTTAATTTGCTGCTATCTGCAACTAGAATGCGAAAAAAGGTAGTGCGGTAGGTGTATTTGGGGATTTAGCGTCATGTTCCGGTAGCGCAAATGCAAGCTTTGGCTGGCGATTTGGGCATCAGGTGTGGCAAAATTATCAGCTAGGCTACTTATGCTGTTGCAACAATAGTTTTATATAAATAGTATAAGTAATTTATGTCTTTATTTTATGGAAATATCCAAATTCTAGTGTTCTTTTGAATTGTGGTAAATGTTATCCCAGTTAAAATAAGAAGATTTCAATAATCTTAATAGTATATTCTATTGGGATATTGATTAAAGGCGAATAATAGTTAGATTGCTTTGATACAGAAATTCAATTGTTTAAATTAATTAGTTTCAATACCAGTTAAAGGGAGTTTATTGGTGGATTGGAGTAATGTAAAGATAGGGCAGAACCGACAAAGGTTAAATTCGCGACAGATTCTTAAACAAATTCGGGAGGAGCTGGAAAATGATAAATCAATTCTACAATGGCCAGTATATCCTAAACTGAAAGGAAAAAAGGATGATCGGCATCTCAGGTATCAGTCATATATATGTTATTTGTTTATGATATTATTTGCTGGTTTTGGGCTTTTTTTAAATATGTTTCTGAAAAAGATTTCAGAAAGTGGGTTGACTGCTACAGATTGGATTTCTTGTTGGCTTGTTATTATTAGCTTGGGGTTTTATATATATCTGATGTTGTTAAGCATAAGGAATGAGCCAATTAAGCCAGCACAATATGTTGTTCTGGATCGGCATCGGAAATTGCTGACGATAGTCACTATCAATGGACATAAAGAACAATATCTGCTGCGAAGCAACTGGAATCTATATGCTTCACGGAATAATATGGATCTTAGATGTCCTCGGGCAATCAATCTGTTTTTATCCATACCAGAACGAAATAAACATATTCTTTTATTGGAGTACTACGGCTCCAATTCAAAAGACTTACAACAGAAGATGAATGCTGTAGCGGCGTTATTGGCAAAAGATTTAGGTATTCGATATTTTGACTGTAATGCTAAAGAGATTTTTAATACAATCAATAATGGTTTGAAGCATAATAAGAATATTATTGAGTGGTCTGTCTATCCTTTTTTAAAATATAGAATTACTGACAAAGTATTAAAAAGTGATAAAGAAAATTATATTTACTGGGGATCAGGTTGCGTAGCAGTTTGTGCAGGCAGTTATTTCAGAAACCATAATTCTATTGGAGATTTGATTTTTTTTCTGATTATTCTGGTATTTTCGCTATTATTTCTTTTCCATTGGTATCAATGTAATCAAAGTCAAGGCAGAGTAGCAAAATATATTATTCTTAACAGAGCAGAGAAAAACATAACTATCAGCGATGCTATCAAAGGTGAAACTCGCTATTGTTTATCATCCGATAGTATGCTGACGACAATTAAGAAAGGTAATATTTTAACGGGCAGGTCGGTTAATCTGGTTTTAACTGCAACAAAAGAAAGACAAAAAATTTTGTTGTTTGAGTATTTTTCAATATATGGCAATACCAAAGCTAAGAAGATGGATGATCTGGCCAAAACGCTGGCCAGAGATTTGGGTATCAAATATCGCAAAACCAGTAACTAAATTTTTTTTATTAAGCATGTTTACTATAGTGCGTGTATTCAGACTGGATAAATATTGTTTCAACTGTTGCTAATCTGAATTATTCGTTCATCTGAAGCAGATATGGATAAATCCCCGTTGTCAGTCAACTGTTAGGTTGGCGGTAACTGGGATTTTGTTGTTATTTGGCTGGGGGAAATGGTTTTATTTATTCGGAATTAAGTATGGATAACAGGATAATGTATTTAAAAAATGTTAATATGACTGGATAGTTTACTATGCGGGTAAGTTATCGCTCAATGGAAGGAAATATGGAAAATTATCACTATCCAGATGAACAGGGGTTTTTTGGTGAGCACGGTGGGTTGTTTGTGTCGGAGACGCTGATTACCGCTTTAACTGAATTAAAACAGGCTTATTATGCGGCAAAGGCTGATCCATCGTTCTGGGCGCAGTACCATGAGGATTTGAAATATTATGTGGGTCGTCCCAGCCCGGTTTACCATGCCCGCCGCCTGTCTGCCTATCTAGGAGGGGCGCAGGTTTATCTGAAACGGGAAGATTTGAATCATACCGGTGCACATAAGATTAATAATACGATTGGTCAGGCCTTGCTGGCGCAGCGAATGGGTAAAAAGCGGGTAATTGCTGAAACCGGTGCCGGCCAGCATGGTGTGGCTTCGGCTACGGTAGCAGCGCGCTTTGGTATGGAATGCACGGTGTTTATGGGCACAGAGGATATTGAGCGTCAGGCACCGAATGTGTACCGGATGAAGCTGCTGGGTGCACAGGTGGTTGGGGTGGATTCCGGTTCGTGTACTCTGAAAGACGCTATGAATGAGGCTTTGCGTGAGTGGGTGGCGCGGGTAGATGATACCTATTATATTATTGGTACATCGGCAGGGCCGATGCCATACCCGGAAATGGTGCGCGATTTTCAGTGTGTTATTGGCAATGAAGCGAAAGAGCAGATGCAGGAAGCCATTGGCCGTCAGCCGGATGTGGCTGTGGCCTGTGTCGGTGGCGGTTCTAATGCCATAGGTCTGTTTTATCCTTATATTAATGTGTCCGAGACCCGTCTGGTTGGGGTTGAGGCTGGTGGTTTGGGCTTATCTGGACATCAGCATGCGGCTCCTATCAGTTCACACAGCCCTGTTGGGGTATTACATGGTTTTCGCAGTTATCTGATGCAGGATGAGTATGGACAGGTTGTTTCCACTCATTCTGTATCTGCTGGTCTGGACTATCCGGGCATCGGCCCAGAACATAGTTTGTTGCATGATATTGGCCGAGTTCAGTATGAGGCAATGGGTGATGAGGCAGCAATGGAAGCTTTTCATTTGCTATGTCATCAAGAGGGTATTATTCCGGCACTGGAATCCAGCCATGCGCTGGCCTGGGCGGTGGAAAATGCGCCGAAGATGAGCAAGGATGAGGTGATTCTGGTGAATCTGTCTGGACGCGGCGATAAGGATATCAATACGGTAGCCCGGCTAGATGGAATTAATGTGTGATTATTTGGATTACTGCGCTATGCTGGAAGCCGGATAATAATTATTTGTTGTGTGTATGAATAAGAGTATTAAGCTGTCTTCTGTGCAGATTTTTTTGATGGCTCTGGCCATTGGTCTGGCGGTGGCCAGTAATTATTTTGTGTTTCCGCTGATTGAGGTAATGGCACGCTATTTTGGTCTGTATGTGGCCAGTAGCGGGATGCTGATTACGCTGACGCAATTGGCCTATGCACTCGGGTTGATTTTTCTGGTGCCACTGGGTGATTTGCTGGATAACAAAAAGCTGATTGTGTCGCTGTATGCGGTGGTGAGTATCAGTGCTCTGCTGATTGCGCTGGCACCGAGCCTGTGGCTGTTTGTTGGTGGTTTGCTGCTGGTGGGCGCTTTTTGTACGGTGGCGCAGATACTGATGCCGCTGGCTGCCAGTCTGACGGCTCCGGAGCAGCGAGGTCGGGTGATTGGTACGCTAATGAGTGGGCTGCTGCTTGGCATTCTGCTGTCTCGTACTTTTTCTGGGCTGGTTGCTCATTGGTGGGGCTGGCGCATGGTATATGTGCTAGGTGCGGCGATGCTGTTGCTAATGACTTTGATTTTGCAATGGAAGTTGCCTCATGTGCAGCGCGAGCGCAGTGCGCTGGGCTACTGGCAGACGCTGGTATCGGTATGGTCGTTGCTGTGGCGTACGCCGTTATTGCGTCAGCGCGGTATGCTGGGCGCACTGGATTTCTGCCTGTTTTCGGTATTGTGGACGCCGCTTACGCTGTTGCTAAGCCATGCTCCTTATTATTTCAGTTTAAGTACGATTGGCTTGTTTGGTTTGTTTGGTGCGCTAGGAATATTTGGTTCGAATGTGGGTGGCTGGGCAGCCGATAAAGGTCATACTTATGCGATGACGGTGGTGTGTGCACTGTTGTTTCTGCTTAGCTGGGCACTGTTGTATGCAGGAGGAATGTATTTGTGGGCGCTGATTGGTGGTGTGATACTGCTGGATTTTGCTATTCAGGCTTTGCACATTTGTAATCAGTCGCTGATTTATCGTTCAGATCCGGCACTGAAAGGCCGGATTGCTTCTGGTTATATGAGTATGTATTTTATTGGCGGGGTACTCGGTTCGCTTGCGTCTGCTATGGCTTATGCGCATTATGGCTGGGGTGGTGTGGCATTGCTTGGTGGCGCGATTGCGCTGCTGATTTTGCTGTGTGCGCTGCTGTTTAAATGTGAACATATGGCTTAGATCTGTACGACCATTTTATCTGCTGGATAAGTGGTTGGTGTGGTCTATTCTGGTTTGTAATTGTGATTGTAATTGTGAATGGGATTGTTTATGTCTAATCGTGCTGTGATGACAGTGATTGGTAAGGATCGTATTGGTATTGTTGCTGAGGTGGCCACACTGCTGGCGGATCATCAGGTGAGTATTATGAATATCAGCCAGCAGCTAATGGATGATTATTTTACGATGATTATTTTACTGGATACGGAGCGGTGTACTTTGCCGCGTTTGCAGTTCAGTGAATTTCTGGATAGTGAAGGCGAAAAACGGGGGCTGCACATCCGTGTGCAGGATGAGGCTTTATTTAATGCCATGCACCGGATTTAGGAGTCGCTTATGTCATTTTCTATTCAGAATAATGAAATTCTGGAGACTGTACGTATGGTCTCTGACCAGCATTTTGATGTTCGTACGATAACTATCGGTATTGATTTACATGATTGTATTGATACGGATATTGATCGTCTGAATGAGAAGATTTTTGCCAAGATTACTCGGGTTGGTAAAAATCTGGTGCAGACAGCAACGGAGCTGTCTGCCAAATATGGTGTGCCGATTGTGAATCAGCGTATTGCGGTAACGCCGATTGCGCAGATTGGTGCAGCTACTGGTGCGGATTCCTATGTTTCGATTGCACAGACGCTGGATAAGGCCGCAAAAGCCATTGGTATTTCGTTTATCGGTGGTTTTTCTGCCTTGGTACATAAGGGGATGAGTGCCGCGGATGAGGTGCTGATTCGTTCCATTCCTGATGCCATGGCTTGTACTGATGTGGTTTGCAGTTCGGTGAATATCGGTTCTACCCGTGCTGGTATCAATATGGATGCAGTACGGCTGATGGGTGAAACCATCCGGCAGACGGCAGCAATAACGCCGGAAGGCTTTGGCTGTGCCAAGCTGGTGGTGTTTTGTAATGCTGTGGAAGATAATCCGTTTATGGCCGGTGCTTTTCATGGTGCAGGTGAGGCAGATTGTGTGATTAATGTCGGAGTATCTGGTCCGGGTGTGGTGTGTGCTGCGTTGCAGAATACGCAAGGCCTGTCTTTGACTGAAGTTGCCGAGCTGGTGAAGAAAACTGCTTTCAAGATTACTCGTGTGGGTGAACTGATTGGGCATGAGGCCAGTAAGATGCTGGGTATCCCGTTTGGTATTCTGGATTTGTCATTGGCGCCAACGCCGGCAGTGGGTGACAGCGTTGCCCGGATTCTGGAGGCGATGGGATTGAGTGTTTGCGGAACTCATGGAACAACTGCGGCACTGGCACTGCTGAACGATGCGGTAAAAAAAGGTGGCATGATGGCTTCCAGCGCAGTAGGAGGATTGAGTGGCGCATTTATTCCGGTATCGGAAGATGAAGGTATGATAGCAGCGGTAGAAGCCGGTGTGTTGACGCTGGACAAGCTGGAAGCGATGACTGCGGTGTGCTCGGTGGGACTGGATATGATTGCCGTGCCGGGGGATACTCCGGCCAGTACGTTGGCGGGCATTATTGCTGATGAAGCAGCTATTGGTCTGATTAATAGTAAAACCACGGCAGTACGGGTTATTCCGGTTACCGGTAAGGATGTAGGTGATCATGTTGAGTTTGGTGGTCTGCTTGGACGGGCTCCTGTTATGCCGGTGAAGTCTGGTTCCTGTGAGGTGTTTATTAATCGTGGCGGGCGTGTGCCTGCACCGGTGCAGGCAATGAAAAATTAAGGGTTGTAATGGTAGTGCATGTTATGATGCACGCTATGACAATCAGCACGGGTGGTGTTGCAGGCTATCAATATTCGGCCGCTCACAAAGGGAGACAGTATGGTAGTTGTCTAGCTACACCACTGATGTGTTCGGGAATAAGTAGAGAACGAAAATGAGTAGAATTCAACAGACGTTTGAGCAGTTGCATGGTCGCACTGCTCTGGTGTCATACATTACTTGTGGTGATCCGGATCTGGCGACAACACTGCAATTGATGCAGACGCTGGTTGCCAATGGTACAGATATTATTGAGCTGGGTGTGCCTTTTTCTGACCCGATGGCAGATGGGTCTGTTATTCAGGCTGCAATTGAACGTGCTTTGCGCCACCATGTGTCTTTAGCAGATGTATTGCAGGTGGTGGCTCAGTTCAGGCAGGAAAATCAGACTACGCCGGTGGTACTCATGGGTTATCTGAATCCAGTTTATCATATGGGCTATGAGCGTTTTGCACAGGCTGCTGTACAGGCTGGTGTGGATGGGGTGTTGACGGTAGATTGCCCGGCAGAGGCGATTGATGATTTGTATGTTCAGTTACAGAAAAATGGGCTGGACTGTATTTTTCTGATTGCACCAACCACCACAGATGAGCGGATTAAGCTGATTGGCAGCAGAGCCAGTGGTTTTGTTTATTATGTGTCCCTCAAGGGGGTAACTGGTTCATCACAGTTGGATACGACTGAAGTTTCGCGTAAAATTGATCATTTACGCCAGTTTATTCAGGTGCCTGTTGGTGTGGGTTTTGGTATTCGTGATGCCGACAGTGCCCGTCGTATCGGGGCGATAGCAGATGCGGTGATCGTTGGCAGTCGCTTTGTGCAGACGATAGCCGAGCATGCTGGTCGTGAGGCTGAGGCTCTGGCACCTGTCGTTGCCGAGCTCAAGCAGGCACTGGAATAATCTGTGCAGCGTCCTAATTCTGCATGGTAGCCTGTTACAGGCTGCTGGCAATAACCGGGAATGAAAACATGAGTTGGTTAGATAAAATCCTGCCACCGAAGATTAAAAAAGATCCTGTGGCTAAATCCGCAGGTATCCCTGAAGGATTATGGCAGAAATGCCCGTCGTGTGCGGCAACTTTATATGCCACTGATTTAAAGAAAAATATGGGAGTGTGTCCGAAATGTGGGCACCATAATCCGGTGTCTGCGCGTGAACGTATTCAGATGATGCTGGATGAAACTAAGCAGTATGAAATCGGTGCTGACATTAAGCCAATTGATATTCTGAAGTTCCGTGACAGTAAGAAATATACGGATCGCCTGAGTGCTGCGCGTAAGCTGACACAGGAAAATGATGCACTGGTGGTGGTGCGTGGTACTATGAATGGTGTGCCGGTAGTTGTGGCAGCGTTTGAATTCAACTTTATTGGTGGTTCTATGGGTTCAGTTGTGGGTGAACGTTTTGTGCGCGGGGTGCGCGAGGCGGTGAAGCATAACTGTACCTTTATCTGTGTGGCCGCTTCTGGTGGTGCACGAATGCAGGAAGGTGTGAATTCGTTGATGCAAATGGCAAAAACCTGTGCTGCTTTACATCTGCTTACTGAAAAATCGCTGCCATTTATTTCTGTATTAACTAATCCGACCATGGGTGGGGTATCAGCTAGCTTTGCTTTTATTGGTGATGTGGTGCTGGCTGAACCGAATGCGTTGATTGGTTTTGCTGGTCCGCGAGTGATTGAGCAGACGGTACGTGAGACTTTGCCTGAGGGTTTCCAGCGTGCGGAATTTTTGCAGGATAAAGGTGCAGTCGATCAAATTGTTGACCGGCGTGAATTAAAAGAACGTATTGTACGTCTGATTGGTTTGTTACGCTCGCAAGCTGGTGCCGATGCAGCCTGATATGAGTACTTTCGTTTGTTGAACTGAACGATTAACCCTAGTTGCCCTGAAATATTGTTTCAGGGCACTTTTATTTGTCTAGCCGAAATGAAGTCTGTGCACAGGTGGCGAAACTGTAAACTCAGATTTGTTCGTCTGGGTTAATGTTGTCAGACATTTTTGAGCGAACGGCGGTAACTGGCTTTTTGTGGATTGGTCAGTGTAGTATTACTTTCCGATTTAAGTTTGTAATTGTGCCAGTAATACAGGTACATGGCTGTGGGCAATGTCTTTAGCCGCGGTTAGCAGACATAACTGCTGGTGTCGCTGATGCAGTTGCTGTAGTGTTTGCAATGCCTGCTGTTGTTGCGGCTGATATAGCTCCTGCTGATAGAGCTGGCAGAATTCGTTGTAGCGGCTGGCCGGATTTTGATGCAGCCATTGTCGCAACTGGCTGGAGGGGGCAACAGTTTTGATCCAGTCTACACCGTTTAATCTGGCTTTACTAATTCCACGTGGCCACAGGCGGTCAATTAATACGGCTGGTTGCTGGTGCTGGTAGATATAAACACGTTGAACGCTATACATGGTTTTTGAGCTGAATTTTAGTAATGATTAATAATAATTTCTGAAATTTTTGGCGGCAACTGTATCGCGCCAATGGCAGTTGAAAATATGTTCGGATGCTGTGAACGCAGTGGTTGATGCCAGTTTCTATAAATGTTATCGCTGAAAGTATTGTGCTGGCCGTACTGGATTGTGGGCAGAATAAAAAAGCAGCCACAACTGGCTGCTTTTAACTATGGATGCTGGTTATTTCTGGTTTTTGCCCAGTTCCTGCTCTAAATCGTTTTTACGCATCAGGCCGGAAATAGTTTTACCATTCGGGAATATTATGGTGGGAGTACCATTAAAGCCGAATTTTTCACCCAGTTTCATGGTTTCAGCTACTGGATTGTCACAATTGGCTACGCTGGCGGGTGCTTTGTTGTGACGCATCCATGCGGTCCAGGCTGCGGTGCGTTCTTTCTGACACCATATCTGTACCGCTTTTTTCTGTGCTGTGGGGTGCAGTTCAGGTACAGGCATTAGGAAAGTATAGACGGTAATGTTATCAATCTGAGCGATTTCTTCTTCAAGTTTTTTACAGAACGGGCAATCGGGATCAGAGAATATGGCTATGATACGCTGTCCGTTACCGCGAACTTCTTTGATGGCTTTATCCAGTGGCAGTTGGTTAAAGTCTACTCTGGTCACTTCACTTAAACGCTGTTCGGTTAGGTTCTGATGGTGTTGCAGGTCAATGAGATTGCCCAACATGATGTAATCAGCATTTTCGTCAGTATAGATAATCTGATTACCGGTAATTACCACTTCATAAATGCCTTTAAACGGAGTGGTATAGATACTCTGTATGTTTAATTTCGACCCCTTGAATGCTTTCTGCATTTTTTTTATCAGATTTTCGCTAACTTTTTTACTGATACCGGCGTCGACATTCTGGCTGAGTTCAGCTGCGCTATTACTGGATGCAGCTGCGTTAACGCCGGAAGCGGCACTGGCTGCGGAACCGGTATTGTGTACTGGTGTACCGTCACAGGATGTGATTAAAGATATGGTGAGCAGGGGGGCAAGCCAATGCCATAAGCAGGATTTTTTCATATTGAAATGTTTTTACTCTAGTTAATGGTTAATGAATGATTTGAAATTATATGCTGCTATTATGCACAAGCTGTCGGGCGCATGAAAGGATTTGTGTGCAAATGTTGTTATTTTATTGCCGTCCAGTCTTGAAACCAGACGGGCTGCAATCTGTTTCGCTATAGCTGCACTGAATCCAAGTTATGTATGGCCTGCTTGTCAGTTGTTTAGTATAAAGCAATCGTGATGGATATGTAATGGTATTTTGCTTGTGAAACGGCTGGCGTGGCTATCAGCTTCATGCCACAATACTTGTTCGATAATTGATGTGAACATATGTTATGAATCCGATTTTGGCTTTTGATATTGAAACCATTCCGGACGTGGCTGGTATTCGTGTGCTGAACCATTTGCCGGCAGATGTGGGTGATGCAGAGGTGGTGGAATTTGCTTTGCAGCAGCGACGTGCCAAAACTGGTGGTCATGATTTTATGCAGCTGCATTTACAACAGGTGGTCGCCATATCGTGCTGTATGCGCTGGGGTGCAGATAAAATCCATGTTGGCAGTATCGGGACACCTGAAGACAGTGAAGAAACACTGATTGCGCGTTTTTTTGAGCTGATAGAAACTCATACACCACAACTGGTAAGCTGGAATGGCGGTGGGTTTGATCTGCCGGTATTGCATTATCGTGCCCTGATTTATGGTATCAGTGCTGCGCGTTATTGGGATATGGGGGAAGGAGATTTTGGCGATAGCCGTGATTTTAAGTGGAATAATTATATCAGTCGCTATCATGCGCGCCATTGTGATTTGATGGATTTATTATCCTTATATCAGGCACGTGCCTGTGTACCGCTGGATGATATGGCCAAATTATGTGGTTTCCCGGGAAAACTGGGTATGGATGGTAGTAAGGTATGGGCGGCCTATCATCAGGGTGAACTGACACAAATTCGGCATTATTGTGAAACAGATGCAGCCAATACTTATTTAATGTATCTGCGCTTTAGTCTGTTGCGTGGATCCCTCAATGCTGATGAGTATGAGCAGGAAATCCGTTGTCTGAAAGCTTATCTGAATGGGATACAGGCACCACATTGGCAGGAATTTCTGGCTGCGTGGGGACGCTCAAGTTGATTATGAAGACAAATAGACAGGGTGTCGGGATGATGGTTTGTGTGGGGTATTTCCTGTTATGAGAATGCACAGGCTGGTGCTGATTGGGGTAGGTCTGATTGGCGGTTCGCTGGCACTGGATTTGAAACGTGCCGGATTGGTAGACAAGGTAGCTGGCATTGATATTGATGCAGATAACCTAACTCGGGCACTGGAGCGGCGTGTCATTGATTATGCCTATACTCAGATTGATGCACTGAGTGTGGCTGATGCTGATATGGTACTGATTGCTACACCGGTTAATACATTGCCGTTAATCTGTCGCCAGCTGGCGCCATACCTGCCTGAACGGTGTATTGTTACTGATGTGGGCAGCACCAAGCAGCTGGCATTACAGGCTTTTGCGTCTGAGCTGCCAAATCACTATCTGCGCTGTGTTGCCTCTCATCCGATTGCTGGTTCAGATCGGCATGGTGCACTGGCGGCGCAGTTTGGCTTGTTTGCACAAAAAAAATGTATCATCTGTGCACATGAACATCAAGATGAAACTGCATTGCAGGCAGTGGTAACGATGTGGCAGGCAGTGCAGGCACAAATATATTATCTGGATGCAGTCAGGCACGATGCGATATTTGCGGCAGTGAGTCATTTGCCACATATGCTGGCTTATGCGTATGTTCACCAGTTAGCAGAAGCAGCGAATGCAGATGAGCTGTTGCAGTTTGCCGGTAGTGGTTTCCGAGATTTCACGCGGATTGCTGCCAGTCATCCGCAGATATGGACAGATATTTGTCTGGCTAACCGCAAGGTGTTGGCTGATTTGCTACAGCAGCAACAGCAGGAGCTGGTATATTTGCAGCAATGTTTGCAACAGGGTGATGCCCAAAAGTTGACAGCTTTTTTTGTCAAAGCACAGAAAATACGCGAAGGCTGGCAGAATTAGAAAAAAAGTACTGCAAGAGGTGATTCGGGCAGATAAAGGCATTACTCTGGCTAAGTTGTGGCCGAATAAAGTATTTTTTAGCGTTTTTGACTGCGCCAGATAAGTGCTGTTAATCAATTTTGCGGCATTTTTAATTAAAATAACTCTATTTTGTCGAATTAATACAAAATATGACTTGCCATGCGAGCGTATTTGATGCATAATTCGCTTCGTTAAATCAGCTCCTAGCTGGTTTAACAGTTTCTCCTCTATTTCTCCTTTGTAGACTTGGCGCACACTTAATCGTGTGCGCATTTTTTTATCTGTTTTTCTTTATGCTTATGGTATTTTTGTTTGGTCGTGCATGATTGTAGTATTTCCAGTTATTAGTGGAGGAGGCTGTACTAGTTCATACGGTTGTTTAGGGGGTAAGGTAAACTTAACGCTAAAAGGGATAAAAAGATGAATGAACAAGAGCGTACACGGCGGACGTTTCGTGCTGATTTCAAATCGCAAATGGTTGAACTTTATTATCAGGGGCACATTGCGTAGTGAATTGGTCAAGTAACTGCTTTAAAGTGCTGGATAGACTAATTAAGCGCAGGTAATTTGTTTAAGAGTTAAGGTAATCGAACTGTAGAAGAAAATGAACTGATTGTTTTACGATAGGGTGAGTTTAATTGAGTCAATTTTTTACTAGGGTTCAACTTTTAGCGTAGTGCAGCAGATTTTGATGTGGCTAGTTTCGGATTGGTAGAGTTATGTAGAAATGGTTCAGTATATTAATATTGTTGATTTTTTTCTGCATTTTATTTTTTGCTATTTGTAGTGATTTTGTCCCTAAGCAGGCTAAAACTATATTTGCTAAGGAAAGAATCATGCATGTGCTAATTATTCCATTCTAATTTGGTTTTTTGTATACAATTCCCAGTAAATATGTGCCGGTACTGCCTCCGGCTAAGCAGGCAAGTAAATATAAAGATGAGATTGTGCCTCGTGACATTACTGTAACAGTTTGATTGATTATTGACATTATGATTGGTTGAACACTAAAAACAAATTGAAATAAAGTGAAAATTTCTATTGTGATGCAGATTAGGTTTGAGCTTAATCTAATTATGATAATTGATGTACTAATACATAGTAAGCAGATAATTAATAGGTTGTTGCTTTTGATGGATTGGGATAGTTTACTGGTGATTGTTGCACCAATAACGGCACTGATACCAGTAAAATTTAACCAGCCTAATGTTGTTGAGGAGAGGTGGTATGGTGCTCCTTTTAAGTAAAAGGTTAAAAATGAAGATATGCCTAAATAAATGAAGAAGGGTATAAAACCTACCAGTAAAAAAACAATGATGGTTTTATGTAGTAATAATTGAGTTGCGTTCAGATAAGCTTGAATGATGCTTAATTTATGGTTGCTGGCTGCATTTTTTATACTATATGGAATAAAGAGGCAAGTACAAAAAATTAGTGTGGCATAAATCATGAAGGCAAATTGCCAAGAGCTGTTGTCTGTTAGTATTGCAATAAAGCTCCGGCTAAAAATCATACCAACAATGGAAGCAGAAATAATCAATCCTATTTTTGGGGTAATTTTAGCTGTATAGGCAAATAATGCTGCGGGAACTGATGCTGCAAAAAAAAATGTTAATGATATGATAAATAGATAAAGTTTAAATGATTGAATAAATCCTGAAATGCTAAGATAAAAAATGGTACCGATACAACCAAAAATTACTAATAGTGGTGTTGATATTTGGTCAGATAATGGTCCATAGATGAAGAAAGAAATTGCATAACAGAAACACGATAAGCTGAAAACTAATCTAGTTCTAGAGTGTTTATATTGAAGCTTTGGGTTATTTCTTGAAAGATGAGTTGGCTGATATAAACTGATCCGACTAGAAGTACGATAAGTACGACGGACACAATAATACTTATTTTGCTCTGTTTTGGTGTTATTTGCGGGCTATGAGTTATTTCCATAAATTAAGTTTCTTTAATTAATAATGATGTTATTTGTATTTATGACAATAACCACAAAGTTTAAAAGACAGAAATATTTATTTTGTGATATGAGATACATATCGGTATGGTGCCTGAGGGATAATAAGTTAGCGTGGGTGTTAAATTTTATGTTTATTGGCAATTAATATAATTAAGAGCAGGGGGATTTATTTGCTGGATTTAAGGCAAATAGTGATTTTGAATTGTGTATTTTTTTGATTGGCTTTTTGTAGACTATGCCGTTCCCTGTTGCTTGAATTATTAATTATAGTCAGGGTGATGCCAATTTACTTTGCGGTATCTCTGGTAATATTGAGAGGGGAGATGGTTGTGTTTGATGTGTAATAGGATGGGCAAGTTTTTTGAAGTCTCGCTCACTTGGGTTATCAAAAAATGGATTTAAATATTATTTGAACCCGAAACGGTAAGTCGATGAGGCTTATGATATGAATGGAACCGGTTTGCTATAAAGTTTATGCAGGTTTTAGTGTGAGGAGATATTTGCTGGGGTTTAAATGGTATTTTTGCAGATGTTGAATAAGCTGAAAGTTGGTGACTGTAAATTAACCAGAGTAGTCTTGGCACGCAGATTGGATTTTCCGCTACAATGCTGCCATTTTGAAGCGGATGTCAGTATGTGACGAAATGGTGAATATCCGTCATGGTCATATAATCAGGTTTGGCATGTTATTTGTCGGTAAGGAAAAAATCTATGTGGCAGCAAAAATGGGTAATTGGCAATTGGAAGATGAATGGCAGTAATGCGACTAATCGATTGCTGCTGCAAGCGTTGCTGAAACCTGTGGATGCAGTAGCGACGCATGTATATTGTGGTGTGGCTGTACCAAATGTTTATCTTGCTGCGGTCAGTGAGTTTGCTGCCGGTACGGCATTGGCGGTTGGGGCGGAAGATGTGAGCCGCTTTGCTGCCAATGGTGCTTTTACCGGGGAGGTAAATGCCCAGATGCTGGCTGATGTGGGGGCGCGGTTTGTGCTGATTGGCCATTCTGAACGACGGCAGTATTTTCAGGAAAGCAATGATGAGTTACTGGCCAAGCTACAGAATAGTGTTGCGGCTGGTGTACTGCCGATTCTGTGTGTGGGTGAAACGCTGGTTGAACGAGAAGCCGGGCAGGAGCAGCAGGTGGTTAGTGCGCAACTGTCACTGCTGGCGCAGCTGGGCTTGAAAGAGGTTGTGGTGGCATATGAACCAGTATGGGCAATTGGTACGGGCAAAGTTCCTGCTGTGGCACAGATTGAGGCTATGCATAAGTTAATTTATCAGCAAATCTTGTCTTTATGTGGGGAAGATGTTAAAATCCGCGTCCTTTATGGCGGTAGTGTCAACGCGAGCAATGCGGCTGAAATTCTGGCTGTGTCACATGTTGACGGTGCTTTGGTTGGCGGTGCCTCTTTGCAGGCTGACAGTTTTACCGCTATTATTCAGGCTGCATATGCGCCTGCTTGATAAAAGTTGATATCATGGAAGCATTTAAAACCCTTATTTTAATCGTGAATATTTTCGCGGCGCTGAGTGTTATTGTGCTGGTGCTGATGCAGCAGGGCAAAGGTGCGGATGCGGGCGCGGCATTTGGTTCCGGTAGTGCTCAGGGTGTTTTTGGTGCAGCGGGCAATGCAAATTTCCTCAGTCGCAGTACCGCAATTGCGGCAACTATATTTTTTATTAGTTGTCTGGCTTTAGGTTATATTTCGACGCATCGGCATAGTGGTCTGGATTTCAGTAATGTGAAGCAACAACAGGTAGTTGTGCCAGCGAGTTCGGCAGCTGCCAGTGCTCCGGCCGTACCGGTGAAACCAGCGCAGAAACCACTGATACCGGAATAGAGATTTTTTACAGTTAATTGCCGACATGGTGAAATTGGTAGACACGCCATCTTGAGGGGGTGGTGACCTCAGGTCGTACGAGTTCGATTCTCGTTGTCGGCACCATATCTAAAATCAACAGTTATATTTTTATATATGATGTGTGTATGCTAGTGGTGGTGTATTGCAGATTGTAATTTATTTTGTTGATTTTTTGGATAAAAGGGCAGCCTATAGAGGCTGCCCTTTTTGTTTGTATTGATGATGGTATTGGTTTCGGATATTCAGCAGGCTGGCGTTGGCAAAGAGTTGATGGTGTCTTGTGCTAGTATGGTGGTTTATTGGCTGGCTGATTGCTGGTGGTGTGTGTTTCTGGAAATGAATGTAGATGACAAATACTGATTCTTTTGCGTATTTAGAAGACCTTGATAGTGAGGTAACGCAGGCTTTTATTCAGCAGGCAAATGCTGTTGCTCAGGCTGAGTTTGCTACGGGTGCTGAGTATGCGGCAGTGCGTGATGATATTGTGACTGTGTTGCGGGATGAGCAGCAAATCCCTTTTTGTCAGGAACATCGTGCACGTATGTATCATTTTTATCAGTCGGCTGAATTTCCGAAAGGGGTGTACCGGGTATGTTCTGCGGCTAGTTATCGTGCTGGTTTGCCGGAGTGGAAAATTCTGTTTTCGGTTGCTGATTTTGACGCTCTGCTTGATGATGATGTGTATTTGCAGGGTGTGGCGCATTATGTGCAGGCTCCTGAACATGTGTTAATCAGTTTGAGTGCTGGTGGGGCGGATGCTGCATATACGATTGAGTTTAATCTGGCAGAAGGTAAGGTAGTAGAGGGTGGCTTTCATTTTCCATTAAGTAAAAGCATTATCAGCTGGCGTGATACGGAAAGTGTGTGGGTGTCTCCGGCATGGGATGAGCGGCAGTTAACTCAGGCTGGCTATTCGCGGCAGGTGTGGCTGATGCAGCGCGGCCAGTCTTTTGCGGAGGCAGTGCCGGTATTGGAAATGCCTGCCGACGGTATGATGGTTAATGCTTGGCGTTATCTGGATAGTCAGGGGGCGCCGATTGATTTGGTTGAAGCTGCGAGTGGTTTTTATCACAAGCAGTATTATCAGGTGATGGCGGATTTAAGCGTTAAGTTACTGGCGTTACCGGATGATTGTGAGCTGATGGGCTATCTGTGTGGGCAGTTGCTGGTGCAGTTACGCAGTGACTGGCAGCGTGCCAACCGGTTTTATCCGGCTGGTAGTCTGGTAGCTGTGAAATTGCATAAAGGTGAGTTGGGCGCAGCTGAGGTAATTTTTCAGCCAGCTGCTACTCAGGCTATTGAGTGTATTGAAACGACACGACGGTTTGTGCTGGTGTCGATACTGGATAATGTGCATAGCCGTTTGCTGGCTTGGCGTTTTGCTGAAAATCGCTGGCAGGAGGTTACTGTGCCAAATCTTCCGGCAGGAGCTCTGGAGATTACCGACCAGCCTTGGGGTGGTGATGTGGTGTATCTGGCCATCAGTAGCTTTCTGGAACCACTGACGCTGTATACGTTAGATGTGCATCTGGGCGAGTTGTGTGTTATGCGCCGGCAGCCGCGGCTGTTTGACTCTGAGGGAATGCAGGTGCAGCAGTTTAGTGCAGTTGCGCAGGATGGTACGTTTATTCCTTATTTTCATGTTGGTAAAAATATGAATAGGGATACGCCAACAATTGTTTATGTATATGGTGGTTTTGGTATGCCACAGCTGCCTTATTATCTGGGCAGTATTGGCCGGCACTGGCTGGCGAAAGGTTATGCTTTTGTGCTGGCTAATATCCGCGGCGGTGGTGAATTTGGTCCGGCATGGCATGAGGCTGCGCGCGGGATTCACAAGCAGGTCAGTGTTGATGATTTACTGGCTGTGCTGCATGATTTGTATAAACATCAACGCGCTACTGCGGCACATACGGCGATTCAGGGTGGTAGTAATGGCGGTCTGGTGGTGGCCGCTGCATTTTGCCAGCAGCCACAGAATATGGGGGCGATGGTGTGTGAGGTGCCGTTAACGGATATGTTGCGCTATCCGTATCTGTCGGCAGGGTCTTCATGGATGGATGAATATGGAAACCCTGATGATTCTATTCAAAATCAAGTATTAAGTAGCCTTTCTCCCTATCACAATTTGAGTGATTTGCAACACTATCCGCCGGCATTGATTACGACTAATTTGCATGATGACCGTGTGCATCCAGCTCATGCGCTGAAATTTTATGCGCGCTTGCTTGGGCTAAAACAGCGGGTATGGTTGGCGGTGCCGGAAACGGGCGGGCATGCTGGCGGGAGTACGCAGGAAAATACGGCAGCAGAACTGGCCTTGATTATGAATTTTTTGTATAAAACTATTGTTGATTATGATTCAATATAAATCATATAGCTTGTAGCAAAAAATCAGGCTGTGCTAATATGGCTGCCGCTTACTGTTTAATTTGCCTCAGGTGATAAGTAAAAGTGCGCTGAAAATCGCTGAAAACCACGGAAAATACGGCAAAAAACAATTTGAATGGAAAACTCTATTTTTATTAGGTACAATGATATCAACAACTAAAAGTTGATTAATTCAATTAACCCCTGTCCGCACTAGTGCTGGGCAAAGCAAAGAAAGATCAGTCAATGGATAACAATATTGAACAACGAGTAAAGAAGATTGTTGCAGAAAATTTAGGTGTGAGTGAAGCTGAAGTAAAAAATGAATCTTCTTTTCAGGAAGATCTGGGTGCTGATTCACTGGACATCGTTGAATTGGTAATGGCACTGGAAGAAGCTTTTGGTTGCGAAATTCCAGACGAAGAAGCCGAAAAAATTACTACTGTACAACAAGCTATCGATTTTGTTGGCGCTCACTTGAATTAATTCTGTGTAGTGTTGGTTAAATTCAAATTCCTCTGTCGAAATAAGGTGTATTTTTTCGCCTGATTCGGTAGAGGTTTTTTTCTTACGAGCAAATTATGAGTAAAAAAAGAGTAGTCATTACCGGCCTGGGTCAGGTATCTCCTGTGGGTAATGATATAACCACAGCATGGCAAAATTTACTTGCAGGTAAAAGCGGCATTGGCACTATTACCCATTTTGATGCTTCGTCTTTAGCTTGCCAGATTGCCGGTGAGGTTAAAAATTTTGATGTTACTCAGTACATCAGTGCTAAAGAAGCACGGCGGATGGATTCTTTTATTCATTTTGGTGTCGCTGCAGCCTTGCAGGCCATTGCAGATGCTGGACTGGATGATATCCCGGGTTTGGATAAAACCCGTGTAGGGGTAAATATTGGTGCCGGTATTGGTGGTTTGCCAGCAATTGAGGCTACTGCGCGGGCTGTTGTAGAACATGGTGTGCGTAAAATTAATCCGTTTTTTATCCCCAGTTCTCTGATTAATCTGATTTCTGGTCATGTGACGATTATGAAAGGCTATCAAGGGCCAAGCTATGGTATGGTTTCGGCTTGTACTACCGGTGCACACAGTATTGGTGATTCTGCCCGCCTGATTAAGTATGGTGACGCAGATATTATGATTGCCGGTGGTGCGGAAGGTGCTATCTGTGAGCTGGGTGTAGGTGGGTTTGCTGCTATGAAGGCGCTGTCAACCCGCAATGATGATCCGGCTACGGCGTCCAGACCTTGGGATAAGGAGCGAGATGGCTTTGTTATGGGTGAAGGTGCTGGTGTGATGGTGCTGGAGGAGTATGAACATGCTCGTAAGCGTGGTGCCAGAATTTATGCTGAGCTGGTAGGCTTTGGTATGAGCTCGGATGCCTATCATATTACTGCACCAAATACGGAAGGCCCTGCACTTGGTGTGATGCGTGCGCTGAAAGATGGTGGTCTGAATCCGGAAGATGTTGATTATGTGAATGCACATGGTACGTCGACACCACTGGGTGATTTGAATGAAACCAATGCGTTGAAGCTGGCTTTAGGCGAACATGCTCAGAAGCTGGTGGTTAATTCAACTAAATCTATGACTGGTCATTTGTTAGGCGGTGCTGGTGGTGTGGAGGCGGTATATACGGTAATGGCTATCCATACTCAAAAATCTCCGCCTACTATCAATATCTTCGAACAGGATATTGAGGCTGGATGTGATTTGGACTATTGTGCCAATGAAGCACGTGATTTGACGATTCGTGCGGCTATTTCCAATTCATTTGGCTTTGGCGGTACAAATGGTTCGCTGGCGTTTAAACGCTTTGAGGATTAATTATTGTTGGAATCAGCTATGAGCACAGGTTGTCTGGATGCAGGCAGCCTGTGTTTTTGTATTGTTTGATTATGCTTAGGTTGCATAGTTTGCTGTGGTAATTGTTGTGTGCTGGTTTGGTGCGCGCTGTAGCTGGATTGATTGCTGTGGTGTGATACGTGCAGCCTGAGATTGAAATTTTGTATACAATGCGCTGTTAGTTGTTTTGTTAAGCCAATTCATGCTGCTATCTGATGCTTTCAAGATAGTATGATGTTTTACATGTGGTTTAAAATTAGCTAGTGGCCTAAGTATAGGACAGTTATCTGCCGGCGGTTTGTTGAAAGGAATATTTGTCATGAATATTGGTATACTAGGTGCTGGTGCGTGGGGAACGGCACTTGCTATCCATTTTGCCTTGCATTCGCATCAGGTATGGCTATGGACACATAATGTTCGACATGCGCAACAATTACGGCAGGAGCGGGTAAACAGGCGGTATCTGCCTGATTTTGTGTTACCGGATAATCTTGCTGTGGTTGATGAGTTTGCTGCGGCAGATTTGTGTATTATTGCTACGCCGGTAGCTGCGTTGCGTGAAAGTGCGCGAAAACTGCTGGCTGCTGGCTTGAGTGAGGTGCCGGTGCTTGCTGCCTGTAAGGGGTTTGAACAGCAAACTGGCTTGCTGCCGCAGCAGGTGCTGGCGGAAGTGATGCCGGCGAATAAATGTATTGGGGTATTGTCTGGTCCGAGTTTTGCGCAGGAGTTGGCACAGCAGTTACCTTGTGCTGTTACGCTGGCGTCAGAAAATTTTGCTTGGATTCAGGAATTGGCAACTGTGCTGAATAATACGGTTTTGCGTTTGTATGCTAATGCTGATGTGATTGGTGCAGCAGTGGGTGGCGCGGTGAAAAATGTCATGGCTATTGCTACAGGTATTGCTGATGGCCTGCATTGTGGTATCAATGCCCGGGTGGCGTTAATGACGCGTGGAATGGCAGAAATTTCGCGCCTGAATCAGGCTCTGGGTGGACAGTCTGCTACTTTGATGGGCTTGTCTGGTATGGGGGATTTGATTCTTACTTGTACGGGTTCGCTGTCGCGCAATCGCAGAGTAGGCTTGCTGCTGGCTGAAGGAAAATCGCTGCCTGAAGCGTTAACTGAACTTGGACATGTGGCCGAAGGTGTATATACTGTCGAAGAAGTATGCCGGCAGGCTACTTCACTGGGAGTGGATATGCCGATTACCACTATTCTGCAGCAGCTGTTTGAAGGTCGTACTGAGGTGCGGGCGCTGGCAGAAATATTGATGGAACGGGCGCCAAGAGTGGAATAATCATTTAAGTGTTTTAACAAATAACAATTTGACTGGCGGATGGGTAAATCAGGCAACCATACTGCGTATTTGACGGATGGAAGCGGGTAGGGAATGGAAAATCAACTAGAACAATTGGAAGACAGCGTTAAACGGCTGGTTATTCATTTTAATTCTCTTTTAGCTGAGAAACATCAGTTGACTCAGCAGTTATCAACTGTAAAAAAACAGTTGCAACAACAGGGTGAGAATTTTCAGGCAGAACGTGAACGGATGCGTAAACAGCATGAACAGGATAAATTTAATTTACAGGAAAGCATGCAAACTACGATTGATGAGCTGATTGCTGAAAAAAAACGCTATACTATGGTATTAAAGGCATCTAGTGATGAATTACAGCGATTGCTGCAACGCTTACCACAGGTGCAGGAGGATTCTTAATGGATGAAATTCAACAGGTTCGTGTGGAGATTCTCGGCCGTCCTTTTAATATAGGTACGCCGAGAAGTGAACATGAAACGTTGATGCAGGCTGTAAAGATGCTGAATGAGAAAATTGTTGCCATTCAGAGTTCTGGACGGATTGTTGAAACAGATAAAATTGTGATTATGGCTGCTTTGAATCTGGCGCACGATTTACTTAAACTTACGATGCATGGCGATTTGGCAGTAGGTGATTTCGAGCATAAGATGCAGGATATGATCCAGTTGTGTGAAAGTACACTCACACTTGTGGTAAAATAATCTTTTCTTCCCCTGCTGTGTTCGTAAGGACATATATTCCTTTGAACCAATAATTCGCTTTTTTTGGCGGTTGGGTAGTGGTGGGCGTGAGCATTCTTTATGAATGAACCCGAAGCCATTCGATACTGCCAGCCTTGTCCTCAAGGTTCAAGCGGATGGCGTCCAATGCGGCACGTGCGGGGGAAACCTATTTGAACAGGCTGTCTGATGATTCAGGCAGCCTGTTTTTCGTTGGTTGGTGTGTTGATGTTTTTCATTGTGTTGATGTTCTGATTATGAAATTTGACAGATATATTTTGGCAGTTTTATGCTGTCAAATACCGCTAAAAGATGCTTTTTTTCTATAAAAAAACAGATTAACCGGAATTTTCCTGTTTTTGGAAAATGAAGTTTGTGCTTATATTAAGTGCAAATGCGTAAATCTATGCTGTTTGGTCTGTAAACCAGTAATGCTTGTACAGTTATACCCGCTTTTCTGTTGTTGAATAATAAATCAATCAGTTTTATATCCCATATTTATTGCTGTGCCATTGAGCAAATCGGGTAAAATTAACGCTGTAACGATGCGCTTGTGCATTGGCTGTATGTGCAGAATAGTGCCATTTGTATTTTTCACTATGCTGCTGATGAAGTTGCCAGTTTAGTCCATCAGTTTTATCTCTTTTTTATTTCCGATAAACCAGACAATCATTGTTCTGGTATGAAAAGTGCTATGTCCAACAATTTTCCCTATGTTCCGTTACGTCTGCATACTGAGTTTTCGATTGAAGACGGTATTGTGCGGATTAAAGAAGCAGTCAAGCGTGCCAGTACTTTAGGAATACCGGCGCTCGGCATCAGTGATTTGATGAATGTATTTGGCATGGTGAAGTTTTATAAGGCCTGCCGTAATGCTGGTATCAAGCCTATTATGGCTGTAGATGTACGTGTGGAAAATCCGGAGCAGCCAGATAAGCCTTTTCGTATGATGCTGGTGGTAAGGAATCATGCGGGTTATCTGCGTCTGAATGAATTGTTGACAGATGCTTATGTAGGCGAAGACCGCCACCCGCATCAACCTCTTATTCGGCAGCACTGGCTGGCAGAAGGAGACAACAGTGGGTTGATTTGTTTGTCAGGCGCACAGTATGGTGAGGTTGGACAGGCTTTGCTGGCGCATAAACCTGAGCTAGCTGCGCAGGTCTGTGCCAAATATCAGCAATGGTTTGGAGACCGCTTTTATCTGGAAATTCAGCGCTTGCCGGAACGGCCGGAGTGGGAGGCTGTGGTAGCGGGCAGTGTGACACTTGCTGCTGAGCAACGGTTACCGGTGGTGGCTACCCATCCGGTACAGTTTATGGATGCAGAAGATTTTCAGGCACATGAGGCAAGGGTTTGTATTGCCAGTGGTTATGTGCTGGCAGACAAGCGTCGTCCGCATGATTTTGTGCCTAGTCAGTATTTTGTGACACCAGAGGAAATGGTGGCGCGCTTTGCTGATATTCCAGAAGCACTGGCCAATACGGTAGGTATTGCACAGCGTTGTAATCTGACGCTGACTCTGGGTAAACATTATCTGCCTTTGTTTCCGACACCTGCGGGTATGACGCTTGATGATCTGCTGATACATCTGAGTAATGAGGGGTTGCGGGAGCGCATGGCTTTTCTGTATCCGGATGAAGCTGAGCGGGCACAAAAAATGCCTGAATATCAGCAGCGACTGGATTATGAGCTGGACATTATTATTCAGATGCAGTTTCCCGGCTATTTTCTGATTGTGCAGGACTTTATTAACTGGGCTAAGCAAAATGGCTGTCCGGTTGGTCCCGGGCGTGGGTCCGGCGCCGGTTCTCTGGTGGCGTACTCGTTGAAAATTACTGATTTGGATCCGTTGCGCTATAACTTGCTGTTTGAACGTTTTTTGAATCCAGAGCGGGTTTCGATGCCGGACTTTGATATTGATTTTTGTCAGGAAAATCGTGGCCGTGTGATTCAGTATGTCCGCCATAAATATGGTGTACCTGCGGTAAGCCAGATTGTGACTTTTGGTACGATGTCATCTAAATCTGTGGTGCGTGATGTTGGGCGGGTGCTTGATTTGCCGTTCGGTTTGTGTGACCGTTTGTCCAAGCTGATACCGGTAGAAGCAAATAAGCCTTTGAGTCTGACCAAGGCTATGGAAGCTGAGCCACAGATTCAGCAGTTATTGCGTGAAGAAGAAGCAGAAGAGCTGATGACGCTGGCGCTGAAATTGGAAGATTTAACTCGCGGTTTGGGTATGCATGCCGGCGGGGTGTTGATGGCTCCCGGAAAAATTGCCGATTTCTGTCCGATTTATCAGGCAGGAGGTGATGATGCGTCTCCTGTTTCTATGTTTGATAAGGATGATGTTGAGCAGATTGGTCTGGTGAAATTCGACTTTCTTGGGCTACGCAATTTAACCATTATTGAAATGACGCAAAAGTTTATTCTGGAGACTACTGGAAAGAAGGTTGATGTAAATCATATTCCGCTAGATGATGCGGCCACTTACGCCAATATTTTTGCCAAAGGCAATACGACTGCGGTATTCCAGTTTGAGTCGGCGGGGATGAAGAAGATGTTGGTGACAGCACGACCGACAAAGTTTGAGGAAATTATCGCGTTTGTAGCCTTGTATCGCCCGGGGCCGATGGATCTGATTCCCGACTTTATCCGGCGTATGCACGGTGAAGAGAAAGTGGAATATCTGCATCCCAATCTGGAACCGGTACTGGATTCCACTTATGGGGTGATGGTGTATCAGGAACAGGTGATGCAAGCTGCTCAGGTTTGCGGTGGCTATACGCTGGGGGGCGCCGATTTACTGCGGCGCGCCATGGGTAAGAAAAAGGTGGAGGAAATGGTGAAGCACCGTGCCATTTTCGAAGCTGGTGCGGCAGAAAAAGGTATAGATAAGCAAACGGCCAACGAGATTTTCAATTATATGGAAAAATTCGCTGGTTATGGTTTCAATAAGTCTCATGCTGCGGCTTATGCGCTGGTATCGTATCAGACTGCTTGGCTTAAATGTCATTATCTGGCTGAATATCTGGCTGGTACGATGTCCAGTGAGTTAACCAATACCGATCAGTTGAAAATCTTTGTTGATGATGGTATTGAAAATGGTATTACTTTCCTGCCACCCAGTATTAATGAATCGTTTTATCGGTTTACACCAAATAATAATAAGCAGATTCGTTATGCGCTGGGTGCGATTAAAGGTACGGGCGAGGGGGCGGTAGAAGCGATTGTGCGTGCTCGTGAAACAGGTGGTGCGTTTACTGATCTGTTTGATTTCTGCCAGCGCGTTGACCGCCAGCATCTGAATCGCCGTACTATAGAAGCTTTAGTGCGAGCCGGTGCATTTGATGAATTGAATCCGAATCGTGCTCAGTTATTGGCCAATATTGGGCTGGCCATGGACAACGCTGAACAGGTGGCTGCCAATGCTAATCAGGGCGGGCTGTTTGATATGGTAGAAGATGCCATAGAACCTTTGCAAATGGAAGAAGTAGCTCCGTGGTCACTGGCAGTGAAGCTGGCGGAGGAAAAACAGGCGATGGGTTTCTATTTTTCCGGTCACCCTTTTGAGCCTTACGCTGATAAGGTACGCGCACTGGTAAGCAGTAAACTGGCAGCACTTAAGCCATCCAATAATAAGCAGAAAGTAGCCGGTTTTGTAACTGCGGTGCGTTATATTATGGGTAAACGCGGTAAATTTGCTGTAGTGCAACTGGAAGATGGCAGTGCCAAGCAGGAAGTGGTGGTAGCAGGGCAAGCGCTGGAAGAATATGGAGCCAGTCTGAAGGCCGATCAGGTACTGATTATGGAATGTAAGGTTGCGGTTGATGAATACAATGGTGGCGATGGTTTGCGCATTACTGCGGATGATGCGTTTACGCTTGCAGAGGCCAGTGCCCGTTATGCACGCAGTCTGCAATTACAAATCACTGCGGATACACCTGTCAGTCAGCTGGCGGCACTGTTACAACCTTACCGCGAGCAGCAGGCACATGTACCGCTGAAATTCTGCTGCCAGCATCAGCAGGCGTATGGCGAATTGCGCGCGGATAAGAGCTGGCTAATCAGACCTGAAGCGGCTTTATTCGATAGTCTGTACACATTACTGGGTGATGAAGCGGTACAGGTAAGTTTCTGAGTATGATAACAGGCGGGTAGCCGGTGGCAGATAATGCGCGGCTACCGCGGTTATATTGATGTTTGTAACAGGCAATATTGGGTTGTCGTACAATTATTATTTACCCAAGGCACTATCCAGTTCCTGTTGCCGGGTTTTGACAGTATCTTCGAGACCTTTGATGCGTTCCTGATAGCGCACGTAATTACGTTCATTGCCCAGACGTATTTTTTTGCCTTCTTCCAGTGCTTTCTGGGCATCAGCAAGATTTTTGCGGGCAGTGGCTATAGCAGCTGGATTGGAGTGATTGTCGCCGGCTGTTGAAGCTGTTTCTTTCGCTTCGATGGTGCTGTTGCTTGGGGTAGGTTTGTAGGCGCTGGTAGTAGAGAAGTTTACGCCCAGATTGCTGGCTGGGTGGCAGTTTTTGCCAGTGGGAATTTCGGCATAGCTGTGGTTGCCGCGGCTGTCGGTGCATTCATATACCTGTGCCAGCGCGGACGCACTTATCAGGGTGCTCAGTACGGTAAATATTAAGCGTTTTTTCATGATTTATCCTTTGTCTGGGTATTACATACGGCCAAGTTCTCGCTGGATGGCCTGAATATTCTGTTGCCGGTCGAGTACGGCACTTTGCAGTTCGGTGATGTTACCGCCTTTGCCTGTGCGGCTGCGGTTGAGTGCCTGTTGAGCCTGTGCTAAAGCGTTGCGTTCATTGGTCAGTTCCTGTTGCAATATGGCGCGACGAGTATTATCGCTGCCTCTGGGAACGATGTTAACGGTTGGTTGCGGACCGCTGTAAGCAGTAGCTACTCGATTCGCTGGGCGTGGGCGGCTGCGCACAGTTGCTGATGTGCTGTTGCGATAACTTGGACGACTATTGCTGTAGCTGCCGATAGGAGGCAGGCTGGCTACGGCACAGTTACCTTTGGGTTTGGAGGTATAGATAATTTCGCCATTTTCAAGGCAGGTATAAACTTTAGCACAGGCAATCTGTCCCATAAATAGGCTACCAGTTAGTATCAGTATCGGGAGGAGTTTGTTGTATGTCATTATTGAACCTTATACAGCGTTAATTCAGGTATTCAGGTTGATGTCTTCTACTTGTTGTTGCCATTTGAGCCAATTTTCCTCTGTTTGGGTTAATTTTACTTTGAGCTCGGCTAATTGGGTAATGATTTGTTGTAATTTTTCCCGGTTTTCGTCAAGATAGGCCTGTTCGCTGGCTAGAAATGCTTCACATTGTTGTTGTTGCTGTTGCCAGTTTTCCATGTCACGTTCGGCTTTTTCGATGTTTTTCAGTAAGGGTTTGGTCAGGCGGGCACGTTCTTGTCGCTGTTGAGCCTCAATACGTTTCTGTTCTTTGCGGTTGAGGCTATCAGTGGTGTTTTGTGGCTGTTCGTTGCTGTGCTGTTGCTGGGTTAAACGCCACTGGCGGTAGTTGCTCAGGTCTCCATCAAAATGTTTGAGTTCGCCCTGGTTGAGATAAATCAGCGCATCGGTGGTGGATTCGAGTAAGCTGCGGTCGTGGGATACGACTATCAGTGCGCCCTGAAAGCTTTGCAGTGCCAGTGTCAGGGCATGGCGCATGTCTAGATCAAGATGGTTGGTCGGTTCATCCAGTAGTAACAGATTGGGTTTCTGCCACACAATCATGGCCAGTGCCAGACGTGCTTTCTCACCGCCGGAAAAGGGCGCGATTGGTTGTAAAGCCATGTCGCCGATAAAGGCAAAGCTGCCAAGAAAGTTGCGGATTTCCTGTTCGCGCACTTCGGGAGACAGTTGCTGAATGTGCCAGATCGGGCTCTGGTCGGGACGCAGGGTTTCGAGCTGGTGCTGGGCAAAGTAGCCGATTTTAAGTTTTTCGGCGCGGACAATCTGGCCACTTAGCGGTTGCAGGCTGCCGGATATGGCTTTGATAAGAGTGGATTTACCACTGCCATTTACGCCTAGCAGGCCATAGCGGGCACCAGATTCTACCGACAGGTCGATATTGTGTAATACGGTTTTGTCGCCATAGCCAAGGTTGATGTGTTCCAGTTTCAGCAGAGGATTGGGCAGATGGTCGGGCTGCGCAAATTCAAAGGAAAATTCGCTGTCCAAATGTGCTGGAGCAATGCGTTCTAGCCGTGCCAGTGCCTTGATGCGGCTTTGTGCTTGTACCGCTTTGGTGGCTTTGGCCTTGAAGCGGTCGATAAAGGATTGCAGATGCTGGATATGTGCCTGTTGTTTGAGATAGGCTGCTTGTTGCTGTGCCAGTCGCTGTGCACGTTCCTGCTGGTAGAAATCGTAGTTACCACCATAGAGGGTAAGTTGCTGCTGTGCCAGTTCAACTGTTTGGGTGGTGGTGGCATTGAGAAAGTCGCGGTCGTGCGAGATGATGATCTGGGTGGTATTGAGATTGGCCAGATGCTGCTCCAGCCACAGGACTGTTTCCAGATCCAGATGGTTAGTCGGTTCATCCAGCAGGAGTAAATCAGTGCGACACATTAATGCTTGTGCCAGATTCAGGCGCATACGCCAGCCACCACTGAATGATTTTACCGGCTGCTGCTGTTCATGCTGGGAAAAGCCAAGTCCGTTGAGCAGTTTGGCTGCACGTGCTGGGGCACTGTAGGCACCGATTTCATCTAGACGTGCATGGTATTCTGCCTGTTTGAGGCCATCGTTGCAGGCTTCTGCCTGTTGCAGCAGCTGTTGCAGCAGCTGTAATTCGTCATCACCCTGCAAGACGTAATCCAGTGCAGGGATGTCCAGTGCCGGTGTTTCCTGCTTAACCGTAGCCAGACGCCAGTGTTTGGGCAAGCGGATATCTCCGCTGTCGTGGCTGATTTTACCCGCTAGCAGGGCAAACAGGCTGGATTTACCGGTACCGTTTTTGCCAATCAGACCGATGCGCTGGCCGGGATAGATGGTCAGACTGGCGTTGTGCAGCAGCTGTTTGCTGCCACGCTGTAAGCTGAGGTTTTTGATTTCGATCATATAAATCAGTGTGGTGGAATGGTGCTATCAGGGTATGGTATTACTGGACAATCTGGCTTAATGGCCAGCGTGGTTTGACATTAAAACCGGCAGCAGGCTGAGCACTGGCCAGATGCATGGCACCGGCAAAGGCAATCATGGCGCCATTATCGGTGCAGTAGGCCATTGGCGGAAAGAATGTACGCACTCTGGGCAGGTTGTTGAGGCTCTGGCGCAACTGCCAGTTGGCGCCCACGCCGCCGGCAACGACTAGCTGCTGATAGCCGGTTTGTTTTAGTGCTTGTTTGGCTTTGCTGGTGAGTACGTCTACTACAGCATCTTGAAATTCGCGGCAGATATTATTGCGGATCTGTTCTGGTAATTCTGCGTCACAACCTGTTTCTGTGCGGATTTTGTTTACAGCGGTTAGTACGGCGGTTTTCAGGCCGGAAAAGCTCATATTCAGGTCATGTGAATGTAGCATCGGGCGCGGAAAATGCAGACTGCCCGGCTTCCCTAGTCTGGCCAGTTCTGACAGTTTTGCACCACCCGGGTAAGGCAGGCCGAGCAGTTTGGCGGTTTTATCAAAAGCTTCTCCGGCAGCATCATCGATGCTTTCGCCCAGCAGAGTATAGTCACCGATGCCTTTTACTGCCATAAATTGGGTATGACCGCCAGAAACCAGCAGGGCGACAAAGGGAAAAGCCGGTTTTTCTTCGCTGAGCAGCGGCGATAACATGTGCCCCTCAAGATGGTGTACTGGAATGATGGGTTTGTTGAGGGCAAACGCCAGTGCGTTGGCAAAGCTGGCGCCAGCCAGCAGGGCTCCACCTAAGCCGGGCCCCTGCGTATAGGCAATGGCATCGATATCGCGGTAGGTTTTGCCGGCCTGTTGCAGGCAGGCATGAGTAAGCGGAGTGAGACGGCGGATATGGTCGCGGCTGGCCAGCTCAGGGACAACGCCACCATATTCGGCATGCATGGCAATTTGTGTATGCAGCTGATGCGCCAGTAATCCGTGTGTGCTGTCGTAGAGAGCAACACCGGTTTCGTCACAGGATGATTCGATTCCCAATACCAACATGTTTGAATATTTGAATTTTAAGCAGTAAAGCTGGTTATTTTACCTGTTTTACACGCTTTCGTGGTTAGACTGTCAGAATGGGGGAGCAAATGTTTTATAATAAGTGACTGCGTGGTTCGCAAACTTCCCACGTCAGACGGTTAGAAAATGGGTTTCTGCCGGTTCTGGAATCAAAACTAAGGAATCTGAATAATGAAACAATATGCTGAAGCACTGGTAATTTTTTCTGGTGGTCAGGATTCAACTACTTGTCTGTTGCAGGCTATCGCAACTTATGGACGCGAGAATGTACAGACGATTACTTTTCAGTATGGCCAGCGTCATGCGATTGAGCTGGAAAAGGCACGCTGGATAGCGCAAGACTTGGGTGTGGCACAGACAGTGATCGATTTATCGCTGCTGCAAAGCATTACTCATAATGCATTGATGGATGAGCAGCAGGTGGTTGAAGCGCCGACGGCGGGGCTGCCAAATACCTTTGTCGATGGGCGCAATGCGCTGTTTTTGTTGTATGCAGCGATTTTCGCTAAGGGTAAGGGGATTCATGATGTGATTGCCGGGGTGTGTGAAACTGATTTTTCCGGTTACCCGGATTGCCGCAATGTGTTTGTGCAGTCGATGAATGTAACACTGAATCTGGCAATGGATTATGAATTCCGGCTGATTACGCCGCTGATGTATCTGGATAAGGCGCAGACATGGTCGCTGGCTGATGAGCTGGGTTATCTGGATTATGTGCGTAATCATACGCATACCTGTTATAACGGGGTGGAGGGCGGCTGCGGCGAGTGCCCGAGCTGTGTGCTGCGTGAACGCGGGTTACAGACTTATCTGGCGCAAAAAACTGTTGTTTAGTATAAGTTTGTTGCCGCTGTTAGCTTTGGATTAAAAATTTTTACGTGAATAAGCCTGTTTTGCATGGGATTTAAATGGTACAAACGTGTGCAGACAGGAAAGGTACAGAGATGAGTGATAATCTGAAAACCAGTATTATTGAATTTCCACTGGATTTCCCGATTAAAGTAATGGGTGCGCAGCATCCTGAGTTTGCGGCTACGGTATTGGAGGTAGTGCAGCAGCATGCACCGGCAACGGCAGCAGCAGATATCAATACCCGCCCGAGCAGTAAGGGTAATTATATTAGTGCAACAGTGGTTATCCGTGCGCAAAGTCAGGAGCAGCTGGACAATATTTATCGTGCTTTAAGCAGCCATCCGATGGTGAAGGTTGTGCTATGAAGGTGGTGCAGCTGGGCTTGCGCGCTTATCGGCCGGTTTTTGAGGCGATGCAGGATTTTACGGCGAATCGTACCACTGAAACGGAAGATGAATTATGGGTTGTAGAACATCCGCCGGTGTTTACACAGGGGATGGCCGGCAAGCCCGAACATATTCTGGTGCATGATGAAATTGAAGTGGTGCAGATTGACCGTGGCGGGCAGGTAACTTATCACGGCCCGGGACAACTGGTGGTGTATACGCTGATTGATTTTAAGCGGCGCCATATTACCGTACGGGAGCTGGTGAGCCGGCTGGAAAACAGTATTATTGCTACGCTGGCTGATTATGGTATTGCAGCAGAAAATGACCCGAAACGTCCCGGCGTTTATGTAAACGGTCGGAAAATCGCTTCACTGGGGCTGCGTATCAAGCAGGGTTCGGTGTATCACGGGCTGGCACTGAATGTGAATATGGATCTGACACCATTTACACATATCAACCCGTGTGGCTATGCCGGCTTGCACATGACCCAGATGGCCGATCTGACAGAGCCTTGTCCTGCGCTTGCGGATGTTGCCAAACGTTTAACCGGCTACCTGACTTTGCAATTGAATGCACCGCCGCCTGAGCGGCCATCTATACAGAAAGTTGTACTATGAATCAAGATAATAGCCAAGGGGTAAAACACAAGGGTGCAGAAAAAACTGCGCGTATTCCAATTAAAGTTGTACCGCTGGAAGAAAAACTGAAAAAACCAGAATGGATTCGGGCGCGGCTACCCAGTAGCCAGAAATTTTTTGAAATTAAAAGCATTGTCCGTGAGCAGAAGTTGCATACGGTATGCGAAGAGGCCAGTTGCCCGAATATTGGCGAATGTTTCAGCAAGGGAACGGCAACATTTATGATCATGGGTGATATCTGTACCCGCCGCTGCCCGTTTTGCGACGTAGGGCATGGTCGCCCCAATCCGCTTGATCCGCAAGAACCGAAACATCTGGCCGCTTCGGTGAAAGCGATGAATCTGCGTTATGTGGTGATTACTTCAGTAGACCGGGACGATTTGCGTGATGGCGGAGCACAGCATTTTGCAGATTGCATTAGTGCTATTCGTGAGTCCAGCCCGCATACCCAGATTGAGGTGCTGGTACCGGATTTCCGTGGCCGTTTGGATACGGCGCTGGATATTCTGGCACAAACACCACCGGATGTACTCAATCATAATCTGGAAACCGCTCCGCGGTTATATAAACAGGCGCGACCCGGAGCGGATTATCAGCATTCGCTGAAGCTGTTGAAACAGTATAAAGCGTTACGGCCGGAAGTGGCGACGAAATCCGGTTTGATGGTAGGGCTGGGTGAGCGTGATGAAGAAATTCTGGAAGTGATGCAGGATTTACGCGCGCATGATGTGGAGATGATTACCATCGGCCAGTATTTGCAGCCCAGTAACAGCCATTTGCCGGTATTACGCTATGTTACGCCGGAACAGTTTAAGATATTTGAAAAACGTGCCTATGAAATGGGCTTTAAGCATGGCGCAATCGGCGCAATGGTGCGTTCCAGTTATCATGCCGACGTTCAGGCTGAACATGCTGGAGTGGTCAGCGAATGAACTTGTAACAGGGAGATGCTTGCATCTCCTTTTTTATTAATAGATAAGTCACTCTTATTGGCTTGAAACAGAGATATTGACGGTAACATTAAGATGGCGCTGTCTTGCGTATGTGCTTTTCTGCTATAGAGGCTGAGAACGGAAAATTATTTCCGGCGTATTGTCAGTATTGTTGTTACAGAGTAGCGACTGGCGAGATTTTAGGGATAAAAACTTTTCAGGTGGCGGCCGGAAATTCTTCAGGGCGAACGAAGTACAGGACAGGCTTATTTTTGTAAGGATGTCTGAGAATAGGTTTTATTTTAAAGGTAGTGTTATATTGTTGAATTAAAATATGAATTGATTATTATTCTCATTAATTTAACTTGCTAATGGCATCATTTACTCTTTTTGCCCATTTTTTTTAGATTTTAAAGCCTGATTGCCATCAATATGTAATTTGGTGAAATATAGCATATTTTTTGTTCAATACCGTTTTAATGCGTTTTAGATTGAATATATGTAGTGATTTCAACTGAAATTTAATGAAATCATAGATTTTTTTTTGTCATGCTAACCAAAAAAAATTTTGACGCATATAGGTAAATTTTTGTATGTTTGATATCTTGACTAATCAATTTGTGCTTTGCAGTTAATGCAGTAAGCGAGGTTTCCTGATGTCCAGTTTATACGACCACACTTTAGTAAAAGAAAACTGCGGTTTTGGATTAATTGCCAATATTGAAGGCGAACCCAGCCACAAGGTGGTGCGTACCGCAATATTGGGGTTGTCTCGCATGCAGCATCGCGGGGCGATTCTCTCTGATGGCAAAACAGGTGATGGCTGTGGCCTGTTGCTACAAATGCCGAAAAAATTCTTTCAGGCGGTAGCCGAAGAAGTTGGCATCACGCTGGCAAAGAATTTTGCGGTGGGCATGATATTCTTTCCACGTGATGAGGCATTGGCACAGGAGTACAAGGCCATTATTGAGGAGGAGCTGACTCGTGAAACGCTGAATATTTCACTATGGCGGCCTGTACCCACTAATCCGAAAATGCTTGGTGCCATTGCACTGGCAGATATGCCACATATTGAGCAGGTTTTTATCAATGCGCCGGCCGGCTGGCTGCCGCGTGATTTGGAACGGCGGCTGTTTATGACCCGCCGGCGCATTGAAAAGCGTATTAATCACCGCGATTTTTATATTTGCAGTTTGTCTAATCAGGTAACGATTTATAAAGGGCTGTGTATGCCCAAGGATTTACCGCGGTTTTATCCTGATCTGGCTGATTTACGCATGCAAAGTGCAATTTGTCTGTTTCACCAGCGATTTTCAACCAATACGCTGCCACGCTGGCAGCTAGCGCAACCATTTCGTTATCTGGCGCACAATGGTGAAATCAATACTATTTCCGGCAATCGGGCTTGGGCACGGGCGCGCTCATATAAATACCACACTCCGCTGATTCCGGATTTGCAGACAGCGGCTCCATTTGTCAATGAAACCGGCTCTGATTCCAGCTCACTGGATAATATGCTGGAGCTGTTTGTAAATGGTGGGATGGATTTATTTCGAGCCATGCGCTTACTGGTACCGCCGGCCTGGCAGCATAATCCGGATATGGATGAGGATTTGCGCGCATTTTATGATTTTAATTCCATGCATATGGAACCGTGGGATGGGCCGGCAGGGATTGTGCTCAGCGACGGCCGCTATGCAGCCTGCACGCTCGACCGTAATGGCCTGCGGCCGGCGCGCTATGTGATTACTCAGGACAAGCTGATTACCATTGCATCAGAAGTAGGTATCTGGGATTACGCGCCGGATGAAGTGGTGGAAAAAGGCCGTGTCGGCCCGGGCGAACTGCTGGTAATTGATACACGTGAGGGGCGGCTGATGCAATCGGCCGACATCAATACCGAATTAAAAACGCGCCATCCGTATAAAGAATGGCTGGACAAAAATGTTCTATCACTGGTTCCGTTTGAGAAGCTGCCAGACGAAGAAGTAGGCGAATCCAGTTTTTCAGCAGACAGACTGCTGGTTTACCAGAAATTGTTCGGTTATGACATAGAAGAACTGGAAAGTGTCGTGCGCGTACTGGGCGAAAATGGTCAGGAAGCAGTGGGCTCAATGGGAGACGATACGCCGTTTGCCGTGTTGTCGCAGCGACCGCGGGTATTGTTTGATTATTTCCGTCAGTATTTTGCCCAAGTCACCAATCCGCCGATAGATCCTTTGCGTGAAAAACATGTAATGAGCCTGAACACCTCCATCGGGCGCGAAATGAGCGTGTTTTTTGAAGCCGAGGGCATGTCGCACCGCGTGAATTTTCAATCGCCGGTACTGCTGTTCTCCGATATGCAGCAGTTGCTGCAATTATCAGCCGAATACTATCAGCATCATCATCTGGATGCAGTCTATAACCCGAATGAAATCAGTCTGAAAGAGGCACTGGTGCGCTTGTGTGATGAAGCCGTGGCCGCAGTCAGAAATGGGGCAGTGCTGCTGGTGATTTCAGACCGTAATGTCAGTCGAGATGCCATGCCGATTCCGGCTGTTCTCAGCGTCGGCGCGATTCAGCAGCGACTGGTGGAAACCAATCTGCGCTGTGATGCAAATATTATTGTTGAAACTGCTTCGGCACGCAATCCGCACCATTTTGCTGTACTGATAGGCTTGGGCGCCACAGCAGTATATCCCTATCTGGCCTATGAGAGTCTGGCCAGAATGGTGAGCATTGGCGCGATTACCAAGCCATTACGGCAAGTAATGATCAATTTCCGCGATGGCATCAATAAAGGTTTGTATAAAATTATCTCTAAAATGGGCATATCGACCATTTCTTCCTATCGCTGTGCCTGTCTGTTTGAAGCAATCGGCTTTCATCAGGAAGTGATGGAGTTGTGCTTTAAAAATATGCTTAACCGGATTGAAGGAGCTACTTTTGCACAACTGGATGCGGAGTTACGCTGGTTTCACAAGCGCGCCTGGCAGAAAAGCCGAGGGCTGGAAATCGGTGGCTATCTGAAATACAAGCCACAAGGAGAATTCCACACCTATAATCCCGAAGTGGTCAATACTTTGCAGGCAGCCGTCAATAGTGGTGATTATGCCAACTATCGCCGTTATGCAGATACTGTAAATAAGCGGCCTCCTTCTATGCTACGCGATTTGCTGCGGCTGAAAACCGAAACTGCTACACCAATAGCACTGGAACAGGTGGAAGCGGCTGAAAACTTGTATAAGCGTTTTGACAGCGCAGCCATGTCGATAGGAGCATTAAGTCCAGAAGCGCATGAGGCACTGGCTACAGCGATGAACCGGCTGGGCGGTTTTTCTAATTCTGGTGAAGGAGGCGAAGACCCGCGCCGTTATGGTACCGAACGAGTATCACGGATTAAGCAGGTGGCCTCAGGTCGTTTCGGAGTGACACCGGCTTATCTGATGAGCGCCGATGTTATTCAGATTAAAGTGGCTCAGGGTGCCAAACCGGGAGAGGGCGGTCAGTTACCGGGAGACAAGGTTACCCCGTATATTGCACAACTGCGCTTTGCCGTGCCTGGTTCTACCCTGATTTCACCACCACCACATCATGATATTTATTCGATTGAAGATTTAGCGCAGCTGATTTTTGATTTAAAACAAATTAATCCGCGCGCACTGATTTCTGTGAAACTGGTGTCTTTACCGGGTGTTGGCACCATTGCTACCGGAGTAGCCAAAGCTTATGCTGATCTGATTACCATCTCTGGTTACGATGGTGGTACCGGAGCCAGCCCGATTACCAGCGTGAAATATGCTGGCAGCCCGTGGGAGCTGGGATTGGCCGAAGCTCAGCAGGCACTGGTGGAAAATAATCTGCGCCATAAAGTGCGCCTGCAAGTAGATGGCGGCCTGAAAACCGGTTTGGATATTGTTAAAGCAGCGATTCTTGGTGCAGAAAGCTTTGGTTTTGGTACCGGGCCGATGATTGCCTTAGGCTGTCGCTATCTGCGCATCTGTCACCTGAATAACTGTGCTACCGGCGTAGCTACTCAGGACGATACCCTGCGTCAGGAACATTTCCATGGTTTACCAGAAAAAGCAATGAATTATTTCAGATTCATTGCACAGGATGTGCGCGAAATCATGGCACAGCTAGGAGTAAGCCAGTTAACCGATTTAATCGGCCGTACCGAGCTGCTGGAAATCGTGTCTGGCATCACGCCGAAACAAAGTACGCTGGATTTGAGCAAGCTACTGTACTCACCTAAAGTACCGGATGGCAGTTCGCGTTACTGTACTCAGACCAATCCGCCGTTTGATAGCGGCCGCCTTAACCGCACCATCATGCAGGATATCGGGGATGCAGTGCAAAGCGGTGCAGATGTGGATTTAAGCTATGACATCAACAATACAGACCGCTCAGTAGGTGCTACTTTGTCCGGTCAGATTGCTGCGGCTTACGGCAATCGCGGCCATGCACCACAACGCTTTGATATATACCTGAATGGTACCGCCGGACAAAGTTTCGGTGTATGGCTGGCCGGAACCGTAAACCTATATCTGACCGGAGATGCCAACGATTATGTAGGCAAAGGAATGGCCGGCGGCAAGATAGTGATTCATCCGCATGGCGGTACAGCATTCCGGCCGGAAGACACCACAATTATTGGCAATACCTGCCTGTATGGCGCTACTGGTGGCAAGCTGTTTGCTTCCGGCAAGGCCGGTGAGCGTTTTGCCGTGCGCAATTCCGGAGCAACAGTTGTCGTGGAAGGTATTGGCGACAATGGTTGCGAATACATGACTGGCGGTGTGGTATGTGTACTGGGCAAAACCGGAATCAACTTCGGTGCTGGTATGACTGGCGGTTTTGCCTATGTACTGGATGTGGATGGAGGCTTCAGGCAGCGCATCAACCCTGAGCTGGTGGAAGGGCTGGATATCAGTGCGCTGAGCATGCATCAGGAAAACCTGCGTGGCTTAATTGCTGAGCATGTGGAGAATACTCATAGCCCGTTAGGGGAACGCATTCTGGCTAAATGGGACAATTATGTTAACCGCTTTGTACTGGTTAAACCGAAAGCCAATGATGTTCATGCGCTGCTGGGACACAAACCACGTACCGTTACCGAGCTGAGAGCCGTTACACAGTAAAGCCGCTCCAAAATCAGAAATAAACAGAAATAGTGCAAGGAACACCAGATGAGTCAACGCGAAAATGTTTACCAGTTTATCGATGTCCCGCGTGTCGATCCTCCGAAAGAACCGCTTACCGTGCGTCAGCATGAGTTTGCGGAAATCTATCAGCCGTTTACTACCGCTCAGGCGATTGCTCAGGCTGATCGCTGTCTGGCCTGCGGCAATCCGTACTGCCAGAATAAATGTCCGTTACACAACAACATTCCCAACTGGCTGCGGCTGGCGAATGAAGGACGGATTATTGAAGCAGTGGAACTGGCGCATACCACCAACAGCCTGCCGGAAGTATGCGGACGCGTGTGTCCGCAAGATCGCCTGTGCGAAGGCGACTGTACTCTAAACGCTGAATTTGGTGCGGTTACCATTGGTGCAATCGAAAAATATATTACCGAACAGGCTTTTGCGCAGGGCTGGCGTCCTGATATCAGTGCGGTGGAAAAAGTGGGCAAAAAAGTAGCCGTAGTGGGCGCCGGGCCGGCTGGGCTGGGCTGTGCCGATGTACTGATTCGCAATGGTGTTGACGTTACAGTATACGAACGGGCGACAGAAATTGGTGGCTTGCTCACATTTGGCATTCCGGCTTTCAAACTGGAAAAAGAAGTGATGATGCACCGGCGCCATGTACTCACCGATATGGGGATTGAATTCAAACTGGGTGTCAATGTCGGTACAGACATCACCCTGCAACAATTGGAACAACAGTACGATGCTGTATTTCTGGGCGTAGGGACTTATCAGGGGCTGCGTGCCGGCATTGAGAATGAAGATGCCAGCGGCGTCTATCTGGCCTTGCCATATCTGATTGGCAATACCGAAAATCTGCTGAATATTGCCAGTAAAAATTATGTTTCCATGGCCGACAAACGCGTAGTAGTACTAGGTGGTGGCGATACTGCCATGGATTGCGTACGCACAGCTTTGCGTCAACAGGCAAAAGAAGTTATCTGCGCCTATCGCCGCGATGCAGCCAATATGCCCGGTTCCAAAAAAGAATTCAATAATGCGCGTGAAGAAGGCGTACAGTTTAAATTCAATGTCCAGCCACAGGCCATAGTGACCGATGCAGAAGGTGCTGTTACTGGCATACAGGTAGTAAAAACCCGTATGGGCGCAGCAGACGAACATGGGCGCCGCCGCGCTGAAATCGTTGCCGGCAGTGAAGAAGTGATTGCCTGTGATGCCGTGATTGTGGCGTTTGGTTTTGCGCCACACAACATGCCGTGGTTAAGCACTGTCGGCGTAACCGTGGATGAACGTGGCCGCATTCAGACTAATGGTGAATACAAACAGCAAACCGCCAATCCGAAGATCTTCGCCGGTGGTGATATTACCCGCGGTTCAGATCTGGTCGTTACCGCCATCGCCGAGGGACGAGATGCAGCACAAAGTATCATGGATTATCTGCAAGTCTAATAAACTAATTACCAGATAAACTGCCTGATGCCATCTGTAAGTATGGCATCAGGCAGCTTTGTTTTCCTAGGTAGCGATTGATTATTGCTGTGCCAGTATCTGCATGGCTGCACGCTTGCCCCAGTAGCAGGCTTCTTCGAAAATCGAATAACCGGATAAATCACTATGGGCAAACTGTAAACGTCCGGTATAAGAACGCAGTGCCTGTAAACCCTGATTGGTCAGATAGCCCGGCTGCGGTACCGCCATGGCGTGGCCGCGCAGACTTAACCGTGCCTGTAGTATGCGCCGGCGCAGGACTACTCCGTAAATCTGTTCCAGCTCCGTTGCGGCACATCGGTAAATCTCTTCCGGCGAGGCAGACAGCATCCAGTGGCGTACATTTGCTGGTGTATCCTGATTCAGTGCCGTATAAGCGGTAAAAGAGGTGTAAGCCGGTGGCCCTTGCCGGATTTGCTGATGGGTGGCCACTACATAACCCAGCCCCGCACTCTGATACAGAATATTGTCCCACGCCAGCCTACTGCTCTTGCTTTCTGGTGGCATTCCGCGTAACAAGAAATTAGCCACAATCCACGGTGCATACTGTGGCATATGGCTTTCAGGCTTAAAACCATACTGTTGAATATTTTTAACTACATGTGCAGCAATGTACAGTGGCATGGCACAGATGGCATGGCGCGCTTCAAGCCAGAAATATTTATGCTGGCCGGTACAGACCAGCACACGCACACTTTGTGTATGTTCTTCAATCGAAACTGCAAAGGCATTCAAACTGTATGGTCGCTTAGGTGGCTGGCTGCTTTCAGGCCAGCGATCAAGTGGTTGCAGACGGCAGAATGTGCGTATGCGCTGCGATAGTTCATGCAGACCATGCGGCCATGTCAGCACTGAACCATGCTCATTTTGTTCATTACCGCGTGCACAGAAGTAGTGTAAACCTGCCCAGGCACAGATTTGGCTGATACCTTGTCCGTAATCATCACGGCAGCAATAATCCAGATACCATAATAATGTTGATGAATGATAACCCTGCTGTTGCAGCCAGTGGGCAAACGTTATCTGTTCCAGCCGACGCCAGTGGCTGTCGGTACTGGATAAATCTAGCGGGATGGTAAACAGGCGTTTGCCATCGGCACCACGCTGATTGCTGAGCTGATGGATCAAGCGAAAAAAACGCTCACTGTCAGCATCACGCTGTGGCAGTAATTCATTCTGCCAGTGCTGCTGATAAAACAGGCGTTCATTGGGTACTTGCAGCAGGGCACGTTCATCATACACACCATGCTGGTAAAGTTGTAAATCGCCAAGTAATTCACGAATGTGTTCAGACTCGGGCGAGGGCAGAGGCAGGTAATGAGCGCCAGTTGGGTAATCCACGCCAAACTGGCTTTCGCCACGATTGTTACCATTACGTTCCGCACCATCAAGCAGGATATAATCCTGCATTTTCTGTCTGGACAATTGCCACGCGGCAGATAAGGCAGCAGCTCCACTGCCGATAATCACCGTGTTGACGTAGTGTGTGGGTATGTTTGCAGGCGGCTGCATTTGTGCATCACGAATAGCATGGCCAATCGCTTTACCCGGAAAATCCACGCTGATTGGCGGTCTTCCGGGCACAAAATAACGCCATGCCTCGTAGCCGGTTAATCCTACCATGCTGACACCGAGTGCATGGCCGAGAAAGCGGCGGCGACTGATTTTCATCTTTCATCCCCCCCTAGCGCATGACCGCACGCCAGTCTGCTTCAAAGTATTCCACTAGCTTTTGTGTATTCAGATGATTGGCTTCAACCGCACGTCGCTGCATGTCCTTCGGAAAATTAAACATTTCCCGCGTACTATTGGCATCGAGATATCGGGTTGGGACACGGTAGTGGTCGGGAATCAGAAATTCACCATTCTGATTAGCCATCACGTAGCCCCATTCGCCAAAGGAAGGAACATAAACGTGATAGGGCAGGGTTTTCAGTCCGGCTGCCTCCAGTGTGGTGACAATGCACCAGAAAGCATTAGGTGCAAAATAGGGCGAAGTGGATTGCACCACAATATTGCCATGTGGGTTTAAGTGTCGTGCTACCATGCGATACATTGGTACAGAATACAGTTTGCCCAGAGAAAAATTGGAAGGGTCTGGAAAATCGATAATAATTACGTCGAATTTTTGCTGATTATGTTCTAGCCATTGTGCCGCATCGGCATTGATAATGCGCATTTTCGGATGGTTGAGTGAATCTTGATTAAGTTCGCGCAGTTGTGCTGAAGTGCGGAATACTTTGGTCATGCTGGCGTCCAGATCAACCAATGTAACCTGTTTAACTTGTGAATATTTCAGCACTTCCCGCGCAGCCAGTCCATCACCGCCACCCAGTATCAGTATATTGGCTGCCTTTGGGTTCTGCTCCATTGCCGGCAACACCAGTGCCTCGTGATAGCGTGCTTCATCTACTGAAGAAAACTGCAAATTGCCATTGATAAACAGCCGAGTATCATTGTGCCACTTGGTAATTACTAACCGCTGGTAAGGAGAAGCGGTGCTATAAACCACCGGATCACCGAAATAATGCTCTTCAGCCTTATTGGTAATCTGATTGGCGTAGCAGAAAAACAGCAGCAGCACAAACAGAACAATATTGCCACGCAGACACAAGTGCCGATAACGGCGCAAATCTTTTTTAAATAGGCGCGCAGTTAATAGGGCAACAACTGTATTCAGAATCCCGAAAAGCAAAGCACTTCTGGCCATGCCCAGCTTCGGTGCCAGAATCAGCGGAAACAGCAGTGAAACGGCCAGCGCGCCGAGATAATCAAAGGTGAGTACTCGGCTAACCACTTCCTTAAACTCAACCTCACGCAAATTGAGCACCCGCATCACCAGTGGCAGCTCCATACCGGTAATAATGCCTATAATCAGTACCAGCCCATACAATACCGAGCGAAATGGTGCAGCGGAAAAACCAAACAGCACAAATAAAAGCAGTGCAGAAATACCGCCGACTATACCCACCAGAATTTCAATGTCAATAAAGCGGCTTAATGCATCTTTGTCATGAATATAACGAGTCAGATGAGCACCAATACCCATGGCAAACATATATACACCGATAATCGACGAAAACTGTAGTATCGAATCCCCAAGCAGATAGCTGGCCAGTGCTGCCATGATTAACTCATAGGCCAATCCGCAACTGGCTACCACAAACACCGACACAATTAATGCAGGATTCACTATTTATCCTTTATTGATTTCTGATGTTATCGCTACAGTGATTGGTAGCTTGCTCCGTAAGTCAGCATTGCCATTACTTATGGTGGCTTTGATAACTCATAATCACTGCCCGAATCTAAACTATTCTGGTTACAGAATACTCTATGCAAATTAAAATGTTAATTTATTGCTGCTTAAAGTAAAAACATACTATACAAAACTATTATTATACGGTATGTTTAAGAGCAGAAATAATCAGGAAAATGAAATATGGCAATTACTTTATGGCAGTATTTGCAGTATTTGAAATACTTCGCTGTTGCTCTGCTTTTGCTAATCGGGTTTATTATTGTCTACCTGCGCATCACTCCTGTAGCTGAACTGAAATTAATTAAACAGGGCAATATAGCCTGTGCTACTTCACTCAGTGGTGCTATGACCGGTTTTTGCATCACTCTGATTTCCAGTATGCTGCAATCAGTAAGCCTGATCAGTTTCATTATCTGGGGCGTGGCTGCCATGATTGTGCAGATTCTGGTGTATTTTATTGCCACTTTGCTTATTCCCAAAGCCAATCAGGAGCTGGCAAACAACAATATCGCAGTTGGCATCCTGTTTTTTGGTCTGTCGATAGCTATCGGCATTCTCAATGCTGCTGCATTAAGTTAATAAACAAACTTTTAAATCTGGATACGAACAATGGTACTGAATTCTATTTTTGGTAGTAATGGTTTGGGTGGTTTCATCAAGAAACAATTTATCGACGTTATCCAGTGGGAAAATCCCGACCCTGATGTATTAATGTGGCGTTTCCCGCTACGGGATCAGGAAATCCAGAATGGTGCTGCTCTGATAGTACGGGAATCTCAGAATGCCATGTTTGTAGATGAAGGAGCCATTGCTGACCAGTTTGGCACTGGCACATTCACCCTGAATACTCAGAACTTGCCCTTACTCACTAACCTGAGACACTGGGGTAAATTATTTCAGTCGCCATTCAAATCTGATGTGTACTTTTTTAACATGCGCCAGCAGCTATCCAGACGCTGGGGCACAGCTCAGCCGGTTACCATTCGCGACAATGATTTCGGTGCCATCTCTGTACGCTCGTTTGGTATGTATTCCTTCCGTATTGCCCAACCGGCAGTTTTCTTTCGCGAAGTAAGTGGTGTATGTGAGGAATATCGCACCGAAACACTGGAAGAGCAGTTGCGCAATCTGGCTGTTACTCAGCTGGCCAGTGCTTTCGGTAGTTCAGATATTCCTTTTCTGGATATGGCTGCCAATCAGCTGATGCTGTCTCAGCAAATGACTACTTTGCTGCAACCGGCATTTGCCGCGATCGGGCTGGAGCTGGAAAATTTTACCGTAGAAAGTATTACCTTGCCCGAAAACCTGCAACAGCGTCTGGATGAACGCATGGGTATGGGTATAGTTGGTGATATGGCACGGTATGCTCAGTATCAGACTGCACAGGCTATTCCTCTGGCTGCTCAGAATGAGGGCGGTGTTGCCGGTATTGGTGCCGGACTGGCAGCGGGAATGAATATAGCCAATGTCATGACTTCCGGTATTACTGGTGCCGCAGCCACACAGTCAGCACCGGCAGGTGGCACAGAAACCACTGCCGCAGACCCGACTGCCAGACTGGCACAACTGAAAACCTTGCTGGAGCAAAATCTGATTAGCCAGAATGATTACGATACAGCTAAGGCTGAGATTATCAAAAAAATCACTGGTTAGCCGGTTGTATGAACAGTTCTTCCTATCTGCTGCATAGCACCTGTCCCAGCTGTGGGGCTGAAATAGGCATTCACTCAGCTACCGCGGTAACTGCTGTTTGTGGTTATTGTCATTCTGTTTTATTAATTAATCAGAATAAGCTGGTTCAGTCTGGTCGCCATTCTGCGGTTTTAAATGACTTGTCGCCACTGCAAATCGGTACCTCCGGTGTGTGGCAGGGCAAGCCATTTACTTTAATCGGGCGCATGCAGGTTAATTACGATGCTGGTTCGTGGAATGAATGGCATGCGCTGATGCATGATGGTAGCAGTGCATGGCTTTCCGAGGCCAACGACCGCTTTGTTTTCACCCGTCTGCAACCAGCACTGCCTGATCTTCGTGCTTTGCCTGAGTTCAGTAATCTGAAAATTGGTAATACCTTTTTCAAATACCAAAAGCGTGGCTATGCCGTTGCCGATATCCGGAATATCCAGCGTGGTCAGTATGCTGCTGAGGGAGAACTACCTATATCTTTACCGCAGTCTGAAACTGCTCAGGTAGTTGATTGTCGCAATGGCACATCTTTTATCACGCTTGATTATTCAGACGGAAAGTCTCAGCCACAGGTATTTGCTGGGAAGGGAGTGGCACTAGAATCACTGCATTTGCAAAATACCCGCACACCTGAGCAGATACGTACCCACTCGGGTTATGTCAAGGGCAGTACTAAAAGAGGCAAGTGCCCTAATTGCGGAGGGGAAATCCGCTGGGTAAGTGGTATTGCTGATTATGTGGTGTGCCAGTATTGCCGTAGCCAGTTGGATATGAGTGAAGAAACTGCCCAGCTGCATGCGACTGGTGAAATGCGCCAGCATCAGGAGCACTATCTGACCATTAAAATTGGCAGCAGAGCGCGGATTGGCAATGAACGCTGGTGGGTACTGGGCGCGATGGTGCTGTATGACGTACCTGTTAATAAAGTTATGCCGGATGTACCTTTATATATTCAGGTAGCCGAACGTGCGGAAACTGACATAGAAACGCTTAGCTGGACGGAATATCTGCTCTATTCCCCCAAAAAAGGGTTTTTATGGCTACTGGAGCTGGAAAACAATCGATGGGCACTGGCTTCAACGCTGGATGACTGGCCTACCTTAAACAGGCCATTAGAGCCAATTGATTTCAGAAAGGATAAAGTTCCTTTTCTTTATGATTATGCCGCTCATGTTCTCTATGCTGTTGGTGCTTTTTATTGGCAGGTAGCACCGGGCGACAGTATGTATTACGTCGATTATGGCTGTGAACAGCGTAAGTTATCCACTACCCTGACTCAAAACGAACAGTCGTGGTCGGTTGTCAGCAGTATTCCGGCATCATTGGTAGCAGCATGGTTTAAAGATAATAAAAATATCAGTATTAAGGCAAAACCACTGTCAGCTGATAAAGCCGTTAAAATCGTCCATGAACATCAAAGACTCAAGGCAAAAGATTTTACTATAGGTAATATCAGAAAATGGCGTTTGCAAGCTTTCATTAAACCCGACATTGATGTTCGTACTGTTGAATTTTGGATGGTTTTATTTATTATTTTGAATTTACCGATATTTATATTTATAGGAGGACTGGATGATAATGATTTTGGCATCACGTCATTAATATTTCATTTCATCACTTACGGATTGCTTGTAAAAATTCCTTATTGGACATGGGGTATATTTGAATCTACAGATAGTGCCAAAAAATATAACCCTTATTTAGCAGCCCTGATTGTCATCATATTTACTTGGTGCAATTATGCTATCTATATCAGCGATAAAGAAGCTGGTACTTCTACTGATAGCCACTATTATGGTGGCAGTGGCGGTCGGTGGCATAAATAATGCAGCTTCATCAGGCTATAGGACAACATTGTCTACTAGATGTATATCAATTGACCAGTAGCTGGTTGCAGGATGCCATTGCCATTGAAGAAGTATTGGTTCAGGTAGCACAGGTGGCGCAGGCGCATATTTTGGCCAGCCATTTTCATACCTTTGGCGGCTGCGGCGGCGTAACTGGTGTACTGTTACTGGCAGAATCACATATCAGCATTCATACTTGGCCGGAGCATCACTATGCTGCCATTGATATTTTCATGTGCGGGCAGTTGCTGGTTGAAGCAGCAGTAGCTGAATTACAACAATTACTACCAGATGCACAGATGCAGATTCGCTGGTTAGCACGTGAATATTTACCAAAAATATAAAATATGTTTTCTAACTTATGCTGATTAGAAAATCCTAATGTTTTTTAATTTTACAATTATCCGTTTCCTACTCCTTTAGATGATTGATATCCGAAATTTCTACGCCGCTTTTTTGCCATTTATACAGGATTGAGTTACCCATGCCATATTTATGGCACAGTTCTTAAAGCGCAACACCGGCTTGTGCTTTTTTAAATAGAGATAATTTGGTGCTCAGTCTTTTTTATATTTAAATTCTCGTGGGTTAATGGAGAAATTTCAAATTTGGGCTGTACTCTTTTAGAGGGTAGTTACATCAGGCGCCTGTGAACTACAAAAACTCTTGCTTATGGTAAGATAAATCGAGAGCTAAGCAGAATGATTAAATTATGCTTGCTCCTAAAGTATTTTGAAAATGCTTTAAAGCCCAGTTATGTCCTGTAATGTCAAAGCTGGCAACGGCTTGTTGATGGATGACTATTTTATAATTGAGATTATAGGCATCAACTGCGGTATGTAAAATACAAATATCGGTACATACGCCAGTTAAATGTACTTCTGTGATGTTTCTTTCACGCAGACGTAAATCCAGATCAGTACCACTAAATGCTGAATAATGACGTTTATTTAACCAGTAAACTTGCGGATTAGATTGATTTATTGTGTACAGGTTCTTCAATGCACCATATAAATCCTGTCCCTCTGTACCGATGATGTTATGTGGCGGAAATAATTTATTTTCTGGATGATACTGATCATTTGCCTGATGGGCATCAATGGCAAAAACCACAAAGTCACCTTGCTCAATAAATGTTCTGGCCACATTGACCATTTCTTCTTCAATTGATTGTCCAGCTATTCCGGTGGTTAATGCGCCATTTTCAGCAATAAAGTCATTAGTGTAATCAATTGAAATCAGTGCTTTCATTGGCTATCCCCAAAGATTTTGGTAATTTGTAGTTAGTTGTTTTAAATTGTAAAATGCTTCTGCTGATATTTTAGCTTTAATTTATGGTTTATATATAGCTGTTTTGTGCTAAAACATGAGCTCAGATGAATCTACAGTCTGTACACAGTGCAGCATATTGACCAAAATAGTGCATACTGCGTTTGCAAAAATATCAGGCCAATACAATTGATATTGGCCTGATAGCGTAGGATTAGTTTGTATAAGACTGCATAATTTGATGGCTGTAGCAATTATTTCCAGTAACGCCACCACGGAATGGCATTATGGTCATTCCATGGTTTCTGTAAATAAGGGCTGTCTGGAAAATTCTGTGCCAGAACACGTTTTGTGTCATCGCTCAATGCCTGTTCACCCAAATTTGCATATGCTGAAATCATGATTGCCAGCGCTTCTTCTACATTGGGGGTGTTTTGATATTGGGAAATCACTGTCTGTGCTCGTCCCACTGCCGCCAGCCAAGCACCGCGTTTCATGTAATAGCGAGCTACTGATAGTTCATTGCCACCAAGTGCCTCCAGTAGTTTCTGCATTTTAGTACGGGCATCATCGGCATATTTGCTCTGGGGGAAATACTGCACCAGCTGGGCAAAGGTAGTATAGGCTTCGCGATTGGCTTTCGGGTCACGGTCAGACCAATCCTGTTTAGCCAGTTTGCTGACAAAGGATTTGTCTTCATTCAACTGTATCAGTGCTTTCAGATACAGTGCGTAATCCATATTTGGATGTTGCGGATACAGACGCTGGAACTGTTCGACAGCTGCCAGTGCCTTGTCGTTCTCATCGTCCTTGTAATAAGCATAAGCTAGATCCAGCTGAGCCTGTTCTGCATAGGAGCCATAAGGGAAACGTGCCTGTAGAATTTCGTATAATTTCTCAGCATGAGTATAATTACGGTGCATCAGCTCATCATGAGCTTCATTATACAGACGCTGAACAGACCAGTCCCGGGTAATTTGGGAATCTTTATCGACCGTACTTGTGCTGGCACAGGCACTCAGTAACAGGCCTAAGGCCACCGCCAAAAACAAATTTTTCATGGAAGACACTTCTTTGTTAGAGAATGATGACGATTATAACGATGATTTGCCCTTTGCGGCAGATGATAGTGCACAAACTTATAAAAATTGGGCAGTACCAAATGATCTGGCCGGCTTGCGCTTGGATGCAGCACTGGCAAAATTGGTGCCAGAATTCTCCCGCAGTCGCCTGACTGCATGGATAAAGGATAATCATGTTACCGTTAATGGCAGTGTGGTACCACCCAAGTATAAATTAATCGGTGGTGAAACCATTCAGGTAGCTATCCAGCAGGATGAAAGCCAACAGGCCTTTGTACCTGAGTCTATGCCATTGGATATTATATATGAAGATGATTGTGTACTGGTGCTGAATAAGCCTGCCGGACTGGTAGTCCACCCTGCTGCAGGCAATTGGCATGGTACGCTCCTTAACGGGTTGCTTGCTTATTGTCCGGTACTGGCACAGGTGCCTCGTGCCGGAATCGTGCACCGGCTGGATAAGGATACCAGTGGTCTGATGGTGGTAGCCAAAACTGTAGCTGCGCAAACGCAGCTGGTACGCCAATTACAGGCACGTACTGTGAAACGCACCTATCGTGCTGTAGCGGATGGCACGGTACCCTTTGATGGCAAAATTGAAACCTTAATTGGGCGTGATCCGCATAATCGTATTCGTATGGCTGTTGTGCCTTTCGGTGGCAAGGAGGCCATTACCCATGTCAAGGTGCTGGAGCGTTATGCTGATTTCAGCTATATAGAGTGCCAGCTGGAAACCGGTCGTACTCATCAAATCCGTGTGCATATGAAAGCAGCCGGTCATCCACTGGCTGGAGATGCGCTTTATGGCAATCCGCGCCAGCCAGCTACAGCTGAAGTCAAGGCAGCAATTAAAGCAATGGCACGTCAGGCACTGCATGCTTATCGTCTGTGCTTTGTTCATCCGCAAACACAGGAAACTATGCAGTTTGAAGCACCATTGCCGGCTGATATTTATCATTTGCTCTCCGTGCTGCGTTTACAGGCTGGCATGGACTCTGCGATTAAAACCGCAGATGAGTGGCAGCAGCGTTTGGGTACCGAAGCGGAAGATGAAGATTGGGATGACGATGATTATGATGTGGATGTTATTTATGTACGCGAATAGAGTAGCACGATGAATCAGTGGGACATGAATCAGGCACTTGGTCTGACTCAGGACAAAAAATCCTTTTTTGAGGCAGAATGGCCGGCACCGGCTAATGTACATACCCTGATTTCTACGCGACAAGGTGGTGTGAGCCGGCCACCATTTACTTCATTAAATGTTGGTGCGCATGTAGGAGATCTTTCGGAGGCAGTACAGCATAATCGCGCATTGGTGCAGCAGCAGGTGGCAAAGCCGCTGGCCTATCTGAATCAGGTACACAGTGCCGAGGTAACCGATGCTATGTCGGCATTAACTGCGTTGCAGGCGGGTAGGCCAGAAGCTGCTGATGCCAGTTTCTGCCGGCAGGGTGAAGTAGTAGCCTGTGCCATTATGACTGCGGATTGTCTGCCTGTATTGATGTGCGACCGTGCCGGTACGGTAGTGGCTGCGGCACATGCCGGCTGGCGTGGACTGGCAAATGGGGTATTGCAGAATACAGTAGAGGCCATGCAGGTCAATCCAGTGGAAATTCTTGCTTATCTGGGGCCGGCAATCGGACCGGAAGCCTTTGAGGTAGGTGCGGAAGTGTGGGAAGCATTTTGTCTGCGCCAGCCCAAGGCACAGGCCGCCTTTGCTGATATTGGTAATGACCATTATCTGGCAGATATTTATGCGCTGGCACGGCTGGCTCTGGCTGATGCAGGTGTACATCAAGTCTACGGCGGTACTGAATGCACGGTTTTACAGCGTGAACGTTATTTTTCTTATCGACGTGATGGACAAACGGGACGTATGCTGAGCGCAATCTGGCTTGACTAAAAAATAAATGCTGAATCAGACTTGGTTTTGTTGCATTCTTAACAGTACAGCCAGCAAAGAATATATTTATAAGGGCAAAATAATGGCTGATTTTATGTTGGAAAAAACTAAATCTGACAGCATTGCGCAGGTTGTGCAGGCTATTGCTGTGTTGTGTGAGTTTGCTGCCGTATTGCAGTGACAATGTTCTAGCCAAGACGATAAGTGTGCAGAATCCGATGTCTGGGACGGCACGGCGGATAGCAGTTTGTTTTGCGATGGAAAATTTTTATGTAATTTGAATAATAGCAACGGAATGTTGCATCAAGAGCGGTGGCAGCTACCGGTGCGTTTGCAGGTTTTGTACTGGGATAAATGGAGGCATCGCATAATATGAAACATGGTGTAACAAGGTCAGTAATTACTCAGGAGAAAGTCAATATTTTTGCTCGCTACTATGACTTTTGTCTGCTTGGATGCTAATAAATAGCAGTTAAATCAGTAAGCTGTTTTTAGTTGCAAGTAGGTCGGATAGTTTATGACAATAGCTAATATTGCATCGTTCAGAAGATAATTGTATTGCTTAGGTTAATAATTCATTTTTATTCTATTAAACATATATTAATATTCAGTCAAAAGTATTAATTGTTATATGGTATAAGTTTACATATAATGGCAGGTTTATTACGGTTTATACGGATATATGGAGTTTGCGATATCTGCCTGGCGCGCAGTTAGTCCTTTTCACCAGACTTTAGCAGACTGGCGGCAATGGATAGCACAGGGAAGAGACATCAATGGTTTAACGGCCACAGACATTGATGTTTCTTTTTTACCTGCCATGAAAAGACGTCGTTTAAGCTTAGCCGCTCGTTTGATGTTTGCGGCATCATGGTCTTTGTTGCCTGAGAATGTATCTTGTCCGGTGGTTTTTGTTTCTCATGATGGTGAGATTAACCGCAGTTTTCAATTGTGGCAAAGTTTGCTACGGCAGGAAGAGCTGTCACCGACTTCATTTGCTTTATCTGTCCATAATGCCGTTGTCGGCCAGTGGTCGCTGATGCGTGCAGATATGAGTGAGTGTATTGCTTTAAGCGCGCGATACAATGGTCTGGAAATAGGCATTACTGAAGCAGTGGGTTTGCTGGAAGAGGGTGCCTCTCAGGTTTTGGTGGTGGTGGTGGAAGAACCTATTGTGGCTGAATACAATGTGGCAGCGGTGCGTGCGCCATTTCCACTGGCGCTGGGGTTAATCCTTACCGCAGGTAAGCAGACAAGTCTGACCTACAGTCCGAAGATGGCGGGGGCTACAGATAATCCACTGGCTGCTGCCCTGAATTATTATAGTAGCCCGCTGGGCTGGATTGAGCAGCAGATAACAGAGCAGCCTGTGCGCTGGCAGCCAGCTGAAAAGGGAGTCTGGCAGTGGCGGATGGGTTGAAAGGTTGGTGCAACTGGGTGTGGCGCTGGTGTGCAACGGCAATGGGCTTTGTGATTTTTGGTGTATTTGGGCTGCTGTTTAAGTTTATTCTTTTGCCTTATACCTTGCCATCAGTAAGAAACAGTACGGTCAGCCATATACGGGCGCGGCGGCTGGTGGCGCATATCTGGGCGGCGTTTATCCGTTATTTGAGTGTTACAGGGGTTATTGCTGTTCGTTATCATGGTTTTGAGCGCCTCGGACAGCCCGGGCAATTGATTCTGGTGAATCATCCGTCATTACTGGATGTGGTGTTTATGCTGGCTAAGGTTCCCACGCTCAATTGTATTGTTAAAAAAGATTTGTTGTGTAATCCGGTAATGAGAAGCCCGATATTAGCCTGCGGATTCTTGCCCAATGATGAATCAATGCAGGTTGTCGAGGATGCTGATGCAGTATTGCGCAGCGGGCAAAGCCTGCTGATTTTTCCTGAGGGCACGCGTACCGGATGGGATAACAAGATAAGCTTTCATCGCGGTGCTGTGTCTATTGGGTTACGCAGTGCTCGTGTGATTACGCCGGTTGTGATTGTGATGAATCCGCCGGCGCTGAAAAAGTACCAACCGTGGTATCAGGTGCCGAAACAGAAAATTCATTATGATTTTTATGTGGGTGATGATATTGACCCACAGTTGTGGTTACAACATAAACCCTTGCCTATAGCGGCAAGAGAACTTAATCAGCAATTGCAGGAATATTTCCAGCAGGAATGTAGTAAAAGAAAGTTGTGAATGAGTGATTTAGTTATTCAGATTAAAGAATTGATTATTGACAGTTTGGGGCTGGAAGACATCACGGTAGATGATATCGGGGATGATATGGCTTTATTTGGTGATGACGGCCTCGGGCTGGATTCTGTAGATGCTCTGGAGTTGGGATTGGCAATCCAGAAAAAATTTGGCGTGCAAATGGAAAACGACAGCAGCCAGCTGCGCGAGCATTTTTTCAGTGCCGGTTCTTTAGCCAGTTATATTCAAAGCAAACACTGAAAATAATCTGTTTTTATTTTAAAGGGAATACCGGCGTATGACTGAACAGGAAATTTATGCCATTCTGGCAAACGCATTGGAAAATCTGTTTGAAATTGCACCTGAGCGAATCAAACCTGAAGCCGATTTGTTTGCTGATCTGGAGATCGATAGTATTGATGCGATTGATTTGATTGATTATATCAAACGTCAGACCGGGCACAAGCTACAGGCTGAAGATTTTCGTAGTGTGCGTACGGTGGCTGATGTGATTCAGGCAGTTATGAATAAGGCCAGACAGGTAGAAAATGCCTAGGCTGTATATGGCCGTTAATGCAGTACTTGTTCTGGTCAGTTTCCTGTATCCGTTTATCTGGTATTTTGGTCAGAAATATACTGGTGTGATCCCAGTTGCTGTGCTGATGGCCATAATATGGCTGTTAAGGGCTTTGTTTAGCAGAAAGCCCTTACAGAAGCTACTATCGTGTGTGCTGATGTTTCTGTTTGTGTTGCTGGCTTGGTTACATTCAACTGCGGCCATGTACTGGTATCCGGTGATGGTGAGTATGCTGTTGTTGCTGGTGTTTGCTGCCAGCCTGTTTAGCCGGCAGTCAATCATTGAACGTTTTGCCCGCTTACAGCATCCAGATTTGCCTGACACCGGGGTACGCTATACCAGACGGGTTACGCAGATATGGTGTGGCTTTTTCTGTATGAATATTCTGTTTACTTCAGGTCTGATTCTGGGCAAATACTGGCATGCGTGGGCGGTGTATACGGGCGTGATTTCTTATCTGCTGATGGGTATATTGTTTGGCGGAGAGTTTCTGTACCGTCGGTTTAGATTAAAAATATAAATATGATGATGGCAAATCAATTCTGGGCAGAACGTACTCATAGTCAGGCTTTATTTGCTACTGGTGCGGATAGTTTGAGCTGGCAGCAGGCTATGCAGCAAATTGCTGTATTAAGCCAGTATTTATCTGGTCAGTCGGTGAAGCGTGTTGGTCTGTATTTTGATGATGCTGCTTATTTTGCCATTGCTTTATTAGCCTGTGTACAGGCAGGTGTTGATGTTTATCTGCCGGCCAGTTTATCTGATGATAATTGTGTCTGGCTGGAGCAGACTGTAGATATTTATCTGGCTGATGAAGTCACGAATAAACTCGCCATACCCACATTGCCGGTATCTGAATGGGCTGCACTTGGCTGCGCAGAAGTAAATTGTTATTTTGTCAATAATATTGCTGTTGTTCTGCAAACTTCCGGTTCTACTGGTGTGGCGAAACTGATTAATAAAAATTGGCACGAGTTATGCCTTGAAGCTCAGATACTGGCCACAACGCTGCCGGCTACGATGATTCAAGACCAGCCGATTGTGCTGGGCAGTGTCAGTGTGCAGCACATGTATGGTTTGAGTTTTCGCATTATGCTCAGTCTGTATCTGGGCTTGCCTATTTACCGGCAGCGTCTGTTTTTTCCTGAAGTGCTGCTGGTGACCAGTCAGACTTACCGCAATGTTATCTGGGTTAGCAGTCCGACTTTGCTGCACACTCTGCGCTTATCCCATGATGTTTCTCTGGCTCAGGGGCATGTTGTTGCAGTTATTTCTGCTGGGGGAGTACTGGCACAAACCAGTAAGGCTTTTCTACTTGAGCATATCTGTCCTAATGTGGTGGAAATCTATGGCAGCACTGAAACGGGTGCAGTAGGCTATCGAGGTGACCAATCTTACTGGCAGTTTTTTCAGGATGTCCGCCATAGAGTTGATGAGAATGGCTTGGCTATTCAATCACCGCGCTGTGCGACGGAACAGATTCTGGCTGATGCGATAGTTGAATATGAAAACGGCTTTGAACTGTTGGGACGGCTGGATCGTATTATTAAATTGGCCGATAAACGCATTTCTCTGATGCAATTGGAAAATAAGCTCATGACACATGAGTGGGTGGCTGATATTCATATTTTGAAGCATCCTGAGGGTACTCATCTGGCCGCGTGGGTGGCTTTGAATGATGTCGGTATTCAGGCTTGGCGTCAGCAAGGGCGCAAACAGGTTATTCTTCAACTGAAGGAGTGGCTGGCAGGTAGTCAGGAAAAGATTGCGCTACCGCGCCATTGGCGATTTACTACGGCTTTGCCTCGCAATGCTCAAAGTAAACTGAATCCGGTTGATGTACAACAGGCTATTTTGCAGCCTGTTACTCAGCCGGTAGTTTTAGACCAGAAAGCGGTTGCGGCAGATGAATACTGGCTACGCATACAGGTTCCGCTTGATTTGGTGTATTTCAGAGGCCATTTCGATGCCTTTCATCTGGTGCCGGGGGTTATTCAGATAAAGTGGATTATAGAATTACTGCAACGGTGCTCATGGTTAACTCAGATGCCATTACAGATGGAAAATTTGAAATTCCAGCATTTTCTGCGGCCTGCTGATGTTGTGGAACTGGTGTTTAAACGCGATTGTATACGCCGGAAAATATCCTTTCAGTGCTTAATGCATGACAAGAAAATTTCTTCTGGCCGGCTGGTGATTCCTGATAGTGAGAGTCATGTATTATGAAATTGCTGGCTGTGATTCCGCATTACAACCATGTGCATACTGTCGGTAAGGTGGCACAGGCAATGCAGGCTTTCGGAATAGATTGCCTGATTGTGGATGATGGTTCTGATGATGCAGCCATAACCGCACTGCAACAGTTATCACTGGCTGGTACTGAGGTGATATATCGTGCCCAAAATGGTGGCAAAGGGGCAGCGGTAAAAGACGGGATAAGATACGCTGCCTTGCATGGCTATACTCATGTATTGCAGGTAGATGCTGATGCACAACATTGTCTGGCCGATACGCAAAAACTGGTGGCAGCAGCTGTGGCACAGCCGCAGGCTGTGGTCTGTGGCCGGCCGGTATATGGTGCTGATACACCCAAAGCACGGCTATATGGGCGCAAGGTTACTAATTTCTGGTTGGCAGTGAATACTTTATCACTGGATATCAAAGATGGTATGTGCGGATTCCGTATTTATCCGCTGGTGCCGACTATTGATGTGATTAATAGCGAACATGTTGGCAATTACATGGATTTTGATGCCGAGCTTTTGGTGTACCTGCATTGGCGAGGCTGTGCCTTTGTCTGGATTGATACACCAGTGACTTATGCATCTGACGGCATTTCACATTTTCGTGTCTGGCAAGACAATATCCTGATTTCCAGAATGCATGCGCGTTTATTTGTCAATATGTTATGGCATGCACCCGGCCTGTTGTGGCGCCGCTGGCAAAGGAAAATACATGACTAAATCCAGCCGTCACTGGGCAAACCAGCAGGAACGTGGCAGTAACATAGCTTTGTTGCTTACCCGTTATCTGGCCAAATACTGTCCGGCGTGGATTTTGTCGCCGATAGTTTGTCTGGTAGTAGCGTATTTTTATCTGACTGCGGCGGCAGCACGCCGTAATGTGGCTCGCTATCAGCATTTGCTTGCGCAAAGCTGTGTGGAGCTGGCACCGGTTCTGGCCAGAAGAGGTTCGGTTTTCCGGCAGTTTTATGCTTTTGCTCAGGCTATTGTAGACCGCTTTGCGGTCTGGCAGGGGCGTATCAGCTATGAAGACCTGATTATTCATGACTCAGATAATCTTTCTCAGGATATTGAACAGCCGGTTGCAGGGACTACCGGGCAGATATTTGTCTGTTCGCATCTGGGGAATACAGAAATTTGTCGTGCTCTGGTCAGAAAGCACCAGAATCTGGTTCTGAATGTATTGATTCACAGCGGTCATGCAGTGAAATTCAATCAGGCATTAAAAGATGCCGGTGCTTGCCGGATTCGCCTGATTCAGGTGACATCGCTGGATGCGAAATTGATGATGGAGTTAAATGAGCGGGTGCAACGTGGTGAGTGGCTGGCTATTGCTGCCGATCGTGTACCGGTACGGGGAGAGAAAACCGTGGCCGTAACGTTTTTGCAGCAGATGGCACGCTGGCCGCAAGGACCGTGGTTATTGGCAGGCTTGTTGAAAGTACCCGTTAATACTCTGTTCTGTATTAAGCAGCAGGGTAAATACCATTTGTACCTGCAACGTTTTGCGGCCAGTGTTAGCTGGCAGCGGCAGCATCGGGAGCGGTGTATTGAGCAATATGTTCAACAGTATGCTCAGTTGCTGGGTGCTTATTGCATTAAGGCACCAAGACAGTGGTTTAATTTTTTCGATTTTTGGAATCAGAATGACAGGGCAGCATAGGCAATTGCGTCACAGTACGGTACTGGAAGTACCTTTTTTTGATGTTGATTCAATGGACATTGTCTGGCACGGACACTATGTCAAATATCTGGAAGTGGCACGCTGTGCTTTTTTAAGTGCTATTGGTTATGATTATAATGTCATGAAAGCCAATGGCTATGGCTGGCCAATTGTGCAATTGCAGTTGAAATATGTACGGCCAGCGGTTTTCGGGCAAAAAATCCGCATTGACGTTATTTTAAAAGAATATGAAAGCTGCCTGAAATTTGATTATGTCATTAGTGATTGTATCAGTGGGGAAAAACTGACTAAGGCTTCCAGTATGCAGGTAGCTGTGTGTATAGCCACGCGGGAAACCCAATTTCAGACTCCGGAAAGCTGGTTACAGGCAGTTAGACGAGCCATGCAAAATGGTTTGGAAAGGGAAAATTAATATGTTGAAAAAGTGTTTCTTGCTGTGCTGGTGTGGTCTGTTAAGCGGTTTTTTGTGGGCATTTAATTTAACCGATTTGCAAAATCAGCTGCAACAGCCGCAAAGTATTAAGGGCAATTTTACCCAGCAGCGTTATCTGCGCGGTACCAGTAAGCCGATTGTCGCGCAAGGACAGTTTGTGTTGGTGCCAAAAGCCGGTTTGTTATGGCAAATGAAAAAACCTTTTGTCGATACTATGCGGGTGCGCCAGTCCGGTATTGAGCAGCTTAATGCCAGTAATCAGTGGGTGGCGCGCAAGCAGTCGGCCAGTGCGCAAAAAAATCAGGTAAAGCTGTTTCTGGATTTGCTCGCCGGGCAAACTAGTGGCTTACAAAATCAGTTTAGTTTGCAATTAGAAGGTACAGCTCAGACCTGGCAATTGCACCTGCAACCCAAAAGCGTTTTGATGAAACAGATTTTCACCAGAATCGATATTCAGGGTGATAGTGTGGTAAAAAAAATCACGCTGTCTGAGGTGCAGGGTGACCGTACCGAGATTATATTTTCTGCCTTGAAAGTCAATGCTGTGCTGAGCAGGTTTGAGCAAAATGCCGTTTTACCGTAAACCTATCTGGGCGTGGTTGTATTTGCTGCTGATTCTTTGTGTAGCGGTTGCATTATTGTGCAGTTGGCTGCAACAGAATCGTTTGGATACGGATTTGACCAGTCTGTTACCGGCAGAAGGGCAAAATATTCAGGCGCAGCAGTTGGCTAAAGTGCGTATGAACCAGCGCATGAACCGCGACATGGTGGTGTTACTGAGCAGTGATTCTCCTGATAAAACCCTGGCAGCGGCACACATGCTTCAGAAAAAATGGCAGGACAGCGGTGTATTTGAGGCTGTTACCGGCAAGATTGAACCTGATGTGGCTGCTTTGCAGGCTAATATACAGCGCTTACGTCTGGCAGTGGTATCAGAAAATAGCTGGCGCCACATCATGAATCAGCCCAGAGAGGCTTTTGCCAGACAGGCACAGGCACTGGTTAATCCGTTTGCAGAACGCAGTGTATTGCCTGCTGAGCAGGACTGGCTGGGTCTGGGTAATATTGTCATGCATCAGGCCAGTCAGGATGGGCCGGTTTTTTATAATATCGAGACTGGCTGGCTGAATATTGATGATGGTGATACAACATGGGTTTTATTACGGGCGCGGTTACCGGAAAAAGCCGGTCTGATTAATATACCCGATGGTTTGCTTGCTCTGATTGAAGATACGCAGGCTATTCTGGCACAGCAAAAGGTGCAGGTACTGATGGCTGGTGGCGCTATTTTTGCCGCAGAAAATAAAAGCATCGGTGAACGGGAAAGCCAGTATATGAGTATACTGGGTATGGGGTTGACTTTTCTGCTGCTGCTGCTGCTTTTCCGCAGCCTGCGTATTTTGTATTTGTTGCTGCCTCTGGTTGTGGGCGTCTTGTTTGGCATGGCGGCAACTGTGGCACTCTGCGGACATATTCATATTCTGACATTGGTAGTCGGAACCAGTTTGATGGGGGTACTGCTGGATTTTCCTCTGCACTGGCTGGCCAGTGGCGTAATCCAGCAGCAATGGCAGCGCTGGCAGGCTTTACATATGGCCAGTAAAGCTTTTTTATTAAGCCTGATTATTACATTACTGGGCTATGCGGCTTTATTGATTACGCCGCTGCCGATACTGCAACAAACGGCGATATTTTCCGCTGCTGCGCTGATTAGTGCATTTTTATTCAGTTTGCTGTGTTTGCCAGTTTTTTTTACCACTACTCAGGCGCGCATACATCCACGGGCTTTGCATGCCATGCTGGTTCTGGGCAATATGATAATTCGTTGCCGGCAGGTTATGGTGCAGAAAAGATGGCCGTTTTTGCTGGTGTTATTACTGCTGGCTGGTGGATTATTCCGTTTAGATACCCATGATGATATCCGCCAGTGGGTCAACTTATCGCCAGAATGGCTGGCACAGGCACAGAAAATCGGTGTACTTACCCAGACTATGCCCGCTGGGCAGTATTTTGTGTTACAGGCAGATAATGACGATGAACTGTTAACCAAAAGCCATGCTTTGGGGCAATCGTTACAGACGCTGGTTGCGCAAAAGCAATTAACCGGTTTTCAGTCACTGGATCAGTGGATTACACCGCTTAGCATACAAAAACAACGTCAGCAGGATATAGGTCACCTGCTGGCCAATGCTGATAACTGGCAGGACTTAACTCGTCTGGGAATTGCTGAACACAGTATTCAGGACTACTTGTCCGGTTTGCAGCAACAGCCTGTTCAAACCATTTCCCAGAGCCTTGACAATGATCTGGCTACGGCCTGGCAGGATTTATATCTGGGCAAAATGGCTAATGGACAGGTGGCAGCTTTGGTCAGCTTGTCTGGGGTAAGCCATGTTGCAGCCTTGCAGAAATTGGCTGATAACAATAACGGTATTTATTTTGTTAATGATTTACAAGCGTTAAATCAATTATTTACGCATACGCGTAATCAAGCCATTGCCCTGAAAGCAGCCTCTTATCTGCTAGCCATTGTGTTACTGGCTTATGTTTTTGGCTGGCGTAAAGGTTGGCTACTGCTGGCTGTGCCTGTTCTGTCTTCATTATTCTGTCTGGCGATATTCGCTTATGCGGGCTGGCCGTTGTCTTTGTTTGCCATTTTTGGGCTGTTTCTGGTCACGGCCATTGGTATGGATTATGCCATTTATGTGTCAATCAGCCAGATGGCTGTCGCCGAACGTTTGGCCGGCGTGTTGCTGGCTGCAACAACGACAATGATTTCGTTTGCCATTCTGGGCTTCAGTGCGACGCCGGCTATAGCCAGCTTTGGTCGCAGTGTTGCCTTCGGTGTATTTTTTAGCATGATACTGGCACTGGCCTTGCTGCCCAGAGCCAATAATAAGGGGATGTAATGAATCAGTTTGATGTAGTGATTATCGGTGCCGGGCCGGCCGGCGCCATCGCCAGTGCTTTACTGAATAAACAGGGGCATCGTGTTTGTGTATTGGAAAAGCAGGTTTTTCCCCGTTTTGTAATTGGTGAAAGCCTGCTGCCACACTGTATGGAATTTATCGCTGAAGCAGGAATGCTGGAGGCGGTAAACGCGGGTGTTGAGGATGGTTTCCAGTTTAAGAATGGCGCTGCATTCAACTGGGGTAATCGCTATACCAGCTTTGATTTTACGGATAAGTTTTCATCAGGCCCGGGCACAACTTTTCAGGTGACGCGTGCCCGTTTTGACCATATTCTTATTAGTGAAGCGCAAAAGCAAGGTGTGGAAGTTTGTTTTGAGCATAGTGTCAATGGTGTTGAATTTGAGCAGGATGCGGCTGTGCTGTCGGTAACGGATGCACAGGGCATGCCTTATCAGATTCAGGCTCAATTCGTACTGGACGCCAGTGGTTATGGACGGGTATTGGCAAAATTACTGAATCTGGAACAGCCGTCTTCGTTACCGGAGCGCATGGCTTATTTTACCCATATTGATGACAATGTCACTGATGCGATATTTGATCGTAATAAAATTCTAATCTGTACTCATCCGGATTTGCGCGATGTTTGGATTTGGTTTATTCCATTCAGCAATAACCGTACTTCCATTGGTGTGGTAGGTTCACCGGAATGTCTGAATAATCACGGCGCAGAAGGTGCTGAAGCGATTTTGCAAAAATTTGTCAGTGAAGTGCCGCTGCTTAAACGGATTCTGGTCAATGCACAGTGGCATAACGATGTACCATTTCGAACCTTGCGCAACTACTCGGCCAATGTCAAAAGTCTGTATGGACAGCGTTTTGCCTTGTTGGGAAATGCTTCTGAATTTCTTGATCCGGTTTTTTCTTCCGGCGTGACAATTGCCATGCATTCGGCCAAGCTGGCTGCGGATATACTACACCGGCAATTTTCAGGAGAAACAGTCAATTGGCAGCAGGACTATGCTGATGCATTACAGGTGGGTATCAATACATTCAGAACCTATGTCAATGGTTGGTACAGTACCGCTTTTCAGGATGTAATCTATGCAGAACAGGTTAATCCTGATATCAAACGCATGATTAGTTCTATTCTTGCAGGTTATGCATGGGATGAAACCAATCCATATGTAATCAATTCCGAACGCCGCTTGGCTGTGCTGGCAGAAATATGTGGTCAAGCCAAATGAAATTAAAGCAAGGTTTTATCTGGCTGCTGTTAATGCTTAGTTTAAATGGCTGCCACAGTTTACCAGTGATTGATACCTTACCTGTATTAAAACAGACATTAAGCTTACAGGTTACCGATGCAGATGGAAGCAATAGTCTGCTGTTAATTGAGCCGTTAACGGAGCAACAATGGCGCTTTGTACAGGTAGATAGCCTAGGGGCACCAGTATCCAGACAGATTCTGCAACGAGGCAGGTGGCATAACGATGGGTTTCTGCCACCCAATCCCCAAGCACGGCAGTTATTTACTGCTGTTTATGCCTATCTTGGCCATCGGCATCACTGGTCTATACCTGCTAAGCTTAAAGAGGTCAGAATTTCTTCTCATACCGATGCCGATGGGGCAGTTGCTGATATTAGTTGGCATAAAAGGCATTGGCAAGTGAGGGAGATGGCTAATGATTAAGCCAGTTTTTTTAAGTCGCCCGGCAATGGTCAGCGCGCTTGGCTGTGGTGTGCATGAGCATATCAGTGCTTTGCTGGCACCGGAAAGCAACTATCTCACTAGCAGCGATTACTGGGTAAGCGGTCAATCATATTTGTTTGGTTCAGTCCGGTCGCAATTGAGACCTTTTCCGGCTGATTTAAAATCTGATTTTCGTAGCCGCAATAATCAGTTGTTGTGGCATGCACTTTTTCAGATTGAGGACGAAATTCAGGCTACCATTACCGAGTATGGAGCTGATCGTGTGGCGGTGGTACTGGGGACATCAACAACAGGTGGAGATGAGAACCGCGCTGCGCTTGAACATGGCTTTATCCGGCAGGATTGGGCGAACAGTGGTTATAATCAGGCTTTGCAGTTAATGTCCTCACCGGCAGATTTTGTCGCTGATGTCTATCAGTTACGCAATTTACATTATGGTATTTCAACCGCCTGTACTTCTGGTGCCCGTGCACTGATCAGTGCAGCCCGTTTACTGCACATGGGTATGTGCGATGCGGTGATCTGTGGAGGAGTTGATACGCTGTCAGCGCTAACCATTAATGGCTTTCATGCATTACAAGTGTTATCACCGGGACAATGTCAGCCATTTACCGCCGAGCGCAATGGTATCAATATTGGTGAGGCCGCTGCTGTATTCGTGATGACCCGTGATCCGGCTAAAGGACTGCCATTATTGGGCTATGGCTCCAGCAGTGATGCCTATCATATGTCCAGCCCGCGACCTGATGCGGTGGGTGCTAGAAAAGTGATTCAGCAGGCCTTACAAAAAGCACAATTAGCGGCTAGTGCCGTGGGCTGGGTTAATCTGCACGGTACCGGCACCATTCAGAATGATGCTATGGAAGCACTGGCTATTCATAGTGAATTGGGGGCGGAAGTTTCTTGTGCTTCAACTAAGGCACTCACTGGACATACACTTGGTGCTGCGGGTGCCCTTGAAGCCGCTTTTCTATGGACAGTGATCAGCCAGCAAACCAATCCTGCTGGCAAGTTACCCGCACACCGGGCTAATGCACGTATCGATCCGGCATTAGCGCCCATTCATCTGACCCGTTTTCAGGAAACATTTGCTGATGGCCGTGCACGCATAGCATTAAGTACTTCATTTGCTTTTGGTGGCAATAACACGGCATTAATTATGGGGAGCAATGATGCAAACCCCGATTTATGATGTGGCGGCACTGCTGCCACACAGTGGCAGAATGGTGTTACTGGATGAAATTAGCGCCTACGATGAGCACAGTTTGACTGCTTATGCCAACGTGAAACCGCAGCAGATACTGGTTACCGATGGTTGTCTGCCCTCCTGGGCTGCCATGGAAATGATGGCTCAGGGTGTTGCTGCCTGGGCAGGCGCGTTGGCTTGTGATGCTGGTGAACCAGTGCGGCTGGGTTTTTTACTCGGAACAAGAAAATTACATCTCTATTTTTCCACATTACCTGTACCGGCTGTATTGCAGGTTAAGATTCAAGCCTCTTTACAGGATACCAATGGTTTTGGTGTTTTTGATAGCCAGTTATGGCTGTGTGATCAAACCCGTACGCCAAACCGGTTACTGGCCGAGGCAGCACTCAATGTATACAGTCCTACTGAGAACATATTAATGCATGATGATGAATAATGACAAAACCATTCTGGTTACCGGTTCTGCCCGCGGAATTGGTAAAGCCATAGCCCTGACGCTGGCTCAGGCCGGCTGGGATATTGTACTGCACTGCCGCAGCCAGCTTGCGGAAGCTGAAAAAGTGGCGGCTGAGATTACCGCACTGGGCGGTCACAGCCGCATACTGACTTTTGACATCAGTAACCGGCAGGCTTGTCAGGAAACATTACTGGCAGATATTGAACAGCATGGTGCTTATTATGGCGTAGTACTGAATGCCGGTATTACTCGCGATAATGCGTTTCCTGCGCTCAGTAATGAAGACTGGGATCAGGTACTGGGTACAAATCTGGATGGCTTTTTTAATGTACTGCATCCGTTGATGATGCCGATGATACGCCGGCGCAAAGCAGGACGGATTGTTTGCGTGGCTTCTGTTTCGGGCATAACCGGTAATCGGGGGCAGGTAAACTACAGTGCATCTAAAGCTGGCCTGATTGGTGCGGCCAAAGCACTGGCAGTAGAACTGGCCAAACGTAAAATTACCGTCAATTGCGTGGCACCCGGTTTGATTGAAACAGAAATGATTGATGAACACGTACCTGTTGCCGAGATTCTCAAAGCCATCCCCATGAATCGGATGGGACAGGCAGAAGAGGTGGCTCATGCTGTGGCTTTTCTGGTATCCGAACAGGCTGCTTACATTACCCGGCAGGTATTGGCTGTGAATGGAGGTTTATGTTGAGACGTGTTGTGATTACAGGTATGAGTGGTGTCAGCGCACTGGGGCATGACTGGCCGACAGTAAAAACCGGCTTGCTGGCTTACAAAAATAAGGTAGTCCACATGGACAGTTGGGGGCGGTATAAAGACTTGAATACCAGACTGGCCGCTCCTATTCCTGATTATCGCCCGCCAGCGCATTGGACGCGCAAACAACTGCGCAGTATGGGAAAAGTAGCTCAGATGTGTACACAGGCGGCGGAAGACGCATTGGCGGATGCAGGATTGCTCGGAGATGAATCAATAAAAGACGGGCGCATGGGCGTTGCCTGTGGTTCTTCTACTGGCAGCCCGCAAGATATTCGTGATATCAGTGAACTTGTTCTCAATGGCAGTTCTGCAAATTTTAATGCCAATACTTATGTGCGCATCATGCCGCATACGACCGCTGCTAATCTGTCAATTTTCTTTGGTCTGACAGGACGGGTTATTCCAACTTCCAGTGCCTGTGCATCCGGCAATCAGGCTATCGGCTATGCTTATGAAGCAATCAAGTATGGCAAGATTGATATGATGCTGGCTGGAGGAGGAGAAGAACTATGCGTTTCTGAAGCCTTTGTATTTGATTCACTGTTTGCCACCAGTTTGCGCAATGATACGCCAGAGCTGTCGCCATGTCCTTATGATGCTGGTCGTGACGGGCTGGTTATCGGGGAGGGTGCTGGTATTTTGGTGCTGGAAGAATATGAAATGGCCAAAGCCCGTGGAGCCAGAATTTATGCTGAAATAGTTGGATTTGCCTGTACCAGCGATGGTTCTCATATTACCCGTCCAGAACGCGCTACCATGCGCCGTTGCATGCAAATGGCACTTGAAGATGCTCATCTGCCGGCTGCTGAGGTTGGCTACATTAATGGTCATGGTACGGCAACAGAACAAGGTGATATTGCCGAAACCCTTGCTACTGCCGATGTTTTTGGACAGGTGCCTATCAGCTCACAAAAAAGTTATCTGGGGCACACACTGGGTGCCTGTGGTGCCCTAGAATCATGGTTTTCAATTCAAATGATGAATGAAGGCTGGTTTGCACCTACCCTGAATCTGAATCAAATCGATAACCGCTGTGGCGAGCTGGACTATATCGTCAACAGTGCACGTACTATCGATACCGAATTTGTTATGAACAATAATTTTGCCTTTGGCGGAGTAAATTCTTCTCTCTTATTTAAACGGGTGGGCTAACTGGCCACCGATGCCAGTCAAAAACATACTCCTGCCAGCGACCAAATCCATAAGTACAATTTTGTGCTAATACAGAACAGCCAGCAGGATAAACTGCACTAATATGCCAGTATTGATCAATGACACAGCTATAAGCCTGCACCGGAGGATTTAAGGCTGGAATATGGATTGCATCGTATCCGGTTGGTATCAGACACCACTGGCGCATATCAGTTAATTGCCCACGACTGATTTTGATCAAAGCCTCCTTAAGCGTCCATAACTGGTAAAAAGCAGTGGATAAATCGGATTGCTGTGTCAGCCAGCGCTGTTCATTAGCAGTGCAGCAAAGCTGAGCCAGCGCCAGAAAATTGCGTTCTTGTGCGTACTCCATATCAATGCCCGGTATATACTGTGCTGAGGAGCAGGCAATCAAACCCGCATGGCCTTTCTTATGGGTGAGAGAAAATTGCGGATAAGAAGCAGAAAGCTGCTGTTTTAAAAAACGGCTACTTTGCCAGTCAACACGCTGGGCTAATTGAGGATGCTGTTGTAAACGCAGTTTATCTGCCTGATCCAGTTTCAGACTGTTATACTGGCCGGATACATCGGCAGTTGTAAGCAGAATCAGGCAGTCTTGGTTCATCATGTAGTACACTTTTTATTGATTAAAGGAGTAAAGAATGAAGAAGTTCTCGCAATCAATCGCATTGGTAGCATTGCTGGCTTGTGTATCTGCTGCCTATGCGCGTGATGACAAATTACTGTTGCCTATTCAGGATGCACTTAATGCACCAGAAGCAGCACAAGTATTGAATCCAAACGTCAAACTTTATTTTGCTAAAAGCTCAGGCCGTGTAATAAAGTCTGGCCTGGTTACCAATCGTAAAACCAACAGCGTAGGCAAATCAGACGAAGCTGCCTGCCAGTGGGCTTTTTTGGCAGCAGTTAAACAATTGCAGGAACAGGCTGCTGCTCAGAATGCTAATAAAGTAACCAATATTGTCAGCTATTATAAGAAAAACAGCATGGCCAGTACAAAAGTGTATGAATGCCATGCTGGTGGGGTGATTGCTGGTGTTGCCTTAAAAGGCGATTTAGCCAACTAAAAATACCACTATCTGCCATATAGCCGCCGTTTATCTCGTTTAAGATAATCCGGCGGTTTAATTATAGGTATTGAGTTACTCAAGCACGAATAAATGATCAGTACGAATTAATATACAAAATGTCCAAATTGGGTGTATAGATACAAAATAACCAATAATTGAGCTTGTTTTTCTGTCTAAATTTACGTATATTAGCTTATTAGAATATATTGTAACTTGATGAGATGAATAAATTGGACAAAAGGTCAGTTATGCAATTGAATATAGACCGCCTGATTGCCTATTTTGGGGGCGTAAACGCTTTAGCAGAAGCACTCAAACAGCATTATCCGGATAGTGCCGCTTCAACGGCTGCTATCTATAAATGGCGCAAGCGTGGTTCATTGCCATTAAATCAGTTACAAAAAATTATTCTGATGGCTGAGAAACAAAACAAGCCGCTGGATATCAATGCATTTATGCAACACAATAACATCACCTTGGAGAGACCAAGAATGCCCAGTACCAATAATCAAGTCATTATATTCGACACAACCCTGCGTGATGGAGAACAGTCGCCGGGGGCGGCCATGACCAAAGAAGAAAAGATCCGCATTGCACGCCAGTTGGAAAAACTGGGTGTGGATGTGATTGAGGCAGGTTTTGCGGCTGCCAGTCCGGGGGATTTTGATGCTATTCACAGCATTGCCGAAATTATCCAGAATGCTACTGTCTGCTCTCTGTCACGTGCCAATGAACGCGATGTACGCAAAGCCGGCGAAGCAGTTGCGCCGGCCAAACGCAAGCGTATTCATACCTTTATTGCTACCAGTCCATTGCATATGGAACATAAATTACGTATGAAACCGCAGCAGGTTAAAGAAACTGCGGTTAAAGCAGTGAAAATAGCGCGTGAATATACCGATGATGTGGAGTTTTCCTGTGAAGATGCACTGCGCAGTGATATCAATTTTCTTGCTGAAATCTGTCAGGCAGTGATTGAAGCCGGTGCCACCACCATCAATATCCCCGATACAGTGGGTTATGCCATTCCATTTCAGACAGAAGCATTCTTTCGTGAACTGATTCAGAAAACCCCGAATAGCGATAAAGTCATCTGGTCGGCACACTGTCATAATGATCTGGGACTGGCCGTTGGCAACTCACTGGCCGCAGTAAGCGGCGGTGCACGGCAAGTGGAATGTACCATTAATGGTCTGGGTGAGCGGGCAGGTAATGCCAGTTTGGAAGAAGTGGTTATGGCTTTGAAAACCCGCCACGATATTTTTGGGCTGGAAACCAATATCGATACCACGCAGATCGTGCCCACCTCAAAAATGGTTTCTACCGTTACCGGTTATCCGATTCAGCCGAACAAAGCCATTGTTGGTGCCAATGCATTTGCACATGAATCAGGCATTCATCAGGACGGCATACTGAAATGTCGTGAAACCTATGAAATCATGTCTGCCGAATCAGTTGGCTGGAGTACCAACCGGCTAACTTTGGGTAAACTTTCCGGTCGTAATGCTTTCCGCACCAAACTACAGGAATTGGGTATTGAACTTGATAGTGAAGAAGCCCTTAATGCTGCCTTTGCCCGCTTTAAAGAGCTGGCCGACAAAAAACGTGAAATTTTTGATGAAGATTTGCATGCATTGGTATCTGATGAACTGGAAAGCCGAGCTCCCGATCGTTACAAATACATATCACTGAGCATTCGCAGTGAAACTGGCGAAGAACCAGTGGCGGAAATCGTCTTTAATCTGGACGGCAACGAAAAACGTGCCAGTGGGCATGGTTCAGGACCGATTGATGCTGTATTCAAAGCTATTGAGTCTGAAGCGCATAGCAGTGCAGATTTACAATTGTATTCGGTCAATGCCATCACCGCCGGCCCAGAAAGTCAGGGAGAAGTTACCGTGCGTTTGTCACATGAGGGTCATCTGGTAAGCGGGCAGGGAACCGACACCGATATCATTGTTGCCAGTGCCAAAGCATATCTGTCTGCCCTGAACAAGCTGAATAGTCAGCCACGCGTTAAGGCTCAGGGGATAATATAAATAAAGTAAAATCTGCAAATACTTAAAAGCTAATTAATCTAAAAGTGCCTGTTCTTTGGTTTTCCAACCAAAGAACAGGCACTTTTTATGTAAAAAAACTTTAGATTTTGCTATACAAACTAACTATATTAAGTTTATGATATTTTATAAACTTATTAAATTTCAGTCATATCTGATTTAAACAAGGGTTTTAAAAAATTGAATTTCCCTCTATACGATTAGTTTGAAGCCATGAAATATATTAAACAGTTTTTGTGGGTACTATCTGTATTTGCTTTTACCATGACTAATGCTTTTGCTGTAGTAGATGAAAACAGTACTGCTTACCAGCAAGGCAGAATGATTGGCAAGATTTTCACAATTATTTTTGTATTACTTATTATTCACAGAATTTATAAATACTTTAAAGAAAAATAGTTTTTTAAATAGCTTTGTATAAAGTAGTTTAGATTGTCAGGCGCAGTAATGTAATTCATTAATTGACTATTTATAGAGAAAGTTATGCATTTAACCAGTCGTGAGCAGGAAAAACTAATGCTGTTTGTGGCGGGAGAACTGGCTGCCAGACGGCGTGCTCGGGGAGTGAAACTGAACTATCCAGAAGCCATCGCTTATATTAGCAGCCAGTTACAGGAAGCGGCGCGCGATGGTATGAGTGTGGCCGAATTAATGCAGTATGGCGCTACATTATTAACCACTGCTGATGTCATGGAAGGCGTAGCCGAAATGGTGCATGAAGTACAAATTGAGGCAACTTTTCCCGACGGCACCAAGCTGGTTACCGTACACCAGCCTATCCGCTAAAGCATGATTCAGTTACTGTAAACATTCGCTATGGGCGAAATGATTATTTAACAGCAAATAATATTCGTACCATACCTATTCAGGAGAAACGGTATGATTCCGGGAGAATATATACTGGCCGCAGATGACATCATTGCCAATCAGAACCGCCGTACCCTCACCATTACCGTGGTTAACCGTGGTGACCGGCCGATACAGGTGGGTTCGCACTATCATTTTTATGAAACCAATAATGCGCTTGAGTTTGAGCGGGAACAGACACGTGGTATGCGTTTGAATATCCCATCAGGTAATGCCGTGCGGTTTGAGCCCGGTGAAGCCAAAACGGTGGCGCTAACCGAATATGGGGGGCATAAAAAAATATTTGGTTTTCATAATGCCGTTAATGGCTGCGTAAGCAATAAATGATTGACCTATTTAACCAATATGTGGTTCTGATGCAAAGCACCAGATAAATATCCAATAATCAAACAATAGAGAATTGCTACAGATTACTAAAATAGAGAATCCTGTCATGAGCCTGAAAATTTCCCGCCAGCAGTATGTTGCCACCTATGGGCCAACCGTGGGTGATAAAGTACGTTTGGGTGATACCGAGCTATTTGCTGAAGTTGAACGCGATTTACTTACCTATGGTGATGAAGGCAAATTTGGGGGTGGCAAATCCATTCGTGATGGTATGGCACAATCAGCTACAGCACCACGCAGCAATAAAAATGTACTCGATATGGTGATCACTAATGTGCTGATACTGGATTACTGGGGAATAGTAAAAGCCGATATTGGCATTCGTGATGGCAGAATAGTGGCTGTTGGTCAGGCAGGAAATCCCGATACTATGGATGGCGTGCACCCGAACATGATTATTGGTGCTGCTACCGAAGTACATAACGGTGCCAATCTGATTGCCACCGCAGGCGGAATTGATACCCATATTCACTTTATCTCTCCTCAGCAGATTACCCATGCCATTGAATCCGGCATTACCACTATGATCGGAGGAGGCACCGGGCCTGCCGATGGTACCAATGCCACTACAGTGACTCCGGGTGCATGGCATATTCAGAAAATGTTGCAGGCTGCCGAACAGGCGCCGGTTAATCTTGGCTTTTTTGGTAAAGGCAACTGCGCTACTCTGGAACCATTACGCGAGCAGGTAGCAGCCGGTGCACTGGGGCTGAAAATCCACGAAGACTGGGGTGCAACCGCCGCGGTAATCCATGCTTCATTACAGATTGCAGATGAAATGGATGTGCAGGTAGCGATTCACACCGATACCCTGAATGAGGGTGGCTTTCTTGAGGATACCATGCAGGCTATTGATGGCCGGGTAATCCATACCTTTCATACCGAAGGTGCCGGTGGCGGTCATGCACCGGATATCATCAAAGTCGCGATGTATCCGAATGTACTGCCGGCTTCTACTAATCCTACCCGCCCGTTTACCGTGAATACCATAGACGAACATCTGGATATGTTAATGGTGTGTCATCATCTGGATAAAAATGTGGCTGAAGATGTGGCCTTTGCCGATTCGCGTATCCGCCCGGAAACCATTGCCGCCGAAGATATACTGCATGATATGGGCGTATTCTCGATAATGAGTTCAGATTCACAGGCTATGGGCAGAGTAGCTGAAGTGATTGTACGCACATGGCAAACCGCAGACAAAATGAAACAGCAGCGTGGCCGCTTGGCTGAAGAAACCGGCGCCAACGACAACTTTCGCATCAAGCGTTATCTGGCCAAATACACCATCAACCCAGCCATTGCTCAGGGTATCAGCGAATATGTAGGCTCAATTGAAGCAGGCAAAATTGCCGATTTGGTATTGTGGAAACCAGCTTTTTTCGGTGTAAAACCGGAAATCATCATCAAGGGCGGTACCATCAGCTATGCGCGCATGGGCGATCCGAATGCCTCTATCCCCACACCTCAGCCTGTTATCTATCGCCCCATGTTTGGCGCACTTGGCCGTGCTGTGCAGGATACCGCAGTATTATTTGTTTCGCAGGCTGGTGTGGATAATGATATCCGCAGCCAATATGGTTTATGCAAACAAACTTTACCCGTGCACAATTGTCGTTCCATTAGTAAAAAAGACCTGATTCATAACGACGCTATGCCAGAAATCAGTGTCAATCCTGAAACCTATGAAGTACGGGTGAATGGTGAGCATATTACCTGTAAACCGGCTGAAAAAGTGGCACTGGCACAGCGGTATTTTTTATTTTGATTAAAACAATTCGTGGTTGCATATATATGAAATATATCAAAGACTTTATTTTTCTAGTTATTGACGAATTAAAAAGTATGTTACTGCTGTCATGTATTTTAACAACGGGATTTTTTATTTCAAATTCATTTGAGCAAACCAAAGATGGCGTACATTTTTTTAGTGATTCGGATTTGTTTTTAGAAAAATGGCATATTGCTAGCCAAGGTATATATTCATTTAAGTACATTATTATATCAGCATTCATCTGGTTTATTATTTCGGTATATTATCTGCGTTTACACAGTAAAAGAAATTTTGCTGACTGGTATTTTTATGTTGATAGTCGCATCACACAACGTACAGTAGCTATTGTATTTGGATATTTCGCTCTGGGTACATCTCTGATCATAGATATAATTCTTTGGCTATTAATTAATCCATCCCATGAAGATTTTAAATTAGAAGTATTTAAAGGAATATTTTTTATACTAGGTGAATTTGGTTGGTTATTTATTATCTGCGTTTGCCTTTTAAAATATTTTATTCAAATTGCTAAAACCAAAAATGAATCTAATCATCCAAACCATCCTCGGCAATCTGCAAACGCTTAAAGAAAAGCAGCAGATTACCACTCAGAAGCTGGATACTGTTTGTCTGCAATGGTTTGAGGCAGACCGGCGCATTATCCGTACGACGACAACAAACGGGCGTGAGATTGCTTTTCGTCTGCTGAAAGAGGGACAGCGGCTGCACCATGATGATGTAGTTTATCTGGACAAGCAGTTGGCAATTGTGGTGCAGATTGAACCAAGTGAAGTGATGGTGCTGGCGCCGCAAACCTTGCCGGAAATGGCACGTGCTTGTTATGAAATCGGTAACAAACATACGCCATTATTTCTAGACGGAAATGAATTGCTGCTACCGTTTGATAAACCCTTATTTGAATGGTTGCAGGCGGCTGGTTTTGCACCAATACGCCAGCAACGGCGCTTAAGTGAACAATTGCGTGCCAATTCAGCGCCGGGTGTTGGCGGTGGCCACAGCCATACACATGATTTAGTTGGCCATCATCACCACTGATAAGTTGAATATATGTCCGGTTCAGACAGACACATTGATATTGACGCTTTAACGCGTGCAGGATTATTGCTGCAACTGGCTGATCCTACACTGCCGATTGGTGGCTTTAATCATTCCGGCGGGCTGGAAACCTTTGTCCAGCAGGGTGTTGTACATGATGCGGCGACACTGAAAACATTTGTATACACCCAGTTGCAGCAAAACTGGCTGCATAATGATGGTGCTTATGTATCACTGGCTTTTAATGCCAGTACCGAACAAAATCTCGATGAACTGTTATGGCTAGACAAACAGATAGGTGCGGCAAAAGTAGCGCGTGAGTTGCGAGAAAGCAGTTATAAACTGGGCGTACGTCTGCTGAAAATTTTTGCTCAGCATACTAAGGTAGCAATCGTGGCTTCTTATCAGGCTGCACTGGCTGCACAGCAGGTGCGCGGATTTTATCCACTGGTGTTTGGGTTACTCGCTGCTGCCATGCAGCTGGATAAGGCTGCTACGCTACAGGCATTTTATTACAACGCTGTTGTCGGTTTGATTACCAACGGCGTTAAGCTGATACCACTAAGCCAGATGGCCGGACAGGAAATGTTAATCGAACTGCATACCGTGATTGTACAAACCGTACAAGCCAGTATGCAGCCACAGTGGCAGCAATTGGGTGCTACCACACTGGCCACTGACATTCGGGCAATGCAGCATGAACGTTTATATACTCGTCTGTATATGAGTTAGATTTATTAATAATGGAGGAATTTATGAAAAAAATATTTGCTTTGTTCCTGTTAAGCCCTGTGCTGGCATTTGCTCATCCCGGCCACCTTAGCGAAGGCTGGCTGGCTGGAGTACAGCATCCGTTCAGTGGCTGGGATCATTTGTTGGCCATGATTGCAGTGGGCTTATGGGCGGCCACTTTTCAGGGTAAAGCGCGCTGGCTGATTCCCACCACCTTTGTCAGCGTGATGATTGGCGGTTTTGTACTGGGGGCACAGGGCATACAGGTACCGATGCTGGAGCAGGGGATTGCCGCTTCTGTGCTGGTGTTGGGATTGGCTGCGGCTTGGTTAAAAAAAGTACCGGCTGGTGCCGCCATATTCATGGTTGGCCTGTTTGCCTTGTTTCATGGAGTGGCGCATGGTGCAGAGATGGGTTCACATGGTGCATTCAGCTATGCTTGCGGTTTTGTCATGGCAACAGCACTCTTGCATGTAGCCGGTTTTGTGTTCGGTACCGCCATGAGCAGACATCAGTGGATATTACGTCTTACTGGCAGTCTGATTGGTGTAATAGGTTTCAGTATGCTGTTTGCTTCCTGAAAGCATCACCTTAGAAAATTCAATGCAGACAGCAAAATCTTTGCATCTATACCTGTCAGCAGCAATATAAACAATAAAAACAAAACAACGCATTAATCTGAACAACAGGACTAACAGCAAAGGAAAAACACCATGCGTCAATACATAAAAATCGGTGTTGCCGGGCCAGTAGGTTCAGGTAAAACAGCTCTGATTGAAAAACTTACTCGCCATATGGCGGAGCAATACAGCATTGCAGTGATTACCAACGACATTTACACCCAGGAAGATGCCGAGTTTTTAACCAAAAACAGCTTGCTGCCACCAGAACGGATTATGGGTGTGGAAACTGGCGGCTGCCCGCATACCGCTATTCGCGAAGATGCCAGTATGAATCTGGAGGCAGTAGACGAAATGGTGGCACGTTTTCCAGATATCCAGATTGTGTTTATCGAAAGTGGTGGTGATAATCTTTCCGCTACCTTCAGCCCTGATCTGGCCGATGTCACTTTATTTGTGATAGATGTTGCGCAGGGCGAAAAAATTCCGCGTAAAGGTGGCCCGGGGATTACACGTTCGGATTTGCTGGTAATCAATAAAACTGATTTAGCGCCCTATGTTGGCGCCAGTCTTGCAGTAATGCAACAGGATGCACAGTGTATGCGCAAAGGGCAGCCGTTTGTGTTTACCAATCTGATGGCAGAAGATGGTATCGTCACCATAATAGACTGGATAAAAAAATACGCCTTACTGGAAAATGTAGCCGAACCCGCTGGTTTGATACGCTAATGCACAGCCGTTTACATCTCACCACTCAGTTAAACCAGTGCGGGCAGACCACATTTGCCAACTGCTATTACACACCGCCTCTAAAAATCCTCCCTTTAGCGCAGATGGCTGCGCCGGTATGGCCGCAGGCACTACCGGCCATCCAGATGAGTTCATCACCGGGTTTATTAGCTGGCGACCGGATAGATATCGAAATTGAGCTGGCACAACAAACCCAGTTGTATTTATTTACGCAGGCATTCACCCGCGTACAATCCATGCCTGCCAAAAATGAAGCGCAGCAGCATACGCGTATTGTGCTGCATGAACACAGCCGGCTGTGTTATCTGCCTCATCCACTGGTGTTGCATCGTGATGCTGCCTTAACCCAAAGCATGCAGATTAGTCTGGCTGATAACTGTCAACTGATACTGGGTGAAATCATTGCCTGCGGCCGTGTGCTCAATCAGGAATGCTGGGATTTTCATTACCTGTCATCACGGATTAATATCGATTATCAGCAACAACCACTGCTTAGCGACAATATCTACTGGCAGCCACAGCAACAGCCCCTTAATGTATTGGGGCAGATGGAACAGTATACCCATCAGGCCTGTCTTTACTACATCAACACCGCAGCCAGCAAAGCACAGATACAGCAACTGATTAATCAGATATACGCCGCATTATTGCCCGAATGGCCGCTGGAAAATAATCAGTATCTGTGGGGCATTACACAGGCTGCTGATTGTGCCTTATGTGTACGTGCGCTGGGGATGAGTGCAGAAGTGTTGCAGAATTTCATGCAACAAATAACAAATCATTTTTTGCGTATACCCGATGAGCAATAATGCATTCACTCATTAAACCTTAAAAATTTATGCTAAATAAATTTTAGTTCCCGAATAGAATAACGAATGTAGTTTGACAAATATTATTCAAATTATATTCATATAACATAAAATTTTCAATTTTAAGATCAATATATTTTAAACATCAATCTAATATGGCTAAATATTTAATTATATTTAATATATAAATAATTTTAATATTTAAAAGTTTGTTTTATGTGTTTAACAAATTTAATACTTATCACATCTTTTATTTGACTGAATTTATTAATTTCACAGCAAAAAAGTCTTTTTGACAATGCAGATAATACTTTATTTAGAATTTGTCTGGATGAGCTGATGTTTTGGATTGTTGAAAGCCAGTTAAGCTGATTTATTTTAATAGATGTTACCAGACAGTTATTACTAATGTAATTTATGCTGGCAGACATAAATTTACAGGATGCCTTGTAGTGCTGTCAGCAGGTGCAATGCTGAATTGGTGGTGCAACTAAATCTTGTCATTTTAAGATTGCAGGCTTTAACTACATGTTTTTTAATATTTAATTTTTATGTTGTTTTATCAGGATTGTGGTTATTTTTACTAAATATTGCTAATAACTGCTGTGCACAGTTAGTCCATCATAGGCAGGTGCGCAGTTTTGGGGGCAACGCTGTTTTAAAGTATGGTATTCCTGCGCATGGGTCATGTGAATAAAGTAGGTTTGTTTGGCATTGATACGCTTTGCGTAGGCAAAGGCCTGCTCGGTGCTGAGGTGGCTGGGGTAGGGGGTATCCATCAGGCAATCCAGAAACAGATAATCCAATCCTTGTAAATGCGGGAATATGGATTCTTCGATGTGATTAAGGTCGGTAAACCAAGCGATATTGCCGATGCGAAAAGCACTGGTGATCCAGCTGCCGTGTGGTACGCCAAATTGCCATACAGGTACGCCGTCAATATTAAGGACGCTATTTTTTCCCTGATTCAGTGGTAGTTCATGGGCACGGAGCACCGGTCGGTTCCAGTGTCTGTTCTGTTCCAGAAAGGCGTAATCAAAACGACTGCAAATATTAGCCAGTGTATCATGATGGCCGTAAATAGGAATGGCTGCCTGTTGTTTATAGCAAAATGCGCGCAAGTCATCAATGCCATTAAGGTGGTCAGCATGGGGATGGGTGTAGAGTATGCCGTCAATGCGTGGCAGTCTGTGTTGTAGGGCTTGGTGATAAAAGTCGGTGCCTGTGTCAATTTGCCAATGCTGCTCACCAACCTGTATATGCGCACTGCAACGAGTGCGCCGGTTTTTCGGGTCGTTGCTGGTGCAGGTAGGGCAGTCACACCCGATAAGTGGTGTTCCAGAAGAACTGCTACAGCCAAGTACTGTAAGGGTGAGCTGGGTCATGGCTAATTGTTAAGCGATGGAAGTTTATTGAAAAGACGATAGGTATTAGCGGTAGTGGCTTCTTCAATCGTAGTTATGCTGTCGCCACGCAATTGTGCTACAAATTCGGCAGTGTAGCGTACGTAAGCCGGTTCGTTAGGTTTGCCGCGTTTGGGTACTGGCGCTAGATATGGTGCATCGGTTTCTACCAGTATCCGGTCTAATGGTACATAACGGCATGCCTCCTGTATTTGCCGGGCATTTTTAAAGGTTACGATGCCTGAAAAGGAGATGTAAAAGCCTAAATCCAACACTGCTTTGGCAAAGGCAGTATCTTCGGTGAAGCAGTGGATTACACCTTGCTGAGCCTGATTTTCACGTAGTAGACGTAAGGTATCTGCTCCGGCATCTCGTGTATGGATAATAAGCGGTAAACCGGTATGGTTGGAGGCCTGAATATGAGTTCTGAAGCGCGCATGCTGCCAGGTCAGATCGCCGCTACACCAATGATAGTCGAGGCCAGTTTCGCCGATACCCACTACTTTTGGATGTTGAGCAGCGACTATAAACTCATCTAGACTTATTTCTACTGAGTTCTGGTCTTCAGGATGTACACCGACACTGGCAAATAAGTTGGTATGCTGCTCAGCTAGTGCCAGTACTTCAGCAGCACTGGTTTTGTCTACGCTGATGGCGATAGCCTGCCGTATGTCTGCCTGAGCCATGTTTTCCAGTATTTGTGGTAGTCTGGCTGCCAGCTCAGGCATGTTTAGATGGCAGTGGGAATCGATAAGCATAATTATATAGTATAGGTAGCGCGTTCGCTTAGCAGTAATCCTGGCAAGATGTCTTCGATAGCCTGTTTTACCGCAAAGCTGTCTTCATCTTTACTAAATGCCAGTCCGATCCCTTGTGGCTGACCGGTAGAGGTGGTAGCGGTGTTAATCCATACTACTTTAGTGCGCAAATATTTGGCTTCGTTGAATGCCGGCAGGGTAACGGCTAGTAGCACTTCTTCACCCATCTGAAAATTGTCAGTTGTGGGTGCAAACAGACCACCATACTCTAGAAAAGCCATATAGCTTCGGTACAGTTCAGGTTTATCGGGAATAGTTAGGTTGAGCATTTTGCCCGGCAAGTTAGTAGGAGCTTCAGCCATAAATTTCCTTTATGATTTTGTGTTTTTTTGCTGCCACACGTTAAGATAGTCTATTAATAAATCTTCCAGTTGCATTTTAACATTGAGGGTATGCTTACCGTAAGGGGCAAGTGCATTAACTCTGTCGATTAAGGCAAACAGGGATAAAGGGTCGATTTGTCCGGTAATTTTATTTAACTCATCTTGCCATGCCGGATAATACATGGCTTGTATGTATTGCTGTGCCAGAGACATATCTAGTAACCATTTGGCCAGCCAGTTGAGAAAAGTGGATAGTGCTAGTTTTTGTTTGTCAAATGCAGCAGCGTAATCCAGTAGCGCAATCAGGCGTGGTTTAACCAGCAGGGGAATAAGTTGGTTGCGCAGCTGGTCGTGGCTAGCATTATCAGTAAATAAAGGGGCTCCACCGTGAAAGGCAAGCAGGTCAGCAGCATTATCACCATGCTGTTGTTGCACATAGGCTAGTGCCTGCGCGCGTGCAGGCATGGTTAAAGCCACCTGACGGCAACGGCTTTTAATTGTTGGCAGCAGGCGGTCTTTCTGATGGCTCACCAGAATAAACACCATACCTGCCGGTGGTTCTTCCAGAATTTTTAGCAGGGCATTGGCGGCCTGAAGATTCATGCTTTCTGCCGGATAAATCAGGGCAACGCGTTTGCCACCCCGATGGGCACTCAGATGAGCAAAATCCAATACGTTGCGTATGGTTTCTACTTTAATTAGTGCTTGCTTGCGTTCACCGCCTTCGCTGTCAGCTTCTTCTGGCGTTACCAGTAGGAAATCGGGATGACTGTGCTGGCTGTACAAATGGCAGGATGTACACTCACCACATGGCTGATGGTTGGCACGTAGCGATTCACATAGCAGTGCCTGTGCCAGATATTCGGCAAATTCACGTTTACCAATTCCCGGATGGCCGTAAAGCAGCCATGCGTGTGGTTGCTGCTGCCAATGCTGGGCAATTTGTTGCCAGACAGATTCGAGCCATGGATAAATCATGCATTTAATCCAAATAATTGTGCTAGTGCCTGATTAATCTGCTGCGCTACTTCATCTAAATTTAAACTGCTGTCGATAATAGCATAGCGTTGCGGTGCAGATGCGGCACGATCCAAGTAGATTGTCCGCGCGTGCTCAAAAAAGGCTGTATCCAGCTGTTCAAAGCGGTCAGGATTACTGTTTTGGCTCAGTCGTTGTTGGGCTACTGTCAATGGTACATCCAGCAGTAAGGTCAAATCGGGCTGCAAGCCTTGCTGTACCCAGTTTTCCAGAATGGCTATATCGGCTAGTGGTAGACCACGACCTCCGCCCTGATAGGCAAATGTGGCATCGGTAAAACGATCGCTTACTACATGTATCCCTTGTGCCAGTGCCGGTTTAATTACTTCATCCAGATGCTGCTGGCGTGCAGCAAATATCATCAGCGTTTCTGTACGAGCATTGACATGAGTAGTTGGATCTAGCAATAGCTTGCGTAATGCTTCACCAACGGCAGTACCGCCCGGTTCACGGGTAAAAAGTACCGGTAATTGATGTTTTTCAAACCAGCTGCGTATGGTATTGAGATTGGTGGATTTGCCGGCACCATCAATTCCATCCAGTGTAATAAAACTTGCTTTCATCTATACAAATCCGGTTAGCGTTTTTTCAGAATATATTGGCGTACTGCCGCATTGTGTTCATTCAGACTGTGACTGAACTGGCTGCGGCCAGTACCATCGTTACGCGCCACAAAGTACAGATAATCATTACTGGCAGGATGAGCAGCCGCTTCCAGCGCTGCTTTGCTCGGTAGTGCAATAGGACTGGGTGGCAGACCGGCACGGGTGTAAGTATTGTACGGTGTATCACGGCGTAAATCAGCCTTGCCAATTTTACCTTTATAGCGACTGCCCATGCCATAAATTACACTGGGGTCGGTTTGTAGCCGCATATGCAGATTAAGGCGGTTAACAAACACTGCCGCTACCTTACCTCTGTCTTCAGCATGGCCGGTTTCTTTTTCAATCAGGCTGGCCATAATCAGTAATTCGTAAGCAGATTGGTAAGGTAAATCACTGCGTCGTTCTTCCCATGTAGCCTGCAAATGCTTTTGCATAGTGTTATAAGCTTGTTGATACAGAGATAAATCGCTACTGTCAGAGCTGATATCATAAGTGGCTGGAAAAAACAGACCTTCTGCATGTGTATAATGACGATCGGTATCCAGTTTCTGTAACAGCTTGCTGTCTGACCAATCTCGTGTAGTGTGCTCAATATCAGGTATGTTATCAACAATTCTGCGCATTTGCGCAAATGTGCTACCCTCAATAAATTGTACTGTAATGCTGTCAGGTTTGCCGGTGCGCAGCCTTTGCAGAATCTGCCAACTGGAAACCGAACGTGGCAGACGATAGTTACCACGATGAATTTTATCTCCCATCCCTAGCATATATGCGGTACCGACAAATACCCAGCGATTGTAAATCATATCATTGGCAGCCAGAGTACGACTTACTCCACTGATGCCATAGCCGGCTGGTACCTTTAAACGATAGCCCGCATTACTTTTAGGTAAGAATAAAAGCACCGCCCATGTCAGCGCAAGTATCAATAGAAACGTAAATACCAGAAGTACAGCATGTCGTTGTTGGCGCTGCATAGAAGCATTCCTGTTTAAGCATAAATAATCTGAACCAGCCTGCAAGTATAAATTTAATTCTCAGGTGCGACCACTCTTCCCATCAACATCCGGTTATAAAAAGATTTGATGTACGTTTGTTAGAAAGTTTTTGCCGGTTGAGCATTGTATCTTTTCCTTTCATGGCGAAAGATTAAATCAGTACTTGCAAAATTCAGTAGTTCAGGTAAAATGCGCAACCTATTCAGCAATAACTGGCTGGATAGCAGTTGGGGGTATAGCTCAGTTGGTAGAGCGCTTGCATGGCATGCAAGAGGTCAGCGGTTCGATCCCGCTTACCTCCACCAATTTACAGTATAGATTCAATAGTTTAAGTCACATAATCTTGTGGCTTTTTTTATTGGGTTTGTGCTGGTGTCAAACTGGTGTCAAATTGGGAAGAGTTTCCAGCATACCGGCGCAAGTGCTCAGTGTTTAAATGGGCATACCTTTGCACCATCTTTTCACTCGACCAGCCTCCTAACTCCTGAAGTGGCCGCGTTGGTGTTCCCTGAATGACATGGTTGGTTGCCCATGTGTGCCGGCAGTCATGGAATCGAAAATTGGTAATCCGAGCACGCTTTAATGCTTTTCTCCATGCGGTACCTGCGGGATTTTTAATTGGATTGCCCTTGTAAGTAAACACATTGGTTCTGTGCTTACCGCGCTGGCTTAAAATGACATTCATCGCTTCATCATTTAAAGGCACTCCTATCGCTCTTGATGATTTTGCCTGATCCACATGAATCCATGCAGTACGTCTTGGTATATCAACCTGCGACCATTGCAGGCCGGCTACATTGGCTTTTCTCAAACCGGTAGCCAGCGCAAAAGCTGCAATCGGTATCAGGTGTTCCGGCAGTTCTTTAAACAGTCTGTTTTTCTCATCAGCAGTCAGCCAACGTTCTCTGCGCTTAGGTTCCTCAAGCATTTTGAACTTTGGCAGATTGGTTATCCATCCCCATTCTTTGGCTGCTAATAAAACCATTCTGATTTGCTGCGTGTAAGCATTGACGGTTCTCGGTTTCCGACCCTCATTCAGCTTGGCATCACGAATCGTACGCAGGACTACGCGATCTATCTGGTTGATTGTTAAATCGCCCAGATATTTATCTAACCAGCGTAAAAATAGCTTTGTGTTGTAATCCTTTTGTTTGTGGGGATTTTCTTTCAACCATTCCACCACTGTTTCGCGCCATGTATATTCGCGACTGTAGCCAAGCTTTTGTACAGCAAACAATTCATAATAATGCTTGGCTGCTAATTCGCGCGCTTGTTGCTCGTTTTCAGTCCCAGCAGCTTGGCGTATGCGCTGTCCGTTTGGTGCCGTGAATGAGTAGTACCACCCGCGGCGGTCTTTCCGCTCATAGACGCGGATTGTTTTTCGGCTTGACATGTTTTACTCCTTTTCGCATGTGTAGCCTCTTGCAGTGTGGAATCTGCATCGGCTTTCAGCCATTCGTCAAGTTCTTCTTTAAAAAAATACCAGCGCCCAATTTTTTTATGAGCCGGTATTTCACCGTTTCGCGCTTTCTCCGTCACAACCTTAGGGTTAAGAGAAAGGTAGCTAGCAACATCTGCGGTAGTGAATAAAGTTTTCATAGTTAGCTATATAAAAAAACCGGCTAATTGCCGGCATGGGTTGTTACATTGGTGTTAATAAAAAAGCCAGCTAATGCTGGCGTGGTAATATGTATAAAATTAAAACTATTACACAGGTAATGCTGTATTAAGCGGAATCACGTCAATAGGTGAGTTCTGGCTTGCTTTCCACAATTCATAATTTACCTGCATATTGAGCCAGAATTGTGGAGTAGTACCCAGCAGGATAGACAGCCTCACCGCCATATCAGCACTAATTCCAGCTTTGCCATTAATAATCCGAGAAAGTGCAACTCTTGTTACTCCTAAATGCTTAGCTACGGTACTGATACTGATATTGCCTAAATACTCTTTTAATACTTCGCCAGCATGACAGGGATTATGCATACTCATAAAGCTAAGCTCCTAATGGTAATCTTAGTAGTCCACTATTTCGGCATTGTTTCCATTGAATTTAAGGGTGAATAGCTGGCTTGAATTTGAGAAATTTAAAATAAAAATATAGGCAATATATTCATTTTTAAAATGTTTTAATATCAATTCTTCAATTTTTTTATGTTTTCCTCTAATTTGGTTATGCCTGAATCTTTATTTATTTCAAAACCAAGAAGTAAAATATTAATGATTAATGCTAAATCGTCTTTATTAATTACATCATCAGCAAGCCACACCACCACGTCTTCCATATTGATAATGAAAGATTTAACAAATTCTAGAGACCATCCATTCTTTAATAAAAAAGATGCTCCCGAACTTAGCGAGGTGCGTTTGTTACCATCACTAAAGCAATGATTTTTGTTGATTGAAAAAATCAGATGAACTAGCTTGGATGAAAAAGTTGGATAATACAAATCGTTCTGAATCATTGTTAAAGCACTGATTAACAATCCCTCATCACGAATGCCCAGTAAACCACCACTGGCTAAAATTATTTTATCGTGGTTGGCGATAACCTCAGCCGGTTCAAGATAAATTATGGAATTCATTTATCACGCAAACGAATAAACACGTTTCTGATATTAGAATCGCTTAATAAATTATCAAAATCTTTATCAAGGTCAACCTTTTCTATTCTTTGTTTTCTTTCGTTTAAAGATGCCTGAACTACTTTTTCTGCTTGATCAGAAACGTTTTTACTAAAATCATTTTTTAATGATTTTAAAAGGTTAAACCTTTGATCAATATTTTCCATGATAAGCTCCTTATTGATTCTTCATTCTAGCATATGATTAAACGAATAATAAAAAGCCAGCATTTAGCTGGCCTCATTTTCTAAATCAACTACCCAAACAAGAATATTTGCCTCTTTAGCCTGTTTGATGATGTCCTTAGTACCACGGCCATGCTTGTCTTTGAAAATTACCAGCATGGTATGATTCTGGCTACCTTTAGGGGCATTGTGGTGCAGGGCGTAATCAATCATCTTTTTATTACGCATGTGCCCGCAATGGTTCCCGTGTGGATTAGGCAAGGCTGTAAAGCTTTTGGTCTGGATATGGTGCACTTTTGCCCATTCCCGGGCTAAGTAAACCGCACCGTGAGAGGCTCCAGAATCAATCAGGGTATCAATAGGGGTACTAGTGTGTATTGATAGTAATGTTCTGGCTACGATACGGCGAAAACCATCACCAGAAACGATACGACCACCGCAAACGATAACATTCATGATTTAAGTTGCCTGTTGTTAGTAAATTCGCTAGGAGTGGGATAGGGCGGCTGTATTGGTGGAGCGTTATACCAGCCGCTGTAAACAAGGCAGGTGATTTTGCGTCCATCATCTAATACAACCTGTGTTTCCATAATATCTTTACCAGCCCGTTCCGCTACTCTGCTTTTTCTCTCTTCTGCATAATCACAACCAGTAATAAAAAAAGCCACCCAAGTGGCTAGCAGTGCATTTTTTTTCATAATGATATTTATATTCAAAAAACGGGGGAAGTTTATTCCCCCACTGATTTTTAAAACATGCCAAATTTAACTTAGCTCGAGGTGCTGCTAGGTTCATAATTCAGCAGGTATGTTATGGTCTGATGCATGTAACCAACACAGCTATTAATCCCGCCTGATAGTGCTGCTAAGGTGCTGGTAAATCTCAAAAAGTCCGTTTGGCTTAGCTCCCGAGTGATATTATTATTTCTATAGCCATCAGCTAATTTAGATAATGTTTCCATAATAAACGTTGTAGTATCTAACGTCTGAAAACAACATTCACTCAGATGTCCTAAATCTTTTTTGCTGATCCGTTTTAGTGTTTCATCTGGACTCTCATCAAGATCCTGTATGATGGCAAGCAACTCGGCGTTATCCATTAAGCCGGCTATTTCATCATAGTGACGGGCGCGAAATTTGTTTTCTACTTGCATTGCTGTGTACTCCTGTTATCAATAGATTAAGTTTAATGCTTATGGAATTAATTGGATTGTGCAATCCAATAAATAAAGTGACCATTTGAGATTGTTGCTATTAAATCCTTTGTTTTTTGCTGGGGTGTATTGCGTTTTGATATACATTCCTGCCAGTGGCGTCTGATAATGGTTCGGGCATTTCTGAGATGTCCCACGCCGTAATGTTTCTCTGTATTTCTTAAGGGGGATTGGGTGGGAATGATTACATCATATAGTAATATGCCATATCTCACGACCAGCGCACCCGTTGGTCTATGCTGCCAGCAGATACGGTTGCCATAAGGGTGATTCTTTAATTCATGAAGATGTATTTTAGGTTTCATGGGTAACTCCTAGTTTGCGTTGCTTTGAACATACTCAGTAACCATTTTTTTAGCTGCTGGTGGCAGGTGACTTAATATCTGGCTTACGGTCTGCTGCCCGTAATGGCCACCTAAAACAATGGCTTTAACAAGCTCATTTGCTACTTTTATTAAACCAATATCATATTTTGTATGATATAGCTGGCGAATGGCTTCATAAGCGACATCCGCCAGCTCATTATTAGCCAGCCGTTTTTCTGGTTGTGGCTTGGTTTGCATGGGGAATTGGCTTAAATCCCATTTGCTAACCATTTGTGCCATTTCATCCCAAAATCCAGCAGGTTCCGGATTGGTGTTGCTTTCATCGTTCATTTTTAACTCCTTTAGTTTTATTTAAATTCAAAAACTAAAGCCCACTAATCAGCGGGCTTGGGTTTTTAAACTCGGGTAGGGTGGCAGGTGGTTAGGCACTCACTGCCATCGTGCATATGCTAGAATTGAGTTTCCCAAAACAACCTAGCAAATAGAGGTACTTATGAGTAATCCTTTTGAAGAGGTTAGAAGATATATGTTGTCTACATTAGCCAAATACCCCATGCAGCCATTGCCGGAATCTGAATTAGATATCCTGTACGATAAATACGACGAGGAGGAATTAATCGCAGCAACGCAATATTTAATTGCAAAGGGGATGATTGACCCAAGAGCAGTACAAGAATACATTGATGACACGGATATAGATTCCGACTATTTAATACTTACCGCCGACGGTTACGATATTGCTACCGGTGATGCGCTTGGATATGAAATCAGCGCAGTTACAGTTAAGCTGCATAGCAATACTCTTCAACACTTAGATTCGATTATTAAAGCGTCAAATCTAAAAGAAGATGAAAAGCAGAAATTGTTAGCTCAGCTAAAAGAAAAAGGAGCGGAGCATATCCTTACGCGCTGTATAGATTTAACCCTATCAAATGCTAAAACCGCCGGATTAATGCTTATGCAATATCTACAAAACATGTAATCATTTATGCAAAGCTAAACAATGAAGCCGACTCGTTAGAATCGGCTTTTTCTTTAGCCTATTAATATATCTAAGTATTTGTACATTCAGATATATGTCAAAGTTGGTGTTTGAAGTCGTTCTCCTTTCATAAAGTTCTTTGGATTTTTAGACTTGTCTGTCTGTAAGCCCTACATTAAAGCCTACTTTTTCGGCGAGCTTACTGGTTTTGTTCCGGCCGCCCGCGAGGGCTTAACGGCTTGCCAGCAAGCTCCTTAACTTGCCTCGGGCTTTTATATTCCGCTGCCCTGAGCCGATGCGGTGAAGTTGTTTAACTTCGATGGGTATATATTAGCGATATGCTAAAGAATAATCAATAGCAAAACGCTAAATATATCAGTAAATCGGATAATATACTGAATACACTTAAAATAAATTTAGCGAAATGCTAAATTTATTTTAAGTGTATTCAGAAATTTGTGTTATTTAAAGACAATAAAAAGCCACAGCCGAAGTTGTGGTTATTGTAAGAAAAGCAAATTTAGAATATGTCAAAGCCTATACATATTAGAATGATTGACAACAATACTATGCAAGCAATCCAAAGACTCTTATATTTCTGTACTTTCCTGTCAATGTATTCTATTTCTCTTTCTTTTGGTGTTGAATCTTCTGGACTTGAAAAATCAATAATTTTCTTAATATCTTGATTATTTAGAAGGTCTTTGTACCTATATTCAATTTCTAAGTACCGTTTACTTAGTTTCTCTTTTTCATCGTTAACTTCTGATAATGCGAATCTTAAAAAGAACGCTGATAAGAAAATTAAGCATATACCCGCAAATATCACTGTATTGTGATAGTCATTATTTGATTTATCGAAACTTTTTGCCACAATTGTAGTTGTAAAGAAAGTCATAAATGTCCAGAGATTTGTTTTCAGTATATTGAACATATCTTTAGTGATTTGACCAGCTTTTTCTGATTGTGAGAGAAGCATATCAGAAATTTTATTTTTTATTTCAATATATTGTTTAACATTATCTTTTAAATATAGATCATAACCAGATTGAGCGGATAGTAAAGTTCCTGATTCAAGTGTATTGATATCCTCTTGATGTATATGAATTGGTATGACGTTTCTAAGAATGCCAATTTTATCTATGAAAGACCCCCCCTCATAAGCCCATTTGTACATAGACCATAATTCATTTCCTACATCGGTGTTTAATTGCTCATTAAGCTTACCATTTACTGTTTTATAACCTTTTATGCAATAAGCTACTTTATCATCTATTATTCGTGAATAATCACTTAGAAAAACTAGGGATAAAATATTTCTTAAATTGTTAAAATAAGCAGCTAATGGCCAATCATTACTCGCAAAATTAAAAGAGTCTGGAACAACTATGATATCGCACGCATTGACAAAATGACTAATTTTGTCTCTATTTTCAATCTTAGTTTGGTCTATAGCTTTTTTGTTGTCTAGGCCGATTTGACTATAATGTATAAAAGAAAAAAAATCATTTTCTATATTATTTCCCTCGTCCCAAACATATATATTTGAAGAAAGGTTATTTGCAATTAAATTAGACCATTTTTTATATGCCTCTTCACGAGAAATTGTATTTAGATGGTGACAAAACTCTTTCCATGAAAAAATATTTAAATTTGATTCTTCCCATTTAATAGCTATATTGAAAATAAAATCTAGTGGTAGTAGCGCTTCTAGATCAAGTTCTTCCAATAATTCTAGGATTTTTGATTCTAGTTTCTCTTTGGGCATTTGATTTGATAATCTAATGCTATCACTATCTCCTAACTCAATCTCTAATATAATTCCTTTTTCACATGTTAAAAAAATAGCTTGGTATAAGTCATTAATAATATTGTTATTTAAGGATGTAACTCTCCCCTCAATTTTGTATACTCTAAAATTATGGCTAACAGAGATAATTTCTGTTGCACCAATTGCTGACAATAAATGTTTTACGAAACTATTCATTTTATATGCTAAATAATTTTGCATAATTATGGTTTTAATTATCGCTTAAACGCATTATACCCATCTTCAGAATAAATTCTAACAAATTTACCGCCATCATCAACACCTACCCCAAAAATGGTTTTTAAATCCTCTACAGGCGTTTTAATTATTAGATCAAAATTATTATCAATAACCATCTTTTGCTTCTTAAGTCTCGCTTTAATCATGGTAGGGTCTATTTCAAATTGTGTATCAAATTTCTTTTTTCCCTGTGGTAGTTCTTCAAATTCTGATAGAATCTTATTGAATTTTACCGCTAAATCATCGTTGATTGGTTCATAGTTTTGTAAATCAGATACTAAATTGTTAAATTCAAATGAATTTTTTCGAAAATCTAGAATTACTTTATTACGAATGTAGTAAAAATCTTGTTTGGATATAGATTTTATTTTTCTTTTTAAAAAGGTATCGATAGCTTCAAAAGCATTCTTTGTATTTTGTTCATTTGTTTGCACAGGTTCTGAGTTGAGAAATGCATCTCTCCAGTACTCTGTAATTTTTGAATTGGTATCTGAAAGTAATAATGAAGTTATTATGTTTGAACTGTCAAAGGATATAACAGCTACTTTTTGCACTCTAGTTTTAACCGGTAAACCATCTCGAATTTTTAATACCTTATCTAAAATCTGATTAGTATCAATTTTTATAAGGGCAATTTTTTGTTCGTTTTTAAAAGTAAAATGAGCTTGTAGTAAACTTCCTTCTCGAAGTCCGTTTAAATTTGCGACTTTATCGTAGACTTTGACTTCAATTGAAAGTAATTTTTTAGCAATTTTTTCAGTTAACTGCTCCCAAACTGTGGGATCTTGATTTATTTGTTTTAAATATCGAGGAATTAATTCATCTTCATTGCTAAAGGTATAATACTGACCTCTAATTTGAGTTTGGCGTTTAGGTGGAGTATATATCTCTGTTATTACTTTTGTTGTATATTCTAATAAATTTTTATTATCATCTGATTCTACAGGAATATTTTTTCTTACTTTATTATTTTCAATATCCATATCATGTAATGAAACATTAGTTAATTTTATTTCCATAATAACACCTTTCATACTGTTAGAATTTAATAATAAAAATTATTGAAACCAAGATACTAATTATGAAATTATGTTCTTAGATTATCAGGCAAGAATAGATGACCAAAAACACTGCCTATAATGTTGATATCTCCTTGATTAACCTCTTCTAGCACTAAATTAGCTAAATGCGTTCAAGTCTCAATGTAGCTACAACTTTTCCACATATTTTTATTGAATTAAGTTCGTTATCCTTAAGTACTTCGCTGTTATATTTCTGATTATCGCTGATAATCCTTAGCTCACCGCTTACAAATTTTTGAAGTCTCTTTACTTTTAATCCAGAAGACGACATGAAGACGTAAACGCCATCTTCTTCATAGAAATTTATTGCTTGGTCTACGAATAGCCAATCACCGTTGTTAAATGTTGGCTGCATTGAATCGCCAGAAGCGGTAATAATCGAGATTGATTTTAGATTATTACCAATATTGTTTCTTGCCCATTTTTCTGAAACTTCAACCAATTGTACAGATTCTGGAAAATCGCTATTGTCAAAACCATTGCCCGCAGCAGCTTTTACGTCGAGTAGCGTGAATTGAATAAATCCTTCTTGTGGCGTCGTATCTGTTGTTTTAACCGGTTGGTCAAACCACCCACGAGGCAAACCTAAGGCTCCTTCAATTTCGCGAGCAGTATCGGATTTCATAGAGCGGGCTTTCCCCGTTTTGGAGTCGGCGGAACCGTTCACCCATTGGCTTATCTGAGCTGGAGACTTGTCAATTCTTTTGCTTAGCCCGGTTTGTCCACCGTATTGCTTAGAAAGCATTAATAACCTCTCTCTGTAAGTTTCTTCTATGGTTTTCATACAAATCCTTTCAATTTGATTATTAGCAATTTGCTAACAAAAATAAATGTGCATTATGCTTGATTTTTATTTAGCGAATCGCTAATATAAGTAACAGAAAGGATTAATATGAACTTACAGGAATACTTAAACAGTAAAGGGAGAGGCTCAACAACTGCGCTTGCTAAATCTATTGGTGCTCATGTTCCTGATGTCTCAAGATGGGCAGAAGGTAAGCGCCCGTGCCCTCCGTGGCGATGCTTGAAAATCGAAAAATATACTAATGGCGTCGTTTCTAGAAAGGATTTGCGCCCTTTTGATTATAAAAAACACTGGCCGGAGCTGGAGGATGCCCACGATGACAATTAAAGCAACTCAAATCTATCTGCAAGATGGTCAATCTGAGGTTGATTTGAAATTCAATGATGAATGGTGCCAGCTCAAGGAGCTGATTCGCGCCGGCAGGAAAGAGGAGGCGCATCGGTTGTTGGATGTGCTAAGTGAAATATACCGAAACCGCCCGACTGAGGTGGTTGAGGCGTTAGAAGTGGAGATGGGTTTGCGATGAATGGTTATAAAAAAAAGCCCACGGGAGTGGGCTTTAAGGAAATGACCGTTGGGCAGCCATTCAATTCATTAATATAAATACGGGTGTAATTATGACTACTGTAGAAAATTTTGTCAATGATAACTCTTTAAAAATAGGCGATATTATCGGGGATGTTACACGTGCCTACAATCCGCGTCTGAAGCGTATATGTAATGGCGACATTAAGGCTGGGCTGGTTTTAAATCAATTGCACTATTGGTGGAAACGTTGTACTGGTGCAACAAGGGTTTTTTATAAGTCTGTTAAGGAACTGGCTGGTGAGCTGGATTTAAGTGAATATGCGGTACGTAAGTCTATTAAGCTGCTGGAAAGCCTTGGCTATATCCAGCGCAAGATTAAGAAGCTTGAGCATAGAACTTATTATCTGGTTGATGAGGCTGCGATTAGAAAGGCGGCTGAGTGTTTTGATGCTGATAAAGCTGACAAGCCTAAATATCGTGTATTTACTGGTGTGTTTGGTCGCTTTTGCCGAGGTGGGAAATATGACATTTCCCGAATGACGACATGTCGCAGTTCGGGAGTGGTGACATGTGACAATTCGGGAGTGACGACATGTCAACACTCGGGAGTGGCGACATGTGACAGTTCGTATAAGGAAGAGATTTATACAAAGAATTATTCAGAGAATTATTCAGAGAATTATTCAGAGATAGAGTGCCACCGCGATTCTGAGGATTTTGAGTTAGTCCCAGATGGTGAACAATCAGAATCGAATGATGATTATGCTGATGGTGCTGGTGTGGTGTATGCGCCAATAGGGCTGCATAAGAAATGTGGCTGGTGTGAAAACTGGGTAATGCCGGATAAATATCTGGACTATGCGGCAGCTAAGGGGCTTGTTGGGACTGCGCTGAATATTGAGATTGAGAAGTTTGTGAATTACTGGCTATCTGGTGATGCTAAGGATTCGAAGAAGCGCAATTGGGAGGCTACATGGCGCAGATGGGTTTTAAAGTGGCTGGAGTACGGTGCTGGCAGGATGGGTGCCAATAAACGCCGGAATGAATGGGATTGTACTAATGCGCGCTATGTGGAGGTAAGGCCGAATCTGCGGGTGTATAGGGTAGATGTTGGCGGGCGCAGGGTGTTTGTTTCTGTTCTTGGAACAACTGGGGAATGGAACGCGCCGAGATGGGAAGAGGTAGGCACTAGCTCAAGCGCTAATGAGTTGTTTATGGAAACTGTGCGTCTGTGGAATGGAGCTGATTATGGACGCTAGGGAGGTATCGCAGTTGCTGGCTGATAAGGCGTTGAGTGTGTCTGAGTATCTGCTCCCCAATGGCAGGAAAAATGGCAATGAGTGGTGCTGTGGTTCGGTTAATGGGGAGGAGGGGCAATCGCTTAAGGTGCATTTATGCGGCAGTAAAGCTGGTGTGTGGAAAGATTTCAGTGATCAGGACAAGGGTGGTGATTTGCTGGATTTATGGGCTGCGTGCAGGAGTTTAAGCTTTGTTGATGCGCTTAAGGATGCCTGTAGGTGGCTGGGGGTTGAGTTTGCTCCTAAGTTTTCGGTTGCCTGTAAGAAGTCTTTTACGCGCCCGTCTGTGCGTTTGGGGGCGGTGATTGAGCCGCAGGCGGATGGTTATTTTGACAGGCGACGCATTAATGGCAGTACGCTTAAGGCTTACTGTGTAGCCAATCATGACAGGGAGATTGCTTTTCCGTTAATGGTTGATGGTGCTGTTTATAACGTTAAGTATCTGACGCCACGGCGTAAGAGGGATGAGAAAAACCGCTGGCGGCAGGAATCAAACTGTGAGCCGTGTTTGTTTGGCTGGCAGGTTATTACGCCTGATGATGATAAGGTTGTGATTACTGAGGGTGAAATTGATGCGCTGAGTGTTTTTCAGTCTGGGGTAAAGGCTTTGTCGATGCCTAGTGGTGCGAAGAATCTGGAGTGGATTGAATACGACTGGGAGCGGTTGCAGCAGTTTAGGGTGATTTATCTGGCTTTGGATAATGATGACGCGGGACAGCTGGCTACGATGGAGGTGTTGCAACGGCTTGGTGAACACCGGTGCAAGCTGGTTGATTGGGGTGATTTTAAGGATGCTAATGAGTGTCTGTGTGAGGCTGGTGAAGCTGGGGTTCTGGATGCAATAGTTGGTGCTGAGTATAAGAAGCCGGAGGATTTGAAAAACGCGATTGAGTATGCGGAAATTCTGTTTCAGGATTTTAATGGGCTACTTGATACGGCCACGGGCAATACTACGCCATTTGCTGGGATGAAAGATTTTAAGTTTGGTATGGATCAGTTGACGGTATGGACTGGTTACAGTGGCCACGGCAAAAGCCAGCTATTGGGGTATTGTATGTGTGAGATGATTCTGAGGCAAAAGGAACGTATTTGTTTGTTTTCGGGGGAGATGAAGCCTTATAAGGTGTTAAATCGTATGGTTAGACAGGTATGTGGAAAGCTGCGTCCTGATCAGGATGATTTAACTGATGCGTTGAATTTGCTATCTGGGGGGATGAATATCAATGGTGAGCGTTGTACGGAAGACAATGGCAATGAATCAGGCGGGCTGTGGATATATGACGTGAATGGTGCAGCCAGTCTGGAGCGGATGCTTAATGTTTTTAAGTATGCGAAGCAACGATATAACTGCCGGCATTTTGTTATTGATAGTTTGATGATGTTGGGGGTGGCTGAGAGTGATGTGGATCGGCAGAAGAAGATTGCGGAGATGCTGCGGGATTTTAAATCGCAAAACAATATTCATATTCATTTGGTTGCGCACCCGCGTAAGCCTGACAATGGTGATGAATCTAAGCCACCAAATAAGCATGATGTGAGGGGATCGGCGGGGATTACTGATCTTGCTGATAATGTTCTGGTTGTGTGGCGCAATAGTGAGGCGACGGGCTACGGGGCAGATCCGGATGCTAAGCTTATTTGTCAAAAGCAACGGGATTCGGGCTATCAGCCTATGGTTAATCTGTTTTTTGACCGTGAAAGCTGCCAGTACCATGAGCGCGAAAGGGAGGCAATCAGTATGATTACTGGTGAAAGAGTTCGGCGGGATTTTAAGTCGCCATACGCGCGATGATGATGCGATATTCTGGGAAAGTGAAGTTTTAAAGGGTTGTTTGATGATGAGTAAAATTGAGATTGATACTGCTGTGGATGTGCTGACTGCGTATGAGCGAACTATGGCAGACCGGAAGCGGCAGGGGCATTGTCTGAGTGCTGAATGGCGTTACGGGAGAGATAAGGTAATCAGGGATTATGCTTTTGATGGTGTGCACTATAAGCCTGAGGTGTTTGCGTTGGTAAGATGTGCGTTGTCGTTACTGGCGCAAAACAATCGGGAGGCGTTTAATGTGCTTAATATTGAGTATGGGCGCAAAAGTCCTTATTTTAAGCGCCGTTCAATTTCTGCACGTCATCGCGCTATGGTTAATAGGATGACATGGGCTGAACAGGTGGAAAGGGCTTTGGTGCTGTTTTGGGCGTATATGCAAAAATGTGATGATTTTGATAAATTTTTTTACAATTCACCCTTGCGCATGGCTTGAAAATTTAGTATATTTCTAGTTAACAATTAGTTAATACTTTTTAGTGCCGGTGGCAGCTTTGCTGCACCTAATTGAAAGCTATTAGCATTGTTCTCCTTTTTAGTTGATACACTTATTATTTCATCTTTTACCCGCCTGCTCCTTGGCGGGTTTTTTATTGTGGATTCTGTATTTTAATTTGTTAGTACTAAGTAATAAGCCAGCTTAATCGCTGGCTTTTGTATTTTAGCAATCTAATTGTTCTTCATTAATACCTAATGCAGTGGCAAGTTTGGTGCGAGTTGCTTTAGTGGGCTTTTCTGAAGCTTCCAGTTTTAGATAGGCGGGTTGTGACATGCCAAGCTTTTCAGCGCATTCTGATTGTGTTAATTCCAGATATTCGCGCCATGCTCGGGCTGGGGTGTAATCTTGTTCAATTACCATGCCTACCACTTCGCTTGGAATGGCGTTTGTAAGGTTAATAACAGGTTGATTGGTTAGTTGTCTGAAATCTTCATATGGAACAACAACAAACTGAGGCATTCCTTGTTTGTCGTTGATGATTTGATAGTTAGGATTAATATGTGCGTTCATCACGTTTTTTAACCTCTTCAATTGAAATAATATGGATGATGCCATCAAAGTTAAACAGTACTCGGTAGTTACCGACCCGCAAACGATATCCGTATTGGTGATTGGATAGTTTTTTAACATTTGCGCATTCTGGCATATTGGTTAACTCTTCAATTTTCCGATAGATGAGTTTTCTATCAGGAATTTTCCGCAATTGTTTAAGGGCTTTGGGTTGGTAAGCTATTTTGTTCATGGTGTTGTTATAACTTTTTAATAACTAAATTATAACCAAAATATAACTAACATACAAGTAAGGAACAGATATGGTTGATGGTAACGACTACAACTAACGCTGTATTAAATTAAGACAAGTCCACCACATGCGCGTGTGGGCTTTTTTTATTGGAGTTTAAAATGAACGAACATATAGATTTTGCACAGGCGTATCACAACGGGATTAATTTATGCAGAAATAGGGTAGCAGAGGAAGCGGAAATTGATGCTGTACTTTCCCGGTTTTGTGAAGAGGTACATACTGCCAGCAAGGGCAATTTGGTGTTAGAGGTTGGCAGACGGCCTTATGGTAATCCATCTGATTTAAAAGTGATTGCGATAAAGCGAAGTAAAAGTAAAGCTAGAGGACGCAAGACGCTGGTAGATATTGAGCCATCACAGGGCGGATATCCGTGCGTGATTAGGCATGGTGGCTGGTTTAAATCTGTTATTGATAAAGATGGTCTTGAAGCATCGCTTGCCGAAGTACTGCAAAGCCATAGCGCAGCTCATAAGATTCACTACCTACTGACACGAAGCTATGAAGATACCAACACTTAAAAGTAGCCTACCTGAGTTTAACAGTTCATCTGCCACGGTACTCAGGGATAAACCGGGGGCTACGAAACGCATACGAGGCTATCGATGGCAGGAGATAAAGAAGAGGGTGCTGGCACGGGATAGTTTTCGATGCCGATCCTGTGGCTGTATTGGTGGCAGCTTACAGGTTGACCATATCATTCCATTGGAGTTAGGTGGTCGTAATGATGATAGTAATTTGCAAGTACTATGCGCGGATTGTCATAAGCGTAAAACCACCAAAGAACTGCGGCAGCGATACAAGCGTGGATGGTGAATCTATTAAGCGATGAGTGTAACCGTTTAGATTATTACGCATGAGATAGTTACGTTATGCTATTGCTTTGATTTATATTCTTATGTGAAATAGTAATCTTGAGTAACTATTTATTATTTCTAGATTGTTTAAAAAATAGGCAATTATTATTTTTAGACTGCTCAAAAAAATAGGCAGGGGTGGTAGTAATGTTGGGTTACTATCACACGCTGACACCGCGCGCCCTCTCATTTATAAAAAAAATGGCCTGAAAACACCTGTTAATTAACAAAATCTGCTCAAAAAAATAGGCAATTTGCTATGTCGCTTAATGATAAACAGGAATTATTCGCACTTAATGTGGCCGCGGGGATAAATCAGACGGAAGCCTGTGTTAATGCGGGTTACAGCAGGAATGGTGCAGCCGCTGCCGCATGTCGTTTAATGAAAAATCAGGCTGTTTTAGCACGCATTGAGGAGCTGAAAAAACAGCAAAACAGACTTAACAAAAATATTAACAAAATTGTTAACAATGATGTTAACACGGATGTTAATCCTGTTAAGTCTGGATTACCGCCCAATGATGACCCTTTGCAGTTTTTGGTGATGGTAATGAATGATGATAACTGGCCGCACAAGCTGCGGATTGATGCTGCTAAAACCCTGATGCCTTATAAGCATGGGCGCATTGGCGAGACCGGCAAGAAAGAGGCGGCCAGAGATGTGGCCATTGAAAAATCACGCGCTGGCGGACTGTCTGCGCGGTTAGAGCAGAAAGGTTTGAAACAGGTGAAGTAAATGGCTGATTGGGTGACAGCCTGCCCTGACTGGGAAGAGCGGATTGTTAACCGGCAGTCATTAGTGCCTAGTGAGCCGCTATTCCCTATCGTGGCAGAGATTGCGATTGAGGTATTTGGTGATTTAATAGTGCCCGACATGACCGGATTGCCAAGAATGCGTGATGTAATGCCGCAGTGGGTGTTTGATTTTGTTGGTGCGATTTTTGGTGCGCTTGATCCAGATACGCAGCGTAGACTAATCAAAAAGTTCTTTCTGTTGATTAGCAAGAAAAACGCTAAATCAACCATTGCTGCCGGAATTATGATAACCGCTCTCGAACTGAATGAACGTAATTTAGCTGAGGCTATCATTCTGGCGCCAACGAAAGAAGTGGCTGATAATTCGTTTAAACCAGCGGCGGGTATGATTGAGTTTGACCCGGAAATGCAGGACAAATACAGCATTTCCAAGCATACAAGGACGATAACGCATTTAGCTACTAAGTCAACCCTGAAAGTTGTGGCTGCGGACGATAAAACAGCGGGTGGCCTGAAAGCCGCTTTTGTTTTGATTGATGAACATCATTTATTTGGTGCGATGGCGAATGCGGAATCCATAATTAAAGAAGCCACCGGTGGCCTGATGTCTAAAGTGGATGGTTTTTTAATTATTTTGTCCACACAATCCCGAGAGCCGCCCGCTGGTGTGTTTAAAACGGAACTGGAGTATGCGCGTTCGGTACGGGATGGTAAGACGGCTGAGGGTAAAGAAATTGTTGATAAGACTTATTTGCCGATTTTGTATGAGTTTCCGGCTGCGCTTATTAAGTCGGGCGCGTATAAGAAGCCTGAAAACTTCTATATAACCAACCCAAGCCTTGGCTACTCAGTAGACGAGGCTTTTTTGATTAGTGAGTATCGACAGGCCGAACTGAAAGGCGAAGAAACGCTTATTGAGTTTGAGGCCAAGCATTTAAACAAGGAAGTCGGGTTAAATTTACGCTCAGATCGCTGGAGTGGTGCAGATTACTGGCTGGCGCAGACGGATGATACGCTGACGCTAGATACGCTGCTGGAACGCAGCGAGGTGGTGGTAATAGGGCTTGACGGCGGTGGTAATGATGACCTGTTTGGATTGGCCGTGGTTGGGCGGGAAAAAGAAACTCAGCGCTGGCTTTCATGGTGTTATGCATGGGCAAACCCGCCGGTGCTGAGTAATCGCAAGGATATCCTGCCCCAACTGGATAGTTTTGTGAAAGACGGTGACATGACCTTCTGCCAAAATGTAGGCGATGACCTGAAAGAAGTGGCTGAGATATGTTTGAAAGTCGGCGAAACGGGTTTGTTGCACTCTATAGCGGTTGACCGCTATGGCATGGAACCGGTTTTGCAAACCATCCATAATAAATTTGTTGCCAGTGGCTACGCTTTTCCTGCTGATGGCCTGTTTAAAGCGATATCACAAGGCTTCAAAATGACAGGCACGATTAAAGCCACGGAGCGCGCTTTGGCCAGCAGAAATATGTGGCACGCTAATCAGCCACTGATGAACTGGAATGTTGGTAACGCCCGCGTTATCCAGTCGGGCAACGGTATTCAGGTAACCAAACAGTACGCAGGTTTTGCCAAAATTGACAGCCTGATGGCGCTGTTTGATGCTGTGGCTGTGATGGCGACCAATCCGACCTCACGATATAACGGCGGCCTTGATTCTTTTCTGGACAATTACATAATAGGTTAAACAATGGCTGATTTACAGGATACTGGCTTTTTTCGCCGCATTCTGAATGCTTTCAGGCCACAGTTAAAGCTAGGCAAAGGCGAGAGCTTCGCGGCAATTGATAGCGCATCGTCGGTTAGTGGTGTCATGGTGACGCCAGAGAAAGCGTTAAAACTTTCGGCTGTGTGGGCATGTATTAATTTACGCTCCGGGCTGGTATCTACCCTGCCTTTTGCCTTACGAACTGCGGATAAAAATATTGCTACTGAGCATCCTTTGTATGACATCTTTCGCTATGCGCCCAATGCCGACATGAATCCATGCGAATTCTGGCAGGCATTGATGACTTCAATAGACATATATGGCAATGCGTTTGCTGAAATCAAACGCAAAGGCGAGCGGATTATATCGCTGGAAGTGCTTGATGCGGCCAGAATGAAAATAACCCGCCTGCAAACGGGTGCGGTAGTGTATGAATACAATGAAAGGGACGGAACGCGAAAATTGCCCGACCGGGATGTCTTTCATCTGAAAGATTTCACCATGGACGGAATAACCGGGCTTTCTCCGCTGTCTTATGGCGCGGAAATCCTAGGATTGCAAATGGAAGCCAATGATACTACGGCACACGATTACAAGAATCGCTTCAAAGGGCGCGATGTACTTGTATACAGAGGTACAGGGCAAGGCGGGGCGCCGATATTGAATGACGAGCAGCGTAAGAAAACCCGCAAATGGCTGCAAGAGTTTTCAGAGGCAAGTGCCGCAGGGAAAACACCAATACTTGAGGGTGGTTTTGACCTTGTAAACCGGTCGCCATCATTAAGCCCGATTGATGCACAATTGCTTGAATCACGCCTGTTTGGCATTGAGGAAATCTGCCGCTGTTTTTCTGTGCCACCACAATTAATTGGACATACCAGTAAATCGTCTAGCTGGGCATCCAGTTACGAAAACACAGTGCTAAGTTTTCAGGCATTTGTAATGGTACCGAAGCTGGCGCGGATTGAGCAGACGATTACGCGCAAATTGTTAAGCCCGGCGGAGCGCAAGATTTATACGCCCAAATTTAATACCGAAGGGTTATTGCGCGCCTCACCCGCCAACCGCGCCAGCTTTTATACCTCAATGGTGCAAAACGGGATTTATTCACGCAATCATGTGCGCGACCTTGAAGACTTGCCGGCAGTGGAGGGCGGGGACGAATTAACCGTGCAGTTAAATATGGGTACGTTGAATCATGCAGCAAATGAAACTTTAAAGAGGCAAGAATGATGCAGACAAAACGTCTTGATATGCCGCTTGAAATTAAATCCGTCAAAGAAGACGGTTTTTTTTCGGGTTACGGTTCTATAAATGGCAATATAGATTCTTATGGTGATGTGGTAGTGCCGGGGGCGTTCGCAAAGTCGCTGGCGGAATGGGAAGCCCGCAACCGAATGCCACCAGTGTTATTTAATCATGACTGGAATGCGCCTATCGGTTGCTATACCAAACTGGTTGAAGATGAACGAGGGCTGTATGTCGAGGGTAAATTACTGATCGACCAGATAGGAAAAGCACGGGAAACACATGCATTATTGCAGGCCAAGGCGATTGATGGCCTGTCTATTGGTTATAGAATCATACGGCAGGAATACGACCGTGAAGCGGATACCAACAGATTGATCGAAGTAAAACTATATGAAATATCCGTCGTTATTTTTCCAGCTAATCCAGAAGCTAGGGTGGATTATGTCAAGTATGATTATGGCTTACCCTCATCCGAACAGTTCAAAGCGCTGTTAATGCAAAACGGATTTAATGCAAAGCAAGCCGCTGTCATTCACGACAGCGGTTTTTTTTCGTTGTCACAAAAGGCAACACCAACCAACCACGTGTCTGAAATAGACGAAGTTATACGAATTTTAGGAGCTAACTAGATGGCTGATGAAAATGAAATCAAAGCAGTTGAACTGGCCAAAGTACTAAAAGAAAAGCAGGAAGCGGTTAATAAGGCAGTCGACGAAGTCAAGGGACTTGGCGAGGAACTTAAAGGCAAGCTTGCGAAAGGTGACAAAGTTACCGAAGAACTCAAAAACGATGTTGACAAGCTGCTGACTGAGGTTAACGGCCTGAAGTCGCAAGTGCAGGATATGGAACAGGCGCAAGCACGCAATCCTGTCACCTCGCAAGGTAAGCAGACCTTGGGGAGTACGGTGGTTAAGTCTGAACAGTTTAAAAGCTGCGCCAACATATCCCAAGGTGACAAGCTGCACATTCCTATTAATACTAAAGAGTTAGGCGGTTCAGACTATCTGGGTTACAGCGCCGGCGCATTAGTACAGCCGCATACTGTTAGTGCTGTCACCTTGCCGGAGCAGCGATTAATGGTGCGTGATTTGCTTACGCCGGGTAATACCGATAGTGCCATGATAATTGTACCCAGAGAAGAAGCTTTTCAAAATAACGCCAATGTGACACCAGAGGGACAGGTAAAGCCTGAATCACAGTTAAACTATGTGCAGGAAACGGTGCCGGTTGTAACTATTGCCCACTGGCTTAAAGCAACCAGACAGATATTGAGTGACGCGTCCGGCTTGCAGTCTATGATTGATGGCCGTTTACGGTATGGCCTGAAACTCAAGGAAGAGCAGCAGCTATTAAAGGGCACCGGTGGTGGCGTAGAGATAGATGGCCTGATACCTAACGCTACAAAGTTTAAAAATGAAAGTAACGTTAAGGACTTTACCATTATTGACCAGTTACGTCTGGCCATGCTGCAGGTGGTATTGTCTGGCTACAGTGCTACCGGCCATGTACTTAACCCGGTGCAATGGGCAGAAATTGAAATGGCCAAGGATGACATTGGCCGCTATGTAATCGGTAATCCGCAGGGGCAGACAATCCCGACATTATGGGGGCAGCCAGTTGTTGCCACGCCGTCTATGCCACAAGGAGAGTTTCTGACTGGTGCTTTCAAAATGGGGGCACAAATCTTTGACCGGTGGGAGATGGGTATTAATATCGCCTTTAATAACGATAGTGATTTTGTTCGTAATATGGTAACTATATTGTGCGAGGAGCGGCTGGCACTGGCTATTTACCGGAAAGATGCATTTGTAACGGGTAAATTGCAGGGTGCACAGACTACGCCGCCGAATTCCTAAACAAACCAAAACCGTTTATTCCGCCCCTTACGGGGCGGCTGAGGGCGATTATGATTAGTATTGATGATATTCGTAATAATTGCCGGATTGATGACGATAGCGAAGATGATTTGCTTAGAATTTATCTAGCAGCGGCGCAGGAAACAGTAAAACAGTTCACCGGACGCAACTGGTACGAAAATGAAGTGCCGGATACAGACCCAACCGGCATGTTGTATAACTCCGCAGTCGACATGGCAATGTTGCTGCTAACCGCCAACTGGTATAAAAACCGTGAGGCGGTTTCTGCAATGAATGCCGCATGGTTGCCTTTTGGTGTTGGGTTTTTATTGCAGCCGTACCGGATTATGTGGGGGAATTCATGAGTATTGCGGCAGGCAAACTTGATAAACGGGTATTGATTCAACGCCCGGAAATCAGCAAGGGCACCCTGGGAGATATTGAAAAAAATTGGGTTGATGTTGGCAAGGTATGGGCAAACATGTCCTATCTGTCTGGACGTGAATTTGTGAAAAACGGGCTGGGTTCGGCAAGTTGTACCGTGTCGATACAGGTGCGCACAAGCAAACTGACAGCCAACATTACGCCGGAATACCGGATTATTTATAAAGGCAGTATTTTCAATATTCAGGCGGTGCTACCCGATTCGGTTCACCCAGAAGTTATTAATTTGCCTTGCGTGACTGGTATAAATGAGGGGTAATTATGTCGTTCAATATTAAAATCAATGGATTAGATAAGCTGCAAAAACGATTACGGAAGCTGGGGAACGCCGTGCAGGAAGAGGTGGCTAAAAAAGCTACCGGCCGAGGGACTGCTATTATCCGGGACGAGGCGAAAGCTATCGCCTACAAAGCACCAAACTCGTACAAGGTTTATAACAGTGACGGCAAGGGGGGCAAAACCTGTACAGTAGTGAAGCCCGGTCATGTCGGGCGCAGCATTATCATGAAACGCATACCCGCATCAGAACGGCGTGGACTGACTTCCAAGCATATTGTAACGGTTTCTAATTCTAAAGAAATCCCCAAAGGCGCAAAGCAAATCGCTGCTTTTATAGAATACGGTATTAATATGCCACAGCCGCACCCGTTTATGCGTCCGGCTTTCGATAATAAGCGAGGAGAGGCGAAAAAGGCAGCTACAAAGATATTGATGACAGAAGTGCGGAAAGAATGGAAGAAATAGCTATTTTTTACAGCCTGATAAAGGATTTGTGTGGCGGGCGTGTTTATCCTGACCTGATACCGGTGCAGAACAATGCTGCTGATCCGGCTATGTGGCCAGCCATGCGTTATAGCGTTATTTCCGGGCAAGTGGAGGCGACAAACTGTTATCAGGCTTTTAATCCGCGGGTGCAGGTGGATATTTATGCCAATACACCGCAGGAGCGCGCGCATTGTGTGCAGGAGGCAATGGATTTAATACAGGATAGTGAGGAAATTGATTGCCAGTTGAAAACGGCGCCGTTCTTTTCTTACGATATTGACAGAAAGAAGTATCAGGCAACCTTTGATTATCTGATATTTAACTGACCATTATTTTTATACAGGCCACGGTTATCCGTGGCTTTTTTTTATGGAGTTTTGTTATGGCAAAAGCACCGGTTCGCAGCCGACGCAGTACTAAGCGTGGTATGAGCTTTAACAGCATTACCTATTTTTATGATTTACCCGAGACGCCAACTAAGGAAATCACCGCCTTGTCCAATACCAAACCGGCCATTGCCACTGCGGTGGGGCACGGCCTGAAAACCAGTGATGTGATTTGGGTTGAGAGCGTTGAAAATGAGGCAATTAATGGTTATTACCTAGTGAGCGTAAGCAATGAAGACACCTTTGCGCTGATGACGCTCAATGGTGAGGATATCGGTACCGTGACCGATGCCAAATTTACCACCGTCAAGGGTTACCTCTTTTGCGATGCCACCAGTGTCAAGATAGCGGCACTCAAGACCAAAACAATTGATGCGACCACCATCTGCGATGAGGGCAGTGTGACTGAGCTGGAAAAAGAGCCGGGCACCATCAGCCTGTCTGGTCTGTGGACACCGGACAAGGCTGTGCAAGATTTTCTGGAAGAGATGGCCGAGGAGCTTGAGACCATATTTTTTACCTTGAAGCCCAAAGGCAGTAAGTATATGCGCGGTTATCAGGTAAAAATTACCGGCTTGGACTGGGACGGCAAGAGTGGCGACAAGTGGCAGTTTGCCATGGAGCTGCAAATTAACGGGCGTAGCCGTAAATTAAATACAACATTGTAAGGAATGAAGATGACAAAAAAAAATGCAAAAGAAGCTTTTGTGAGCGCAGCTAGGGAAATTTTACAAAAACCGCTGATTGTTGCCGTGCCGGATATTAAGCCATACGACGGACACTTATACGTTAAGTTATTCAATGTGCGCGAAATGACGGATTTTTTCCACCGATGTAGCGAATTTGAAAACAACTACGATGATGGTTTGAACGGCGTGCGTGAAAAAGCCCTGATGATTGTGGATAAAGAGGGGAGCCCTATGTTTTACCCGGATGACCGTGAAGATTTGGAATTTCTGGCCGAGCTGCCTAGCAAAGTACTGGCTGCCGTGCAGGATCATTTCTTCCTAATTAATGGAGACGAGGGCTTAAAAAAGTTGATAAACGCGAAAAATTCATAATTGAACTGTCTTTTTTATTGCATATTCCGGCCAGTGAGATTGACGACTGGCCGGTAAGCGAATTTAACCGTTATCTGAATTATTACCACCGCTTTGGTTTTCCACAATGGCGCACCGAGCAGTATCTGGCCTATAACACGTTAATTACGGCGCGCGCTGCTGGCAATGAGGAATTACAGCTGCATGATTTGCTATTGCCAGATTTGGCCGATGATGAAATCGAGCGCCAGAATGTTGCGGATGATGATGCAGATGAGATTGATGCGTTTCTGGACGGTTTGGATGATTAAGTACAGCGGACAAGTGCCGCTGTTTTTTATGGGTTATTTATGGGATGCGATTGTAATCAGGGCACACAGGCACAGCGCGACAGCAGCAGCAATTATGAACGGAAACAGGCTATTTGTGCGACATGCACAGAAATCAACCGCTGGGTAACAGATACCCCGCCCGGTGCGCCGGTGCATATGCTTGACCGATGTCTTCGCTGTGGCTGTTTTATTAAGCCCAAAGCGAAAATCTGGGGGATGCACTGCCCGCTAGATAAATGGTAGGAATAAAGGTGTAACTTATGTCTGATGATTTAAACATAGGGTTTGGGCTTGATGCTCGTGGGTTTATTGCCGGTGTACGCAGCACGGAAGAACAGGTCAAAAAATCCGCACAGGCATTGGTTCGCGCTTATCAGGCATCTGCACGCAGTACCTCTGGTTTAACCGATGCCACCATCGCAGCAAGGGCGCAGACACTGTTAAATCTGGGCGTTACCATGAAGCAGGTGGACGCATTTAAACGAACCGCTGTATCCGCACGCAAGTACAAGGAAGAACTGAACAAGGTAAGCAAGGCGTATCAGGACGATTCTGCGGGCTTAGACGCCCATATGGTTAAATTCGGTAAGCAAAACAAATTATTATCGCTCGCAGCAATCAGGACACGCGAGCTGAAAGCGGAAGAGGCGGCACTTGCCGCCATGAGAAAATCGCAACCGGCCGCCATAAAGGTAGGCGACGTTGATGTCAAAAGCCTGACTGAATTTAATGCCAAGCTTGATGCCGCCGCAGTTAAAGTCAAGCATCTGGCTGTGGCTATGCTGGGCATCGGCAGCGTGAAGCAGCTATCTGGCATAGCAGATGAATGGACAACGGTAAACAACCGCTTGAAGCTGGTGATTGATTCCACTGCCGAATTAACGCAGGTGCGCAGCCAGCTAATCGCCAGTGCCAATAAAACCGGCCAGTCGCTGGGCACCGTGGCCGAACTGTATAACAAGCTGGCCATGTCGCAGAATCAGATCGGAATCAGCGGCAGCAAACTGTTAAAACTGACTGATACCATCAATAAGGCTATGGTAATCGGCGGTGGCTCGGCTGAATCACAGGCAGCAGCACTGGTGCAGTTATCACAGGCATTCGCATCAGGCACATTGCGTGGTGAGGAATTAAACTCCGTACTGGAGCAGGCACCCGGGCTGGCGCAGACAATAGCCAAAGGATTAGGGGTTACAGTCGGGCAATTGCGCACACTGGCGGCCGAGGGCAAGCTGACATCCGAGGCTGTGGCCAATGCCATATTGAAACAATCGACAGCCGTTGATGCGCAATTTGGCAAAATGGACAAGACCATTGGCCAGTCGGTGACGACCCTTAAAAACCAAGTCATGACCTTTGTCGGCGCACTGAATGAAACCACCGGCGCCAGCCAGAAAGCCGGTGCTGTGCTTGAGTGGCTGGGGAATCATCTGGGCGTGGTTGCCACCGTTGTTGGCACCGTGGCTGCTGTCTATACCGGAAAATATGCCGCCTCTATTACGGCAGTGATTATCCGTAAATACGCCGAAATTGCCGCATCAGAAAAATCTACCGCAGCCATGCTGAAAGAGGCAGCCGCAGCTAAATTTCTGGCGGCAGCTAAGGCGAGCAGTGCCGGCACGTCAGCCACTGGTGCAGTCACTGGTGCAGCCGGAGCAGCAAGCGCAATCAGCAGTGTTGCTGGTATGGCAAAAGGTGGCTGGGTTGGTTTGGTTGCCGGTTTGGCAATGGCAGCGTTTACTTATTATGAAATCAGCAAAGCCACTGATGTCGCCACCAATTCCCTGCGAACACAAATCGGGACTTTAGAAGAGCTAAGACAAAAATATGCCGCTGCGGATACGACAGAAAAAACGCATCTGCGAAATCAGGCGGAAAAAAACTATAACGACACTATCAAGCAAAGAGACAAGGCGATCGGTGGAATGGTCGCTAAATCCGTGGATACATATGCGTCCCCGTTTCACAGACCGGATGTATCGCAAATGCGGTTGGATATGGCGCGGAAAGAAATTGCGCAGATAGAAGAGAAATTAAAAAATTGTGAAATAACAGCGGAGCAGGCAAAAGATGAAATATTCAAACTGCTCGATATAAAACCGGGTTCTAAATCCGCAAAAGCCATTGAGGAGGCAATATACAAACAAGACCAGCTACGCAAACAGGTGGCTCAGTATGGCAAAGAGCTTAACGCCTATGGCAAAAATGTACCACTGTTCGAAACCGCGGAGGAAAAAGAACAGGCAGCTACTGATGCGGTAAACAAAGTAAACGCAGCTTTTCAGAAGTTAATTGATTCGCAAAAGCAAAGCAATGAGCTGCTGGAAAAGCAGAAAGAGTTAATGGCTGGCGGCATGTCGGCAAAAGTCGCCGCAGAGGTGGCCAAAGCCGGCACCGGCCAGTTAAAAGGTAAAGATAAGGAATTAAACGAATACACCCAGTCCCTATTGAAGAACGAAAGTCTGCAAAAGCAGATTGACAACATTAAATCGGTATCTGACACCCTGCAATCACTCGGCAAAAGTGCCGATGAAGCCAAAGCAGAGTTACAAGGTGGCAGAGAGGGATTGGTACTGTTTCAGCTATCTGCCAAAAATGCCACCAGCGCGCAACTGGAGCAGGCCAAGCAGTACATGGCACAAAGCAAACTATACCGGGAGCAGGCACAGAATCAGCAAACCCTGAAAGACATGGTGCAGCAGGCACAGGAAGCCAAGGCCGAACTTCTCGGCGGTAAAAACGGCCTGATTGCTTTCCGGCTGGGGCTGACACATGCCACCAATGAGCAGATACGGCAGGCGCAGGCACTTAATGCCTTAACCGAACAGATACAGAAACAGAAATCTGTTCTGACCACACTGGAGGGTTTAAAAGAACAGGTGGCCACACTGGGCATGGATGCCATGCAGCGCCAGCTATACAACCTGCGCAGGGATGGCGCCACACCGGAACAGTTGCGTCATGCCGAGGCCATGCTCAGACAGATTAAAGCATTTGATGAAGCGCAGAAAGATACCAAATCGGCCGCACAGGATTTATCCGAGGCAGCAGAAACATTAAAGAACGGCGGGCGCACAGACACAGCCAACAAACCGATTAGCATCTTCAGTAAAGAGTACCGCGAGCGCGAAGAAGCCTACTGGAAAAAGAAGCGGGCGGAAGAGGCGGGCATAGGCGGCATTTCCCTTGGCAGCGGTCGCCGGCCAGCCGTACCGGATGTTAACCAAATGACTGCCCCGACACCGCCGGCCGGATTTGGCGAGAGCAAAGCCAGCGGCAAGGATATTAATGACATGATTAAAGTCACCGAGGCAATCAAAGTGGAGCTAAGCAATGGTAACAAAAACGTAACCTTTAAAGCCCTCTTTGATGCACCAGAGGGCGCCAAACAATTTAAAGACTTATGGAAAAGCGCATTGCACGACGTCGCTAATGATTTGAGATAACACCGGCCACATGGCCGGTTTTTTAATAAGGTTTTTTTATGGCATTCACCCTATATACAGATTCCAAAATGACACATGAAGCAGCCAGTCCCTATCCGATTGACTTTAACGGGACAGGAACAAATGATTTTGTATTGTACTTTGGCAGCCCTTATACCCACGAAATGCTTATACCCAAAACCGGGGAAATCATGCTGATTCCGTTTAGCCGTCTGAAAGCATGGCAGCCGCAAGCAAACTATAGCTTCGGGCAAATCGTAGAACCGCCGGTTGCTAATGGTTACATGTATCAATGCGTACAGGCAGGGCAGACCGGCAGAACTGAACCGGTCTGGGGCATCGCCGTTAACAAACAATGCACTTCCGGCAGTGCCAGATTTACTAATCTGGGCGCAAAATTTAAAGCTGCCGACCTAAAACTATCCCTGACCCAGCAAGGCTTAGAAACCGCCATCGGTGGCGCCGCATTAGGCTTGGGCAACCAATTGCAAGGGGGGAAAGCCATACCCGTTTATATCCGCGTAAGCAACAGCGATAAAAACGCCAGAAGCGACCGCAGCGACCCGTGTATCAGCATCAGATTAAGCGAAACCATGCTCGACACACTCGTGCAATCAGGACACCCATAGAAAGATTATTTATGCTGGGCTTATCTTCACTTAATACAACCTTACTGGCGACAGAAATCAGCCTGAACGCCCAAGCCGCACCCGGGCAAACAGGGACAGAATTACTCAGCATTGGCTGCACAGCATACAGCAGACAACAGACCGGAGAATTACTGGCACTTGCCTGTCACGTCTGCGTTGATAACAGTGGCGAGTTACTAAGTATCGCGCAGATGGTTAAGCCCACAAGTGACACAGAATTAATACAGATTGGCCAGCAGGTACTGAACCCCGTACCAAACCGCTATATGCGCGCCCGATTCGCCAAAGGCTTTGATGGCGAAAAGTACGCCATCAGAATATTTGTAGCCGGCGTAGAACTGTGTAACGTCGTACGCACCTGTGAAGTTCACTTTGCCGAAGACGAATCAGCCACAGCCAGCCTGTCCCTGCGGGAACCATGTGGCGCAATTGACCTGTACCAGTACTATAACCGGCAGATCGTCATTTACGCACAGACAGACAAATACCTGTACCCGATATTCTCAGGCATCATAGACATGCCCAAAATAGACTATTCAGACCGTCTGCGCATACTCAGCGCCACCAAAGACCGCAGCAAATCGGTCGAAGCATTAAGCATCGACACCATTCACAGCATAGGTTACTGGTCGCCATCAATTTTTGGTGAAGAACAGAATTACGAAACCAAAAATGCACAGCTCACTGACCGCTTAAGCACCATACCCGCATCATTTGATTTTGATGCACAGGGAAAAGCACATCTGACCTCATGGCTGCCTAAAACAGCGCCTGACTGGACACTGAGTGCTTGCGATATTTACGAAGCCAATATGGCATTAGAAATGAGCAGCGCCGTTTCCATCGTCAACCGGGTAGAAATCGAACTGCATCACCAGTTTGACCGCCTCATCCACAGAGAAATCAGCTTCAGCTATCGCTACCTTAACTTTATGAGCGATTTTGACTACATCATACGCGTAGCAGCAGAGGGCTCGGCACCGAAACTGGCCGATGTACTGAGCGCAGCCAATGGTGGTGGCTGGACAACCGGAGAATGGTGGGTTAAAGGCACCCCGCCACCGGGCATCTATAATGGCATCAGATGGAAAGCAGCTGACTACAAATACGATTACCAGCCAACCGGAGAAAAAGACGAAAACGGGCATGATATCGTCAACGTAGTACAGATTCCGATTGGCAGCGACAGCAACCTATACGCACTGGCTGCCTCATGGAAAGCAATGCGTCGCTGGAAACAGGCAATTGACGAAAAGTACAGCATCGTCTTACAGAATCAGGAATCCATTGCCATTCATGGCGAAAAAAAAGAAAAAGTTATCTACAGCATCAAGCACGAAAGCGATAATGATAAGACCGCCCGAAACTGGGGCAGTGAAAAGCATTACAAAAGACCAAAAGGAACAAAGCAGCCCAATGGTGACTACACAACCAACATCGACAACATCATTGCGGGCGAATTTGCCAACGGCTATCGGGTCGCCGTACAGATAGGCTACACCAAAATGCTCGAAAGCCACCGGCAAAACAGCATCACCATGGACTGCAAATTCCTACCCTTTGCCAGCCTGACCCATACCGCGCATATCGCAACAAAACGCTTTAACGCCAACGTCAAAATAGCTGCATACAGCCATAGCTGGGACTTTACCAGCAAGCGTGGCAAAACCACCCTGACCGGGAAATTCTTCATCAATCCCGGCAGCCGCAAACAGACATTCAGCGAAGCAGAGCCACCAGCGAAGCGGCCGCAACTGCCCTGTGAAGCATATCAGCAGAACTTCATTCTGAAAGACTATACCGTCCCGTATGGCGTAGAAGTGATAGAGCAAGACCCGAATGCTGATAAAGATGAAGACGAAAAGGAAGAAGAGCACCAAGGCAACGCCATCATAATCGGCAAGCCAAAATTCAAACTCTATGAATGCAATGGCTATGTAAGAAAAGAAACCGGTTATGTATACAGAGGAAACAAAATGAAGCGCGGCATCGCATTCAGAGTGCCACTGCCTGACATAGAAGAAAAAAGTACCGACACCTTGGACGTTAACGCTGCCGACCAGACACTAAATCTGGCCATACCGCATAACGAGCCATTCCCCCGGTTAACCTGTCTTAAAAAATGAGTATCGAACATGAGCCTAGAAGAAGATTTTCGTAAACTGTTTGGTAAATACCGCCCCGGCTATGAACGTACCCCTAACCGCCCGCGACTGCTTGGCGGTGCCGGCGTATCCATGATGCCATATGGTGGAGACAAGCAAGAAAGCAACAAATGCCTTGATATCTATGGATTATTGCAATTTAACGACAGCACCGGCAGCCCATCGATTGACGTAGCGCGCGCGATTGAAGGACTGTTTGACATTAATAGCGGCCGGCAGGTGCGCATATTTCTTGACCCCGGCGCAGAAATTTGTAAAGACAGCAACGTAAAAAAATTCAGTGATTACATATGGTACAAATTGCAGCTTAAAAATAACCATGAAGCCGTATTAACCGGCGCAGGACTTACGCAAGACAACGACTTCTTTAGCGTTCGCTGGTTTTTGAGTCTGGATATATTAAACACCCCCTTAACCCTACCGGGTATGCCAAAGCGTATTATGCGCATTAACGACTTGAGGCAGAAAGATAATACACTTCAAAATGTAGTCTATAAAATACTGAAGACCAAACCATTAAATGCCAAAGCGTTTTTTACAACCGTCCCGATAAAAGCAGACTTACTGGAAAGCAATCGTGACCAATACAAAAAAGCAGTGAAACAGATTTTTGATTTTGTCTGCATCTACATAAACGAAGATAGCAAATACACCCGCAATACAATGCTGGAGGTATACCTCTTATCTCTACAAAAAAACAGCTTCATCACCGAGAAAAAACCAAACTCCTCTAAATTGAACAGCCTGATTTGGAATACCGAACAGTATGCAGGCAAAAAAATTCCCGAGGGCGGGGAAAAAATTTACACATGGAAAACACCGCAAAACCCGTTTCTTTACGGTTCCGCATATAACCACACCTTTGACGCAAGAGATGTTTACTGGGGATTGCCCGCAGATAATTACCGAGTATATGAATCGCGCTGGAAATTTGCAGATGATCTGATACGCGGTGCCGGTCTGGTTAAAGATTACGCCCTCAAAAGCGCAGACATTACCCGGGATGAAGAAATAACCAAAGATAACATTGCTAAAGTTAAATTTGGTGACCACTTCATCCATTCATTCGACTATTCAGAGGGCGCACAGCAGTATTTTGAACAGGACGTATCCTTTTATTACCGCAATAAATATGACGAAGAGGGCAACGAAACCGGCGAAGAAAAGAATGAACTTTTCATCACCCTGTCTGAAAAAGGCATGACCCGACTGTGGAGCGTCGACATCTTCCCCGATAGTGCCATTATAGACCTCAGATTTGACCCGAGAGCAGGTAAATTCATACCAGTCCACCCCATAAGCCAAGATTTACTGCCCGACCAACTACAGGAATCAGGCAGCCTTGAATTACAAGACATAAACGGCAACCAGTATCACATCGCACAAAGCAACGAAGGCTTTGTCCTAACCAGTGACAGACTGGGCAAAAAAAGCTGGAGCATCAGCAGAGACGATTACGTATTACAGAATTAACCAGCCCATGAAAACATCACCTGACTAACTTCGCCACCTTACTTACCCAAGCCCCAGCCGAGGGCTTTTTTAATGGAGCATAAACATGAGCTTTAGCATGTATTACAAAAAAAATGGAATCTTCATGCGAATTGACGAACCTATTATTTTTCGATTTGAGGGTGCTGAAATTCTGGATTTCACCTTCTATTTTGGCAGTTTCAACCCACATGACACATTAAAGCCCGTATCTGATCCAGAAATTAAACTGTCACTGATTGATAACATAAAAAAATGGCAGCCAAATACTGAGTACTATACCGGCACCATTATAGAACCGAGCGTATCAAACGGCTTAATGTACAAATGTAAAGCCACCGGTACCAGTGGCCACAGCGAACAGCAGTGGCCTACCGACAGCGGCGTCTGCATTTTCGATAAAAACATCACATGGATGAATCTAGGCGCACGTTTAACACCTGATGACGTCAAGATTGCCCTGAGCAAAGCAGCCTTAAATAAAGCCCAAGCAGGTGGCAGCATATCGTTTGGCGCATCATTAACTGGCGGAGAATTAATACCCATTTACTTCCGGGTTAGAAACACAGACAAAACAGTTCGGTATGACGAGGGCGGCTCAAATATCTGTTTAGAGCTGAATCATACAATATTAACAACCCTACATTAACAGAATAGATTATGAGAATTTATTTAAATAATTTTAGTTCACAGTTAACAGCAGCACTTGAGCAGAATAAAAACCAAAGCATCCTGGCACTGGGCGATAAATCAACACAAGAACTGTGTAACGCACTCCCTGCCGATGGCAAACACTATATACGCCTGACACTGCAAAACAGAGACGCAACTGAATTCGAACTAATCGATGTCGTAAATTTTAACGGGTATCTGCAAATTAAGCGTTCAGGCATGGAGGCAAGCACCATAAAGGCTTGGGAACAAGGCACCCGAATAACATGCGCCCCAACTGCCGGCAGCTTTAATAAAGAAAAGATTAACACCTATACCATTGACAGAGAAGCGTCCACAAACAGACTTAAAATGGTATTAGAAATTGACTATCAGAATGGTCGCTCGCAATTTCTGCCGGATGGAGACCGCCTTACCGCCATCGTTATACGCAACATGGGTGACGGAGATGAGCTATTGATTGAATTCGAAGAGAGCGCTTACTGGAATGGCAACCCGCCTGATTTAATTTTTCAAAATGCCGATGAGGTGAAATAATGGGTTTATTGTTCAAATTCTATGGGCATAATGGTTGGATTTATTACAAATGTCTGGGCAAAACCCTGCCCGAACCAGTTGTATATTTACCCTTTACTGCCGAAAAATTAATAACCAATACCATATGGAAAAATGAAATAAACGGCAGATTGTTGTCGCCGCAACCTACTGAGGCAAGAGCGGCATTTAGTCGCATTCACAATAATGATGACGGAGTGCTACTCTATAACTATAAATCAGAATATCCAATGAGTGCAGAAATGCCACTAAGCCCGGGCGTGGAGCTTTATGGCAACAGCTTGGCAATACGCATCAAGCCCGGCCAATTCCCTGATTCCCCCATGATTTTATGCGTATTATATGGAAGTAAAGATACAGATTACGAGGCAAATACCGGTGAAAAACTGGTTATAGCGATTGTCAATCAGCAAATTGTGACTTATTACATTCCTGCTGGCATTAATCCACAATTTAATAAAACAGAAACTGGCATCTATTTGAACGGAGACGACCTATGGACAAGCATAGGGCTTAATTTCCAAGGCGAAAACGGATACGGCTTAGACAGCATTTGCCGCAGAAATTTCCCCCTACTAATGAAAGTAAACATAACACCGCTGAAATCGCTGGCCTATTTCTGTCTTTTTTCATCAGATTTTCGTTATCCAAACCCAGAAGAAAGACTATACGCATTCAACGGAGGTGTTGCCCATGCGAAAGTGTTCAGACATCCGTTGAATATGTTCGATTTTAACAATATTCTGAATGCACAAGAGTATGATGATTCGATTGATGGTGGCGTAATTTATATAGATGACGAAGCCGGTGGCTTATTAATGCGTATGGGTATAAATGTAGTTGAGCCAAAAAATCCGCCGGAAATTAACCCATCTGACCCGAATCAACCAATACCATCTATTCCAATAGATAAAGGCGATGAATACGATCCAACTGACGCCATCGGAAATGGAAATCAAGGTGTCGGAAAACCCGGTAAAAAGAATTAATTGATTTTCCCTAGAGGTTTAATTTTCATCACTTGAAAAAGAGATAAAAAGTAACTTAGGTATTGGCACGTATAAAACCAAAATGAACAAGCTTATCCCAAACAGCTTTATGCCATTGGTGATGAGATTTACAGACCAAATGCCAGCTTAGACCTGTACCCAGTGATGGGCTGGTATTGCCTAACATTGTTAAAGTAAATATAATATATTTACAAATAGCAAACGGAGAGAAAGTGATTGATGGATTTGAATGGAATAATGAAAAAGCGAAGCTTAATCTAAAAAAACATGGCATTTCTTTTGAAGAAGCTGTTACCGTGTTTTGGGATGAGCATGGTTTAATCATTTCCGACCCTGAGCACTCAGAAAGTGAAGACCGCTTTGTATTATTAGGAATGAGCGAAAACCTACGTGTTCTTGTAGTAGTTCATTGTGAACGTGGTGATAGCATTCGCCTTATTTCTGCACGAACTGCTACTAAACACGAGCGTAAACAGTATGAGGAATATCTATGAAAAAAGAATACGATTTTAGTAATGCTAAGCCAAATCCCTATGCCAACCAACTAAAGAAGACAATTACGATTCGAATAGATGAAAAAAGTATTAGCTACTTTAAAGAGTTGGCCGAAGAAACAGGATTACCTTATCAATCACTCATCAATTTATTTTTAAAGGATTGTGCTGAAAATAAACGCAAACCAGATATTAAATGGAATAAATAATTACTTTGAGTTACACGAGCTGCTTTCGGGCGGCTTTTTTATTTAAACAACTAACCGCCTATTGGCGGTATTTTTATGGAGTAAATACATCATGCTTAAAGCATTTAAATGGTTGCACTGGTTGCTTGATTTACGCTTTTTACCGGATAAATGCCAAGATTGGTTATTTGGTACCGGCACACGAATAATCGAAGTACTAAGCGGATTTGCCATGCTGGGATTTGCACTAGTATTTGCACTGCATGGCGAAGAGATGATTAAAGAGGACTTATACGAAAAATTTCTGCATCTACACCCTAAGATATTCGTGGCCATCTTGGTAATTGTGGCAGCAGGGCAGCTATTTGCTGCCTTTTTTCAGTCCAGCCGCAGCAATATCCTGTCTGGCTGTTTCCTGATCTGGTCGGCATTAATCTGGGTGGTTATATCCGGAGCATTTATCGCAGCATACCCGCCTTTGTCTACAGGCATGACCACCTATCCTGTTATTGCCATCATCTGCGCCCTTGCCGGCAGGAATCTAATCAAACACACCAAACAGGTAGAAGACAAAAAAGGCGGTGAATGATGAACGAGGCTTTCACATTAGCCAACTGCTTTGCCCTTGCTGGCGGCTTTCTAGGCGCGCTGGTGGTATCTGATTACAAACGCTATGGGACAGTACTAACCGTTACATTCATCATTATAGGCATGGTTTTTGCGGCAGCATTAACGGAATATTTCTTCACGCAGAACCACCCTTGGCTATTTGCAGGTGCTGGTGTATTTGCTGGTATGGCCTCCACGTCTCTACTGGATGCATTCAAGGCCACGGCACCGAAGCTGGCACAAAAGCTGATCAATGCGGTTTGTAACAGGGCAGAAAAGATGATTGGTGATACAGACGACAGGCAGAAATAAAATACGCAATTGGTTTTGCATTAATTTTATTCATGTAAAAAACAATTCACGCTGCAGCAAACCTGCAGTTTTTTGTATTGTAAAACACTGATTAGTAATATTAATTTTTCAAGCAAAAAGACAGCCATTTTATGGACTGTCTTTTTTTTCATATAGGAAATGGAATTATGTACAAATTAGGCAAACGTTCTTTAAACAATCTACAGGGTGTTAATCCTAATCTGGTTAAGGTGGTTGAGCGAGCTATTCAGATTTCTACGCAGGATTTTACTGTTGTTGAGGGTAAACGCAGTAAAGAACAATGTTCAATCAATTATGGCAAAGGCCGTACGGCCAGTGAGTGCATCAAAAAAGGCATCGACCCTAAATACGCCCGACCCAACGAAAAAAAGGTTACATGGGTTAGCACGCCATTGGCCAGCAAACATGCAACCGGCCGCGCTGTTGATATTTACCCATATCCAATAAATATGAAAGATTCTGACCCTAAAAAATTCGAAGCTATTGCGGCAGCTATGAAACAGGCAGCGGCAGAATTGGGTGTAAAAATCAATTGGGGCGGCAACTGGCAGAAAACCAAAGATTTACCACACTTTGAGGTGTTGTAATGAAATACATTAATTACATGGCTGTGGGAGCTTGGGCTTTGCTTGCCTTGATGGTGTTGTTTGTAGCACTTAGCTACGGTAGCAAGCAATACCAGAAAGGTTATAGCAAGGGCGCGGAAGAAGTTCGGCGGCAGTATCAGGCAGCTTTGGCCAAACAGCAGGAGGCGGCTAACAAAGCCAGCCAAGAATACGAGAAACAGAAAGCGAAGAGTGAGGTAAAACAAGATGAACGACAAGCACAAGTTACAAAGATTGTTAAAGTTCCTGTGTACACTAATGTGTGTCTGGATGCTTCAGGGGTGCGCATCATCAACGAAGCAATCAGCAGTCGCTAGCATTCCAGCCAACCTTGTCGAGCCCTGCCCTGAATTAAGCCCGTTAAACGGGTCTACAGGCGCAGACATCTTGCCGTGGGCAGTTGGGGTAGTAGGGAAGTATAACGACTGTGCAAGGCGGCATAGCGCGCTGGTAAAAGCTATTCAGTAAAGCTTGTAAGTAAAAGATTAACCGTGGTGTAGATCACCACGGTTGAAATGTATTATCTGGTACCCAAATCGTTCATATTTACTCGTAACTATTTAATAATTAATAATTTAAGGTGGTACCCAAAATTATACATCATACACACAATTGCATCTAACCATTTTGGGGTTTCTATTGTATGGGGTAGAAATTCAGTTGTGGGGGAGAACACCACAACTGAATCGTAGCAAGCTCAGTTTAGAAGATAGTTACGCTAAGCTGTTTTTGCAGTTAAAAGCGTTCAATTTGGCTCATACTGCCAGAAAAATTATGGTGCCAATCTGGTGTCAGTACCGTCTGGTAATGCACGTATATACAATGGTTTAAAATAATAGTGTTAATAGTCGCAAGAGGCTAACACTTTGATTAATAAAAAATTAAATTTAATATACCTTGCATGGCATGCAAGAGGTCAGCGGTTCGATTCCGCTTACCTTTGCTAAATAAAATATTGATTAGCAAGGATAATTAGGCGATAGCGGGCGTCTAATTTTTTATTTGCTAAAACTATTGTGCGGGTTTTGCGCGGGGTATGCTGTTTTTTTCTGATTATACTGATATTAATTTGACATATTGATTCGACTTCTGTGCCACAGGGAAGTCTGATTCAGAATTCAATTGTTAGTGTCTGCGATTATACTTTTTATTGGTTCAAATTAATGCCATTTTTGTTGTCAGAAATGTTTATTTTAATGACATACTTGAGTATAGTGCCGTTAATATAATCTGTTAAATATGTAATAATATTTAATGATTATTATCGATTTAACAATGCTAAATTATCATTCAAGAAATAGTATTACTTCATTTATCACCCAAGCTAATAACTTATCCTAAAAAACCATATAAATGGTAACATTACTAATAATTGGTTTAAATAATACAGTAACCGAACAACATCTGAAGCAGTTTATCCAGATTAAAACTTGCAAATTAGGCTTAAAAGAGAGTATAGTTAAAAAAATATTTTAAAATTTAATAGCGTAATATCAGTTTTTCGTACAAAAATATGTTTTAAACATTTTTTTCAATAATGGTTAGTATCTTGGATGATATGGAAAAGGGAATAACGAGAAATGGAGTTAATATAGATAATTGATAAAGATAATATTAAGCATGAATCTGGTTAATTCAAGCCGCTTTAATTCAGGTAAATTGCTTAACTCACGATATTTTATACCTTAATGAAATATATTGATTTATAGATACAGTTGTTATTTTTAATATTAAGTAACTAAATAGTGCCAGAAAATTTTATAAACAGCTTTTCTATCTACAGATAAAATTATCGTTATGGCAAAATGATTGCGAGTAATTTGCCGACTAGTGTGTTGTGCTGAAAGGTAAGTGAGTAATTTATTATTTTTTCTACATAAAGAGAAAACTTACTCAAAAGTCTAATTCAAACTCAGATTAAACAAACCGTTGTTTTGCACTTGTCGATGGTTAAGAAAAATATACTGATGCCAGCTATTAAGCCGAAGCTAAAAAATGCGTTTTTATTCTGATTAAAAATGGAATAACCCTTATATTGCTCATTGCATGGCATAAACGAGCAGACAGTTTTATTTTTATTAGCTGCATTAAAGCACATAATTTGAACAGCTAACGCGCCTTAATCAAGCTTTGGTTGTTATTTTATATACCAATTTCAGGTAAATTTATTTTGCCAGCAGCATTGCCATTGTGCTGGCTTCTGGGTCTGTAAACGAGTTTAGCTAACTGATAGGTAATCTTTAGTGACGGTAATATCGTTTAGCATATTGGAAATTTGCCAATGCTTAATGTCGGTATAGTCTGATATGAAAACTCACTACACTAATATTCATTATGAATTAATGCGACCTTGATTACTTAAATATAAAAATACCTAAATAAATCAATTTTTTTAAACACAATAATACATGGATATAGCAGATGAAGAATAAAAGAGATTTAAATATAAATTGAAACTAACTTGAAATAATACATTAAAGGGAGAGTAAACAGATAAATGTGCCAATGATACTTCGGTAATGGTTATATTATTTGTAAATTCAATAAGATAAATAATGACATATAAAGGTTAAATAATGAAGGGTACGTTATTGAAATATTGCAAAGCGTTTTGCCATATATTGACTCTTCTGGCATTTTTTTTCTGTAGCATAATGCCAGCCAGTTCAGTATTCGCGCAAGATGTAGAGTGTGCAGAAGTTAAAATCGTGATTGAGCAGAAACTGTCTTTTGAGCGACAGGCTTTTGATGCACGAATGCTAATTAAAAATGGTCTGGATGATAAGCTGAAAAATATCCGGGTTGAGCTGATTTTTACTGATAAGGATAATCAGCAGGTTGAGGTAACTCAGAAAACTGAGGATAGTAAAGCCAAATTTTTCTATCGTATTAACTCCCTCTCCGGAGTTAATGATATCAGCGGAACAGGTGTGATAACCGCAAAATCCAATGCAGATATTCACTGGCTGATTATACCGGCATATGGAGCGGCTAAAGATAAAGACACACTTTACAATATTGGTGCCAGACTTACCTATGAGCTAAATGGTCAGGAAACCACGGTTGATGTTGTGCCTGATTACGTTGTAGTGAAACCACAGCCATTGCTGACACTGGATTATTTTTTGCCAGGTGAAGTTTATGGCGATGATCCTTTTACTGCGGAGGAGGAACCGCCCGTTCCATTTACTTTGGGTGTACGCGTCAAAAATGAGGGTAAAGGTATTTCCTATAAAACCATGATTGATTCGGCTCAGCCTAAAATTGTGGAAAACAAAAAGAATTTACTGGTTGATTTCAGTATTTTAGGCAGTTATATTGGAAATCAGCCTGCTGGCAAGAGTCTGTTACTGAATTTTGGCGATATCGGTGCGGATGCAGCTACTGTTGGTCGCTGGAATATGACCGCCAGTCTGTCTGGCACATTTACTGATTTTAAGGCAACATTTACCCATGCTGATACTTTAGGTGGTGCAGTTACCAGCCTGTTAAAAGCCACGAATACGCACACATTAATTCATGATGTAAAAGTTGATTTACCTGATAGTGATGATATTGCTGATTTTCTGGCACTTGATGGTGATGTAGTGCGCCTGTACCAATCCAGTGGTGTGGATACAGAAGTAACCGAGCAAAGTGATCACGCTGCTTTAAAAACAGTCAGTGGTAGCTATCAGCTAGATTTTCCAGCTACCAGTGGGTTTGTCTATGCTAAAGTCCCTGATCCTTTTCAGGGTAGCAAGCAGCCGAAAGATGTTGTACGCTCGGATGGCAAACATTTATTAAATGATAATGTTTGGTTATCCAAATCGCGTAATAAAGATCTGTCTTGGTCTTATTATGTGAATGTATTTGATCATAATTCAACCGGAAAATATAATTTATTTGCACATGATAGTGTTCAGGCTCAGGGCATGATTGCTGGTAAAGTCTACAATGATCTGGATGCAAATGGTCTGCTGAATAATGAAGAACCGGGGCTTGATCATATTAAAGTTGTTTTGTCTGGTCAGGATAACGCTGGCAACAGAGTTGATCAGGTTGCTTATACCGATGATTCTGGTAAATTTATTTTCGATAAATTACTGGCTGGCGACTATTCCATCTGGGTTGCCGATGTAGAAGGTATGATTGATGGCCCCGCCATTGCGGGCAGTGCCGGAGGTAATGCGGTAGCCGGAAAAATTGAACATATTGTGCTAACAGACAATATGCATGCAGAAAATAATCTGTTTGCCAAGCAACAAGCTAATCAGCCTTCTGAAGCTGGTAAAGCAGATGTTTCAATGAATATTGAAATAGTACAATGGGATTCTGTATTGCCACAAGATGAGGCTCAGTTATTGCTAACTATTGCCAATCAGGGCACAGGCAGCGCACGCAATATTTATTTGCAGACTAATTTATCTGATAATCTTGAAATTACAGGCCAGAAAATCATAGCGGGCAGTTATAATACTCAGGATGAGCGGATTGATCAGCTTGCATCTGGCGAAAGTACTAAACTATTGCTAACAGTAAAAATAACTGGTGCCGAAAAAGTTGGCCAGTTCACTGCTCGGGTAAATAGTGAGACTGAAGATGCCGATTTAAATAATAATCAGGTTAGCGTTGCTGTCCAATCAGGTGTAGCTGATATTGCGCTGGAAGTTGAAAAACTGCGACGGATACCTACACTACCTGATGATAGTGTGCAGTTACTATTAACTATCAGCAATAAGGGGCCAATGGATGCACACAATATTTATCTGCAACCTGTTTTAGGCTCTAATCTGCAAATAACCAGCCAGAAAGTACTGATGGGCAATTACAATAAGGCAGAGAAGCGGGTTAATAAGCTGCCATTAGGCGAAGCGGCTATTGTATTGCTAACAATAAAGGTAACTGGAGCCGATGGTAAGGGTGATTTTACTGCCCGGGTGCAGAGCCAGCTCGCCGATCCGGATACAAGTAATAATTCGGTTACACTTCCTGTGTCAGTACACGAGATGTGAAAAATAGCCAATTAAGCCATCTGCGAAGTAGGTTAGTAGTGATTGGTTACTAGGCAGTTGCAAGCTACGAATAAAAGCATTTTAATTCATACCGTAAAATCAGTGCTAATGTCGCCGATTTTACGGTACTTGATGAAAATGTAGTGATTTATATAAGTTCAGTGGCGTGGATACTGAAGTAACCAAGTAAAGTAAACTGGCTGCTCAAAAAGCAGCCAGTTTTTTTACTATTTAATTGGCCAACACTTGATAGCTGATAAAACAATAAAAATTAATTGATAAACCATCATTTTATAAAAATGCATTCAGAAAACCGTTACATCAATTGTACCGGTAGATTAGTGTAAAATTACAATTAAATTAATTTAAGTTCAGATACTATATCAATAGCATTTACATTTGTTCGCTTTTATAATATATATAGGCAATATTGCAGCATGAACTAATAGAAATTTTTGTTTATAAATGATTAAACATGATTACCACTGATCTTGTTCAGATAGCGAGAAAAAGATATGTCGAGACTAATCGGAAATCTGTTTTGCCTATCCAGCCTGATATTTTTAATTGCCGCTTTTATTGGATTGTTGGTTGCTAATTTATTCCGAAAGAAAAAAGTTGGTAGGTATTAAATCTAGATATAAAAAATTTTTTATTTACAATATTATCTGTTGTCTGCTTAGTTTAATTGTCGGCATTTGCTTTGTATTGAAAAATCAGCCAGCGTATTTGGATACAAAATACACTAATAATGATATATTAAACAACCTTGGCAATACCCATCCTGTTATAAATCAGACACAAGTTGCCAGCACCAATTTTCCGGTTCCCGGTGATCAACTTTATTTGAGACTATTCAAACAGGAAAGTATACTGGAAATCTGGTATAAACATAAAAATCAGCAATACCAATTATCTAAAACATGGAAAATATGTACTTTCTCTGGTGGTTTAGGGTCTAAAAAAGCGGAAGGAGATGGCAAAAGTCCGGAAGGATTTTATGCTACTCAGAGAAATCTGCTTAATCCAAACAGCAATTATCATCTGGCGTTTAATATTGGCTATCCGAATACCTACGATAGGTCAAAAGGTTATACAGGCAGTTATATCATGATACATGGCAAATGTGTTTCCATTGGCTGTTATGCCATGACAGATAAAGGTATAGAAGAAATCTATGCATTGGTCAGTCAGGCATTAAGTAGTGGTCAGACATAAGTCCCAATACATATTTTTCCGTTCAAAATGCATACGGCCAATATGAAAAAATATCAAGGTTTTGCACACTATGCTTTTTGGCAGGAGTTGAAACCTGCTTATGATATTTTTCAATCTCAACGGCGGATTCCTGATATCAGCGTGCATAATCAGCATTATATTGTCAGGTAATACAAACAGTATTATAGAATTCAAACAGCCCACGGAAATAAATTTTTTCTGTGGCCTTTCTTTCTAATTTGTTATCATTTACTAAAACATATAAGGCTTTTATCTGCTCAGGCTAATACTATAGCCAGAAAAATTAAGCATACTGTGCTAACAGATAATACGCATACAGTAACTAATCTGTTTGCAAAGCATCAAGCTGACCAATTTTCTTTAACTGATAAAGTAAATATTTTTACCATGCCAATGGTATAAAGAAATTCTGCACTATCTCTAACTTACCAATCCAGATAAAAGCAATAATTGGTTGGTATTATCCATATTTGTTGAGTGACAGATAAAATAGCCAGAAACTTATTATTGCATGTAGTAGACTAGTAATCGTTTTAAGTGATTAAAATCAACAAATCACACGGCCAAGTATTTTTATTGTGAGTAAGCTGGAGGATTCGAGGATTTTTAATTTATTAAATCAGTTAGTGCAAATAATTTGCTTATAAAGAATAAGGTATGATAATATTCATAAACAACTTAGATTAAATTATTGCTATTAAGTAAAAATGATATTGGTGCTGTAATGCTATATTAATTAGCTACGGTCGATACCCAGTTTGGATTCAGACATAAAAAGAAGATTGAGCGCAAAATACAAAGCTCTGAAATATTCTGATGTTGAATTCTATTAAATTTAATTTTTCAGTACAGCATGTGTTAGCCAAGTGCGGATAGTGCTGATAGCTGAAAAAGGCGTTTTATTATTATTCGAAATTACAGGCTCATTACACTGCAATGGTAAGCAGAATGAATTGAAGTGGATAATAAAGTAAAAACAGACACGCCTTATTGCCAATACTGGCAATGTACATACTGTTAAGGCTATAGAATGAAAGTTCTGGCAATTTGATTAATATTTGAATATAGAGAAATCAGGTTAACCCAGTAATTAAATACTATATGGAAAATTGAAAATTTATTGATTTACCTCAATACTTTCCGATATGCATTTGGTATTAGTATTTGGAATGAATTTTATTATGCTAAATGAATTTTATAATATTGTTAATCAAAAGGTTATATTGGATAAATAATTATCTGGCTAAATTTTTCTACAGCTAACAGACTGTTTATTGTTTCCAAAGTGCGGATAATCTACTTTGTATACTCTATTAGCATAATAATCAGTCTAATTATGAGATGATTAATATTTTATATGTAATATGGGTATAAAGAACTGAAATATAGCGAATATATGTTCATATTCTTGTGTATACAAAGGCTTTATCTTTGGCCGGATACTAGTCAGGAATCATAAATAAATAATAAAAAGATATAGATATGCTGAAATTCAAACAGATTATTGTATTTTTCGGATTATTAGTTTTTGTTAGCGCCCAGATATTCGCGCAGGATACTACTACCTGCCAAAATAATGAGCCTGATTCGACAATATTGCCTGTAGCCATAAGCTGGCCTGATAACCGCAATAAACAGCCACTAGATAAAAAAAACTGGCTAACCATACAGCAGCTAAGCCAGCAGCAGTTACAGCATGTAGTCTGGGTAGATGTTAGGCAGGGCGCAGTTAAAAAAGAATCAGGACTGGATATGCTGGCGATTCCGCTCCACCAATTATCTGGTGCTCAGTTTTTATTTGATAAACCCGTTATTCTGGTTGGAAGCGGGTTTGATCAGCTATCAGTTAATCAAACCATTAACCGTTTAAGAAAAAGAGGTTTTAAGCATATTTTTGCATTAAATGGTGGTATTTACGAGTGGCAAAAATTACACCAGCCCGCACAGTTGCGCCAGCAGGAAATTACTGCGGAAGAGTTTTTATCCGGAGGCAAAACCATTCACTGGCAGATTATTACCCTAGGCCTGAATGCTGAACAGTTAGCGACATTACCAGAACAACCAGTTAAACAATTTGCACAAACACAAATAACAGCATCAGCACTAAAGCAGTTTATCCGCAATAACGCTAAAAGCAGTGATGATTTTATCCGCTACGTGCTAATTAGCCCAGATGAGCAGACTTTAAAAAGATTGCAACAGCAAATCAGTTTTGCCGATTCGGCCAATATCATTTGGTTGCGAGGGGGAATAACTGCTTATCAGCACTATGTACAACAACAAACAAAATTAAGCAAACATGCCGGACAGAGCCTATCCAGACCTTGCCGGTTAACCATATAACTTATTTAAGGAGCTTTCTGACCAATGAGGGGCACACAATGAATATTTATCAATACTGGAAAAACCGGTTTCCCAGTTTAAACCGGAAAAAACAACAAAAGCATAAAAATAAGCAGAAAAAACCATATGTAATGATTTTTTGTGCATTATGTACAATTGCCTATGCATCAAGCTATGCAGGTACCGACACGCGTCTGAATGGTGACGATATAGTCAGTGGTGCATTACCAATAGGCTTTGATTTTAATTATTATGGCAAAAATTATAATAAATTTTATGTCAGCACTAATGGATTATTGCAATTTGAAAATCCAACAACCAGTTATAGCAATTATTGCCTGCCGGCACTGAATAATACGTTGTATGTATTCTGGGATGATTTAAGAACCAATGTTGCCGGGAAAACGACAGGAACCATTAAATACGAAACCCAGGGTGAAGCACCTGAAAGAAAGTTAATTGTTCAATGGACAAATCAGTATTTCTTTGGCTCCAATCTACCTATGGGCACATTTCAGGCTATTTTGTATGAAGGATCAAACCAGATTAAATATCAATATCGTTCATTAAATGATGATCGCAGTAAAGGCAAAGAAGCCACTATTGGTATACAGGGTATGCGGCCAAGCAATGTGCAGATAGGTTGCAATAAGGCTGATACAATCAAACCAGAACAGGCAATTTTATTTACGCCTAATGGTGATTTAACCGATTACAGTAAAGATGAAAATGCCGAATATGAATTTATTGATATCTCGGGGTTAACGCCACCGGCGCCAAAACCAGCTGCCCGCTATAGCAATCAGGCACCAGCTTGGTCATGGCAGAAAATTGATACACTTAATACTTGGGAAATCGAAATTCAGGATGCTTCCGGTAATTCCGTTCATAAAGAAGTACTGAATAATATCAATCAGTTTACTTTTAATGATGGTTTACAGAATGGCAAATCTTATCGTGCCCGAGTAAGGGGAAGTATTAATAACGGCGGTACATGGGAGCCATGGTCTGTACGATCTGGCACCACCACGATTGATACTACCAAGCCAGATATTGAGCTGAATAAATTTAATCGCGTTAATGACAGTGCGGTTCGAATTAGTTACACCAGCAACGATAACCTGAGCGGGATTGCTTCAGTACATCTACAGATAGCAAATAATCCCGATTTTAATCAGCCATTGGTAGATAAAGACATTAATGTTCAAGCCAATAGTGTGCAGATTGATAATATGCCATCTACTGGTGCCTTATATGCCCGTCTGAATGCGATTGATAAAGCCGGTAACAGCTCTGGCTACACTCAGGCTGCGGCTATTGTTCTTACACCACCAGTACTGATCAGTCCGGTTACCCAGACAAAGGTTAAAACCGCCCAATTAAAGGTACAGGGTACAGCCGAATCTGGTAGTAAAGTACAGTTATATCTGAATAACCAAGCAGTTGGTCAGCCTGTTGTCGTGGATGCCCAAGGCTATTTTAATCAGGATGTTCAGTTAAGCAAAGAAGGTAGTTACCGCCTGCATGCCGTAGGGCAAAATGATTATGGTCACAGTGAACCCAGCGCAGCTGTATCATTTGATTTTACCTTGCCTACACCTACCGGTATCATTACCACACCCGGCGATAATCAAACCCTTGCCGCTCCGGTAGATATTCAGGTAGATGCAGCAGATGAGCTAGGTATCGAAAAAGTTGAGCTGCTGGTTGATGACAAACGTTTTGCCACACTAACAGAACGTCCCTATCAGGCACACTGGCCACTTACCATGCAGGATAACGGTAGCCATAAACTAACAGCAAAAGTCACCAATACCAGTGGCAAAACAGTGACCATTACACGCACCGTCAAGGTCAAAATAGAACCGCCGGCACCACCACCTACACCTTATACCGGTAAAATCACCACAATCAGCCCGGCTGTTAGCTATGGCCCGCAGCCAGTTACCATTACTGGTCAGGCACTGTATCGTGCTGATAATACGGCCGCAGCCAATGTTCCGCTGAAGCTAGTATTGAATGTAAAAGGTTTTGAGCGAAAAATGGCGGTTGCCACAGATGAAAATGGCCATTTTTCCTATACCTTTACTCCTCAGGAATCTGATTCGGGAACTTATCAGGTAGGTATTATTCACCCTGATGAAAAAACTGTTACCCATCAGGGCAGCTTTGCCATTAACCGGATTGCCTTTAATATTCAGGGCTATCAGCTTAAAGCACCGCGTACTATTACCACACCGATACAAGTTAATGCTACAGCCAGTACCGGTGCGAAAAAATTGCGCTGGGTGCTTGCGCCTGAGAATCAGCCAGATGGCGTGTTACCACAAGGCATCAATATCCAGACTGAAGCAGTAGATATTGCGCCTGGCCAAAGCCGCCCCACAACAATTAAATTTACTGCAGATAATAGCGCTGCAGAAAAAGGCAGCTTGTATCTGGTTGCGTTTGCCGAAGATTCAGGTGATCTGATACGGGGTAAATTACAGATTAATTATCAGCTTGGCCAGCCCATGCCCGATCTGTATGCATCTCCAAGCTATATCCAGACTGGCTTACAGCAGAATACAAGTACCACAGCCAATGTCAGCGTAGGCAATAAGGGTTTGGCGAAAGCTGAAAATGTTCAGATAGAGCTGGTAGATAAACAGGGTAATCCTGCACCGAGCTGGGTATTTATTGCCAGTGATAAAAATATTGATGCCATTGCGGTAGATGAAAAAGTACCCGTACAAATCATGGCACAACCAGATAACAGCATTGCAGACGGCATCTACAACTTTATCATCCGAGTGTCTACAGGCGGCAAACTTTCCGGCACCATTCCGGTAAGCATCTCTGTTACCCAGAGTGGACAAGGCATTGTCCAGTTTGATGTGGCTGATATTTATACCGCCACACTGGATGCACAAGGCCAGCCAATTAAAGGCGTTAAAGGGGCAACCATCAAACTACAGAATGATGGCGTATTAACTGAACAGTATACCCTTAATACTGATAAAGATGGCATTGCCTCATTAAGTAAACTGCCCGCGGGTATCTACCGCTATCGGGTTAGTGCACCTAATCATATGGATGCCAGTGGCCGTATAGTCATTCAGCCAGACAGCACCACCAATCAGCACGTTTTTCTGGAATACCAAACAGTAAATGTTGAGTTTAATGTAACCGAAACCACCATAAAAGATGTCTATGACATTAACGTGAATGCCTCATTCAATACACAGGTACCAGCGCCGGTAATTCTGCTGGAACCCTTGTCTATCAATCTTGGTGGTATGCAGGTTGGAGAAGAAAAAACCGGCCAGATTACAGTAAGTAATTATGGACTGGTACAGGCCGATAATGTGTCGTTAAACCTGCCTAAAACAGATTCCAGATTCAAGTATGAATTTTTTGGAGAAGTACCCAGTGTACTCAAACCAAAAGAAAAAGTGGTTATTTCCTATAAAGTTACCGCTCTGGATCCAAAGCAGAAGGCATCGGCACAAACCGGAACCAACACATTTGCAAGTCTATTACGCGCAGCACCTGCGGATGATGAGGAAGACTGCACTTCTTACGAAGCAAGCTACCAAGAGTCACACCAAAGTGAATGCCCCAGTGGAGATATTTCCAAAGGCAGCAGCAGCGGACGCTTCTATCAGTACTCTGGTAAAAAATGTTCTACCAAAAGTACCAGCTGGGGTTGGGCTGGCGGTGGTTCACTAGGCGGTGGTGGCGGTAGCTTTGGTAGCAGTGGTGCCGGTTCGCCAGCAGCTATGCCTATTACTCCAGGCTGTACACCTGATGCAGCTTGTGGAACAGGTGGGGCAGGTAGCGGATCCAAATAACTAACAACTAAAAACTAACCAAATACAAGGGTCATAACATGCAAACAAAAA
>NZ_JAGGIJ010000013.1:0-29275 GCF_024103505.1 Snodgrassella sp.
GGTTGTTCGGGTTGTTCGGGTTGTTCGGGTTGTTCGGGTTGTTCGGGTTGTTCGGGTTGTTCGGGTTGTTCGGATTATTTGGATCGTCTGGTTTAGCTAGTTGGGAGCGTAAATACCAGTTGCTGTTTTGACCGGTAATATTGCCTTTATACAAATGATATTCGTACGCACCTGCATCAATATGATCGTTTTGCAGATTAAAGGCATTATTGGAGCTATTACCAGTGATATTGATAATTTCTATACCATCGGTGGTACCGGTATCAGCGCCAAGTCCTCCAATATTATTTATTCGCACCGCGGTTTGGCCGGAAGCGTTACCATTGATAAACAATTTATCGGTTATGCTGTTGTTATCCTGTGATATGGTATCAAGGGTAATTGTGCCATTGTTACCGATATAGTTGCCATTGATGATTAAGTGGTTACCTGCCTGGTTATTGCTTAAGCTTAAATTTCCGGAATTGGTGATATTGCCATTTATTGTGGCCTCATGCAGGGGCGAGGTGAAATTTAATGTTGCAGCAGGGGCGATATTGAGGTTGTTGGTATTTAAGTCACCAGTCAGGGTGAGGGTGCTTTGTTGTAGGAGGTTGATATTTTCCCAGTTGCGGATGGCAATATTTCCGGTTGTGCCATTACTGGTAGATGAACCAGTCAGTGACTGGCCGATGTTGAGTGTGTCAATCATGCCGTCACTCTCGCTGGTGTCATCGCCGCCATCTAGTATGGTAATGGCTGATGTATCTGCTTTGCTATTGATGTTTAAGGTATCGCTGCCATTGCCCAGAATAATTGAACCGCTTACTTTGGCGCCATTGTTGATGGTGATAATGGAGTTGTCATCTGCGTCACGAATCGCTGTGCCTGAGGTGGCTTCGACGTTGGCACCACTATTCAGTGTGATTGTTGTGGTGGTTCCGGAGCTGCCGCTGGTATAAATACCTGCACCTGTGCCGCCGGTCACTTTTCCTGTTACGGTAACGGTGTTATTTCCATGCGGGGTGCGGTTGAGTACATCAATGCCGTCTAATGCGCCGGTAATGGAGCCATTGGTCTGATTGACGCTGATATTTGCTGCTGTTTGGTTATTTTCTGCGTGGATGCCATATTGGTGCTGGCCTTGTATGGTGCCAGCGGTGGTGATTGAGGCTGAACCGGAGCCATTATTGATGATGTATATACCGTTCAGTTCGGCGTTGATATTGTTTGCGTTGATGGTTAGGTTTCCAGCTGTATTTAAGTTTTGTGCAAATATACCGGTGCCATTGGCAGCGATAATATCGTTACTGACAGTTATGGAGGTAATGCCTGTTCCGTTGTTGGTGGTATATATGCCGTTCATTTTGGCGTTTATGTTATCTGTTTTGATAATGAGGTCTTTGGTATTGTTTTTATTCTCAATATGAATGGCATCGCTGTTGGTTGCAGTTATGTTGCCTTTGGCTGTTATTGTGGTGGAACCGGTACCTTCATTAGTTGCATAGATTCCGCTTTGGGAACCCTGTACATTATGTGTGTTGATGGTTAGATCTTTACCATGATTGAATGCGTATATGCCATTTTGATTGGTTGCGGTTATGTTGCCTTCTGCTGTTACTGTTGTTGAACCTGTGCCGAAGTTTGCGGCGTATATACCATTATTTTTACCGTTTATGTTTTTGGTATGGATGGTTAGGTCTGTTGTGGCGGGGTCGTTCTCTGCATAGATGGCATCACTATTGGCGGAGGAGATATCACCATTGATGATGATAGAGGTGGCACCGGTACCGCTATTTTTCAGGTAAATGCCATTTTGGTTGGCATTGATGGTTCCGGTAGTAATGGTCAGGTCTGTGGCGTTATTGTTATTTTGTGCATAGATGCCATTGCTGCCGCTGGAGGTGATGTCTGCTGTGGTGATAGATGTCGCACTGGTACCAGAGTTAACTGCGTAGATTGCGTTTGTTTGGCTGTTAATGTTTTGGGTGTTGAGGGTGAGATTTGTGCCGGCATTGTTTACGGAAATGCCAAAACTATTGGGCATTGTCATGTCTGCGGTTGTGGTTATTGATATGGCTGCTTTTTCTGAGTTGTTAAGTGAATATATGTTTTTTATATTTGTATTTTTTACGGTCACATTCAGATCGCCTGCTTCGGCATTATTTATGATGGTTAGTGAATTATTTAATGGGTTGTCGCTGGTAGAAATGTTTACTGGATCTGTGTTGTCGTTTGCAATATAGCCATCCTGATTGGTGGTGTTGCCGCTGTATGTTGATGAGGATGGGGTTGTTTCTTGGGTAAGACAATTTTGATTAGAAGGTGAGTTAAGGCAGTTGGCGTAGGCTTCGCTGGTGTTGAAAGCGATTATGCCGATAATTGTCATGAGTTGAACCAATGTTTTTTTTCTGAAATCTGGTTTTGGTATGGACGCAGTCATATTTGTTTTTGTTCTGATCTGCTGTGTTGGGTGGTAAGTTTTGTTCATTTGAATTTCCTGATTGGGTATGCTGAAGTTATGCTGTCGGAAAAATAGCTATGTGATATCGATCAATGTAAATGTTTATAAAATAAATTTGCTTGGTTTATTCGACTACAAAGCTGGTTGTTAGTCAAAATGTAATTATTTGAATTATTTTAAGAAACTTTTGTTTTTATTAAGCTGAGTTTTGGGGTGTTATTTTTGGTGGGTTTTAGTCTGTAAGTTTTTGTATGATTTAATTAGACGATTGCTGAATGAGTTTATGTTATTTATAAACGTACGCACGCTGAGTTGATTTGGTGGAAATAAGGTAATTTAATTTTGGTTTATTTTTTTAGTAATTTTTTACTTAATTTGTAGTGGTATAGACGCAGCTATTTGTTTTTTATTTATATTGGGTGGGTAATGGTTGCTGTGGCTGTGTTATCAGGCGATGGGTATATTGCAGGGTGTTTGGTTTTTTATTCTGCCAAATTTTTGTGATGGGGCGGTAATCTGTCGCTAATGTTGCTGATTTGAAATAAGGTTACTGATATAGGTTGTTTGTTAAGCTGTTTTTTTGTTGTGCTGGAGCTATGGTTAATGAGGTGTGTGTTTTTTGGGGTTGGAGGTGTGCAGGCAGTTTTTAGTTTGTTTGTTCTGTTTGATTTTTTTTATGATTAATAATTTAAGTAAGGATATATAACTTGATTTGGTTATGTGTGTGGCTTAGTTGTTAAAAGAAGGTTGGTATTTATTTGGTAATTATTTGTTGTGTGGTTTTTTGTGGATATCGGGTGATGTTGTTTGGTTATTATATAAGATAAGAAGCAGATGGTTTGCGTGTTAAAATGGATATTTTCGATTAGAATAAGTAGTTATTTTCTGGTTGGTTAATGTCGCAGCTGGGTTGATGTTTTTGTCTGGTGACCACAGGAAAGAACTGAATGTTATGGTATAGGAATATATATGAGTGAACAGCATAATGCGCCGGTTGGTGGCGCACATGAAGAGCAACTGGATGAAAATCAGATTATGGCAAACCGTCGCGATAAGTTGACGGCGATTCGTACGCAGGGGATTGCGTTTCCGAATGATTTTAAGCGTGATGCTTTTGCCGGTGATCTGCATGAGCAGTATGAGCAGTTTGATAAAGATGTTCTGGCTGAAAAGGCTATCCCAGTGAAGGTTGCAGGTCGTATTATGCTGAAGCGTCATATGGGTAAGGCCAGTTTTGCCACGATTCAGGATTTGACTGGACGTATCCAGCTATATATTAATAATCAGGGTGTGGGTGAACAGGCACATGATGCATTCAAGCACTGGGATCTGGGTGATATTGTTGGTGCTGAGGGTGAACTGATGAAGACCAATCACGGTGAGCTGACAGTACGGGTTTCAACTCTTCGTCTGCTTACTAAATCGTTGCGCCCGTTACCGGATAAGTTCCATGGATTGGCTGATCAGGAGCAGAAATACCGGCAGCGTTATGTGGATTTAATTACTAATGAGCAGACGCGGGATACTTTTGTAAAACGCAGCCGGATTATTCAGGCGGTTCGTAATGTGATGGTAAGCGAGCGCTATCTGGAAGTGGAGACGCCGATGATGCACCCTATTCCGGGCGGAGCAACAGCCAAACCATTTGTAACGCATCATAATGCGCTGGATATGGATTTGTTTTTACGGGTGGCACCTGAGCTTTATCTGAAACGGCTGGTTGTGGGAGGGCTGGAAAGGGTATTTGAGATTAACCGCAATTTTCGCAATGAGGGTATGAGTACGCGCCATAATCCGGAATTTACGATGATGGAATTCTATGAAGCCTATGGTGATTACCAGCGTATGATGGATATGACGGAGCAGGTTATTCGTGCAGCAGCCATTGCAGCTACGGGAAGTGCGGTAGTAAGCTATAACGGTAGGGAAGTGGATTTAAGCCAGCCGTTTGCGCGGATGACTATTGTGGAAGCAATTAAACATTTTAATCCACAGTATGCTGATGAGCAGCTTGCGGATGATGTATGGCTGAAATCTGAAATTAAAAAGCTGGGTGGAACTTTACCTGTGGCGCAGGGGCTAGGCAGTTTACAACTGGCACTGTTTGAGGAATGTGCTGAGGCTCAGTTATGGCAACCGACATTTATTGTCGACTATCCGGTAGAGGTATCGCCATTGGCACGTGCTTCTGATACTAAACCGGGTCTAACTGAACGTTTTGAGCTGTTTGTGGTAGGACGTGAACTGGCTAATGGTTATTCGGAGTTAAATGACCCTGAAGATCAGGCCGCACGCTTTAGAGAGCAGGTGGCACAGCTGGATGCAGGTGATGATGAGGCAATGCATTATGATGCAGATTATATTCGAGCCATGGAATATGGCTTACCGCCAACCGGTGGATGTGGTATTGGGATGGATCGCTTGGTAATGCTGCTGACGGATGCTCAGACCATACGTGATGTGATTCTGTTTCCACAAATGCGTTTGGAGTAACGAAGTATAGTGAAGAAAAGCCGCCGGATGTATTCCGTGCGGCTTTTGTTTTTTACTAATCTGTTTATCTGGGCGGAAGGTGTTGTTGTCTGTTGGGATGATGGGATTGTCCGTTATTGTTTTCTACGGTGAATTCGCCTTCGATAATATCGTTTTGGTCTGGTTGCGGTGTGTGGAAAAAAGAATTGCTGCCGGTGCTGGCTAAGGGTTTACCGCTGAATGGTAGCAGTAGCAGAGCCGCGAATAAATCAGATACGAAACCGGGGCTAATAAGCATGATGGCTGCCAGTACATAACGAAGAGGCCATAATAACTGGTAGAGCGATACGTTGCTGCCGGTGCGAATAGTCGCTACGGCAAGAAATAAGCCGGACAAACCGATATTGCGCAGCATAAATACGCCACAGGCAATAGACAGTATGATAAGAAGCAGTGTCCAGCCACCACCAATTAGATTGCTCATCAGAATAATGGAGATGACTTCCAGTGCTGCCAGTATCAATAATGCCCAACTCATATATCGCATGTGAGTCTCCCTTTTTAGCTATAACATTTTTTTATAGATGGTTGCAGGATGGAGGAATTCAATATGTCGGGCTACAAAATGGCTATCGGTATTGCTTGGCAATGTGATCAGTTGGCTGACGTATATAAGGGAAAAGCTATGTTAATATTGACTACAGGGTAAATAAACCAGTTATGCTATGCGGATTATTGCTGGGGTTGTGATAGATTAATGATACTAGAATGGAAATTGTACGGGATGTTGCGACAACTTGGTATTTGTTTAATCTCATGCATGGGGCTGTTACTGGGCGGATGTCAGAGTAATACTGTAGCTGAGGCACCGGTAATGAGTGGTAGTGCACACAATGGTTTTTACCGTGTGCAGCGTGGAGATACTTTATACCGGATTGGTTTACGCTTCAATCAGAATGTGAATACGCTGGTACGCTGGAATAATCTGGCTAATGCTAATGCAATTGAGGTGGGACAGCTGATTCGTGTGCGCAAGCCGGCATCAGCCTCAGGCCGACCGACGGGAGTAAAACCACCATCCGGACGCGTTGCACGTGAGTCTGAAGTAGTGACGACTGGTACGGCTGCGCCTGATATCCGTTTACAATGGCCGGTACGCGGGACGGTGATTAGTAGGTTTAATGGCCAGACGCAAAAGGGGATTGATATTGCTGGTAGTCGTGGTACACCGGTTAAGGCTGCCGCTGCGGGTACGGTGCAGTATGCTGGCGATGAGTTGCGCGGATATGGTAAGTTGGTACTGATTAAACACAGTAATAGTACGATGACCGCTTATGCATATAATGACTCGCTGAAAGTACGCAATGGGCAGAGTGTGCAGATGGGGCAGACGATTGCGACGATGGGTGATAGTGGTACTACCGGCGTAAAACTGCATTTTGAGGTAAGGGTGAATAGTCGAGCGGTTAATCCTTTGCGCTATTTGTCTGATTAAATACTGACTGGTGTCGGTGGGATTGGTCAATGGGTAGAGGCCGGTTAAACCGGAAGTTGATGGAGGTTGTTTTATTTTATAATAGGGCAAATTTGAAGGAAGTGATATGAAAGAACATCGTGCCCGTAAACGCTTTGGCCAGAATTTCCTGCAGGATAAAAGTATTATTCAGGATATTGTGCGTGCAGTGCGTCCACAGCCAGAGGATACTGTGCTTGAGATTGGCCCAGGACTGGCAGCTATTACTGCACCTCTAGCGGCTATGGTTGATCAGTTGCATGTGATTGAGATTGACCGTGATATTGTGGCACGTTTGCGTACTTTACCATTTGCATCTAAATTGGTTATTCATGAAGGTGATGTGTTGCAGTTTGATTTTGCCAGTGTGCCCGGCCGAAAAAAAATTGTGGGTAATTTACCTTATAATATATCTACGCCGTTGCTATTTCGCTTTGGTAAGTATGCTGATGATATTGTGGATATGCATTTTATGCTGCAAAAAGAAGTGGTTGAGCGAATGGTGGCAGTTGCGGGTAGTAATGATTATGGCCGTTTGAGTGTCATGTTGCAGTATTTTTTTGAAATGGAAAGTTTACTTGATGTGCCACCACAGGCATTTAACCCTGCGCCGAAAGTTGATTCGGCGGTGGTACGGATGATTCCACAGCATGGTCGTATTGGAATTGCGCAGGATTTTGCTCATTTTGCTGCTTTGGTCAAACAAGCTTTTCAGCAGCGGCGTAAAACCATTCATAATAATCTGAAAGAATGGGTGGATGATGCTGCATTAATGGCGGTGGGGATTGATCCGGGCTGCCGACCGGAGCGGATTCCGCCAGAGCTTTATGTTGGGTTAAGTAATTATTTGTTGCAGAATGGTGCGTCTGTCTGGATAGGTTGATGCAGACAGTTTTTGGATGTGGGGAGTACATGATTGAATTTAAAAATGTCCACAAGTGGTTTAAGGACTTACATGTTATTAATGGGGTAAATCTGACTGTTAGTCAGGGTGAAGTGGTGGTTGTGTGTGGTCCGTCTGGCAGTGGTAAATCTACGCTGATTCGTACTGTAAATCAGTTGGAAAAAATTCAGCAGGGTGAAATCTGGGTAGACGGTATGAATGTCGCTGATCCGAAAACTGACTTAAATCGGGTGCGTACTGAGGTTGGATTTGTGTTCCAGCATTTCAATCTGTATCCACATCTCACTGTTTTGGAAAATATTATTTTGTCACCGATGAGGGTGAAAAAACAAAGTCGTGCAGAAGCTGAAGAGAAGGCACAAGAGCTTCTGGCTAAAGTGGGGCTTGCGCATAAGTGTGATGCTTTCCCGCAGCAGTTATCTGGCGGGCAGCAGCAGCGGGTAGCGATTGCACGCGGTCTGGCTATGGAGCCGCGGGTAATGCTGTTTGATGAACCTACTTCTGCCTTAGATCCGGAGATGATTGGTGAAGTGCTAAAGGTGATGAAAGATTTGGCACTCAGTGGTATGACGATGATGGTGGTAACGCATGAGATGGCTTTTGCCCGTGAAGTTGCTGATCGTGTGGTATTTATTGATCATGGAGAAGTTGTTGAAGAGGCCGAACCAGAAGAGTTTTTCCTGCGGCCGCAGCATGAACGTGCTCAACAGTTTTTGAATCAGTTGTTAACACATTAGCGTTATTTGTTACTTTTAGCTGGCTGGGGGGCAGATAACTGCCAGACAGTTTACGATAGATTATCCGTATAGCCCTTGTCATTAATGTGACAGGGGCTTTTTGTTTATATGGAATTTTAGATAATAAATAAATTAGGATGGATATTCTTTAAGTTGGATAGTTTGGTCTGGTATTCTTAATATTTATCTGAATCAGTAACCTAGACGCTGACAGATGGTGGAGACCAATCCCGCCTGATTGAGGGTATAAAAATGCAGGCTGGGCGCACCCTGTTGTAGTAAGTTGTCGCACATTTCGGTTACGACATCCAGCCCCAATGCTTTGATTGATGCAGTATCGTCGGCGTAGGATTGAAGTTTGAGACGTAACCAGCGTGGAATTTCTGCACCACAGGTCTCAGAAAAACGTGCTAATTTGGAGAAGCTGGCAATAGGCATGATGCCAGGAATAATGGGAATATTCACTCCTCGGCTCTGCACTTCATCTACAAACCAGAAGTAGCTGTCTGCATTGAAAAAATATTGGGTAATTGCCGAGTCGGCACCGGCTTGACATTTACGTACAAAATGGTTGATATCATCTTCCGCACTGCGGGATTGTGGGTGAAATTCGGGATAAGCGGCGATTTCTATATGAAACCAGTTACCGAATTCCTGACGAATGAGTCCAACCAATTCATTTGCATAGCGTAAGCCCTGATGTCCGAAGCCCACGCCAGAAGGAATATCGCCACGTAAGGCTACAATATGGCGAATGCCCATGTCTTTGTAGGTTTGAAGTAGGCTGATCATTTCTTCACGGCTGGCACCAATACAAGCCAGATGAGGCGCGGCAGCCACACCATCATTCAAGATATCGGTAATAGTTTGCAGTGTTCCGGCGCGGGTGGTGCCACCTGCACCATAGGTACATGAAAAATATTCAGGTTGATATTGGCTTAGTTGTTTGCGGGTAATGGCAAGTTTACGCCGGCCTTCTTCAGTACGCGGTGGAAAAAATTCAAAACTCAGCGAAGTAAAACTCATGATTGAACAGCCTATCCAATAGTTATGGTTAGATAGCTAACCTTAACGTTTCAGGCATGTCCAATCAATGTTTTATTGAATATATTTGTTTGAAAAATCCGCCGGTTATTATGAGCAAAATTAATAATAATATTTCTGGCAGATTTTTCTATGCTATTTAACAGGATTTGTTTTCAGCCTGACGTCTTGAAAACTGGATACCAAGCTGTTTTAATTTGCGATACAGATGGGTTCGCTCTAAGCCTACTTTCTGAGCTACTTTACTCATGTTATGGCCTTCCTGAGCAATATGGTATTCGAAATAGCGCCTTTCCAGATCTTCACGTAATTCACGCAGAGGCAGGTCAAAATTAAAGCCAGTCATGATTTCATGTGGCTGATTATATTTGAACTGGTTCAGGATAGTGCTGATGGCATTAACATCGATTTCATTATGTTCTGCTGTTAGCATCAGGCTTTTTACAACGCTACGCAATTGCTCGAGATTGCCCGGCCAGTCATACTGGCGCAGTTCATTGAGTGCTGCTGTGGTAAATTTTACCGGCGGAATTTTCTGACTTTCTGCCAGTTCGGTGGTAATTTGTTCTACCAGAAATACCATGTCATCCAGTTGTGAGCGTAATGGAGGAATGGAAACAATTAATGGTGAAAGGGTATTGAGTAGTTTGTTATCTTGTAGCGGATCGGTAATCATTTCCTTGATTGGCCGGCTACAAACACAGATGATGCGTACATTGTAGCGATCTGCTTTGGTGAGGATAAAGCCGATACTTTGCTGAGTGCTTTTACCATATTGAGCAATATCACCCAGATAGAGTATGCCATTGGCTGCTTTCTGCAATAGTTCAATGGGAGCGTCTACAATTTGTTCTATTTTTGATGGTTCTACCCAAGGGGTTGCGTTTTTATGGAATGAACGTGCTACCAGTTCAAAAGGGGAACCCAATTCTCCGGTCAATAATACTGGGGTGCTGAATTTGGCTATCCGCTCCAGATGTTGATTCAATTCTTTAATAGCTGGGCTATGTCCGAGTTTATCCAGTGACAGGTTGGAAGCCGCCTGCATCTGTCCGTATTTCAGGGCACGATCTACTGTACTGAGCAATTTTTGCAGGGAAATGGGTTTTTCTAGAAAATCCAAAGCACCGATTTTGGTTGCTTCTATTGCAGTATCAATACTGGCATGACCACTCATCATGACCACCGGCATGGTTAACTGGCCGGATTTTGCCCATTCTTTTAATAAGGTTATGCCATCACAATCTGGCATCCAGATGTCTAACAGTACCATGGCAGGACGAGTTTGCTGACGCAGTTGGCGGGCAGTATCGGCATTCTCGGCCGTGGTGACGGTATACCCTTCGTCTTGCAGAATTTCTGATAATAAGTCGCGGATTCCTACTTCATCGTCAACAATTAAAATATCACTGCTTCGCATTTCTATTCACCTGTAAGGGTAGGGTTATTTTGACACAAGCCAGTCCATTTTTCTGATTACTGATTTGGATCCGCCCGCCGTGTTCTTCAATGATTTTTTTTACTACCGGTAATCCCAGTCCGGTACCACCGGGTTTGTCTGTTACATAAGGATCAAATGCATGTAATAACATCTCCTGACTGAATGTTTTACCATTGTTGCTCACATAGAAAAGGATGTGTTCGTTATTTAGTTCGGTTAGTATGCTGACTTCGGGTGAGGAATCAGCTGTGGCTGCCTCCACTGCGTTTTTTAACAGATTATGAATAACCTGACGTAATGCACCACTGTCGGCATTAACATTCATTACTATCTTACTCAAATTAACCGCAAATGTACAATTACTACCTTCGTAAAGTACCAAAACCTCGCGTATTAATTCATTTAAATCGAGGTTGGTGAATTTTAGCGCTGGTGCGCGGGAATAATTGCGGAATGTTTCGACCATTTCTTTCATCGCAGCCACCTGTCGAATAATGGTATTGGTGGCACGATTGAGAATCTGGGCATCTGCTTCGTTGAGTTTGTCATGCAGTTTCCAAGCCAGTCGTTCAGCAGATAATTGAATAGGTGTCAGTGGGTTGCGTATTTCGTGTGCTAGCCGTTGCGCTACTTCACCCCATGCAGCTTCTTTTTGTGCGCTCACCAATGCAGTGACATCATCAAATACCAGTACTGTGCCTCCACCGCTATCTTCGGGTAGTGGAGTGGCTTTGCCAAGTAATATCAGGGTTTCATCTTTGTGATTGTAGGTGATTTGTGCCGGTTTATTCTGGTTTTCGGTGACGAGAATCTGCTGGAATACATCTGCCAGCATTGCAGTCTGTGGGTCTTGTTCGGACAACTGATTGATATTCTGCCCAAGGATCGGATTCAGATTCTGTCCGAGGATGTTTTCTGCCATCTGGTTAAATGTAATCAGGCATTTTTCTGGATTGAGTGTAACCACGCCGGTAGTCAGGCTGTTAAGAATATGTTCTAGATAATGTCTGGCCGCTTCCTGCTGCTCTCGTGAATGACGTAGTTGAACCGTCATGTGATTAAACAGGCCAGTTAGTTGACCCAGTTCGTCATTGCGATAGATGGTTTGCTGTATATCCAGATCACCTTTGGCTACTGCCCGGGCGCCATCTGCCAGTGACAGAATCGGTGCAACGAACTGGCGGGCAAATAACAGGGCGACCAGTAAGGCTAAAACGATTGCCAGCAAAGTAGCCATTAACAGGGTTGCCAGAAAAAAGGTTTGCAAACTCTTTTTAGTAAAACTCAGTTCACCATATTTGGCACGTGCCGCCTCAATCAGGGTAGCATCCTGCGCGACTTTGGCCGGAATGGGTTGACGGAAAAACAGGGCATTATCATGGGTTCGGCCTGGTAAAATCAGCCAGCCCTGAGCATAAAGAATGTTATTTATGTTTTCAATTTCACGCACTGAACCTGTGGTGTGTAAGTTTTGTATCTGATTATCGTTAAGTTCAGGGGTGGGAAGGTGCTGCGGATTATATTCGGCAACAAGCTGATTGTTGCTGAGATTGCGGATATTTAGCTGGCTGAATTGCTTGTTTTTATCATTACTTTCAAGAACTGGTAGAAGCGGTTCTTCCAGACTATTGGCGGCAATCAGGGCAATTTGGATATTCGCTGCTCGGCGGACACTGTTGTCCAGTTCGTAATCCAGAGCGGATTTACTCAGGCTGATACTGCGGTTAAGTGCTTCTTCAGTATCGTTACCAAACCATGAGTGAATGCTGTGTGAAATAAACTGAGCAGAAACGCCGAACAGGAATAGGCCAGGTAATACAGCCACCAGTGTAAACATAGCGGCAAGACGCATGGCAATTTTGGAACCGAATTCATGCCGGTGCCGGCTCTGCAATAATTTCCACCAGTAAGAACCAGCCATCAGAACCAGTGTAAGCACTAATAGTGAGGCAAAACCGAATGCAAACCAGAAATATTGCGACAAAACACTGGTATTACCGGTGGCGACGGCCAGAACATACAAGGTCACCACACAGAGTACCGTCATGACCAAGATTAGCCGTCTCATTATGATTAATCCGCGTTGATAACAAGACGATGCCAGCCGGAATCCAGCTGCCAGCTATGGGAAGTCAGTGCATTGATTTGAAATGGCTTTGGCAACTGACTGATACTTAGGCTCAGGCGTACATCTGCACGAACCTCTCCCGCAGATACACCACTGAGTGTGCCATTGCTGAGTACACGCCAGTTGGCCACAGCCCCAATGGCTCTAAGTGCGGTATCAAGACTGTTGTATTCAGTAGAAAAGGTCGATCCCATACTGACGCGATAGCGATTAGTAAGTGGATGAAAGGCTAGTTTGTACTGAATAAGATTATCACCAGCAATCAGGTTGTTAATCCGATTGCGATAGGATGCAAGTGTGGGGGAGGTGAGTTGGTAGTTTAGATCAAAATTTAATGGTACACCCTGTGTGAGTGCCTGTTTTAACTGATCGGGCAGCTGGGTATTAAAACGCGTATTGATGGAAAGCTGGCCATTGCTGGTTATATTAGCTTGAGCACGCGTAGTACTGATGCCCTCTGCCTTTACTATGGTAATGCTCAGGCAGAGAAGGCAGGCAAAAAGTAGACTAGATTTTATCGATAAGCGCGTAAAAAAATCCATCTTGTCTGCTGTTCGGTAACAATACACGTGATTGACGCTCGCAGGCATCCGCATGTCGGGTTAAAAAACGGGTTAGCTGTTGCTGATTCTCTTCCATGAAAATCGAACAGGTGGCCAAAAGTAGGCGACCGCCTGATTTTAGTGTTAGCCACAGGCTGTCCAGTAAAGCTTCCTGCTGTAGTGCGGTTTTTTGGCTATCTTGTGGCTGGCGCAGCCATTTGATGTCTGGATGGCGTTTTACCACACCTGAGGCAGTACATGGTACATCAGCCAGAATGGCATCAAAAGTGTTGTTATCATACCATAAGTGTAGCTCTTTTGCGTCAGCACAATGCAAGTGTGCTCGCTGTTGCAGACGTTGCAGATTATCTTGTACACGTTTCAGGCGCAAAGGATCAATATCCAGCGCGGTGACATCACAGTCTGCCCATTCGAGTATGTGGCCGGTTTTGCCACCGGGAGCAGCACAGGCATCAAGAATACGCTCACCATTTTGCGGATTAAGCATGGGGATAGCCTGCTGGGCACCAAAATCCTGTACCGATACGTGGCCGGCAGCGAAGTCTGGCAGTTTCTGTACAGCTATTGCCTGCTGTAGCATGATGCTGTGAGTATCCAGAATTTTGGCGGCAATGCCACTAGCTGTCAATTTTGTCAGATACTGTTCAGCATCTGTATAACGACGGTTGATCCGCAATGTCATAGGTGGATGTTGCGCCATGGCTGTGACCATGTTGTGCCAGTGCTGGGGGTAATGCTTTTTCAAGTAGTTTAACCACCAGTCAGGTAGGTTATAACGCGCCTCATCCTGTTTAAGTGCATGAGCTAATAGAGTTTCGCGTTCTCGTAAAAAGCGTCGTAACAAGGCGTTAATCAGTTTCTGGTAATGCCCACCTTGTAGCTGGCGTGCATAATTAACAGCTTCATTTACCACAGCATGCGCTGCATTGCGGGTAAAATGCAGTTGATATAAAGCAATGACGAGAAGATGGACAATTTCTACGGGGGGTAATGTTTTCGTCATTTGGTGCACAAGTTGTTGCAACAGACCTAAATGGCGCAGACTACCATGACTAAGATCCTGCAAAGCACCTTTATCCGCAACGGACAGTTCCGGATGCTGCTGCATGAGCTGAGCCAAAACTTCGCTGAGATTGCGTCCATTTAATACTTCACCAATGGCGTGAGCCGCCAGTTGCTGGACATGCGCCATACTCATGCATTGGTCTCCACTGATGTCAGTACGGTACCCTGCTGTAAAGTATTGCCGGTCTGAAATGCGGCAACAGGCATGGACTTGCTGCCAGCTTTCTGAATTTCCTCAATACTGAGCGCTCCACTACCACAAGCAATAATCAGTTCATGTTCGTTACTGTGCAACACTGTACCCGGCACTCCTGTATGCGAAGTAACTTGTGCACGCCAAATTTTAAGAGGTTTATCCTGCCAGATCGTCCAAGCGCCTGGTACCGGATTAAAAGCACGGATTTTGCGGGCTATTTCTATGGCGGGGCGTGTCCAGTCGATTTGTGCTTCAGCTTTGCTTAATTTATGAGCATAGGTTACGCCTGTTTCGCTTTGTGCAACGGGTTGTAATTGGTTGATTTGTTGTAAATCAGCAACAATTGCATTCGCCCCCAGATGCATCAGTGCATCATGCACTTCAGCTGCGGTTTCATCTGTACCGATAGTATAAATATGTTGGCTAATAACAGCACCAGTATCCAGACCGGCATCCATTTGCATAATACATACACCGGTTTTCTGATCGCCCGCTTCAATAGCGCGCTGTATCGGTGCGGCGCCACGCCAGCGCGGTAGCAGGGACGCATGAATATTCAGACAGCCATATCTGGGAATATCCAGCACTGCCTGCGGTAATAATAATCCATAAGCAGCTACGACCATTACATCAGCATTCTGCTCCCGTAACATTGCCTGCGCTTCAGTTGTTTTCAGTGTGGCTGGCTGGATAACTGTGAGCCCATGCGCCAATGCAGTTTTTTTAACTGCACTGGGTTGTAACTTCAATCCGCGACCAGAAGGGCGGTCTGGCTGGGTTAATACCAGCGGTACATCAAACCCAGCAGCAACAATAGCGTTAAGCGCTGCCGCAGCAAAATCGGGTGTTCCAGCAAAAATTACAGAAGGCTTCATGCAACAAATCCACAAAAGACAATATCACTATCAGAAGATGGTGATACAAATATTAAGGCTGATAACGGGTTGTGTTATTTACATTTTTTCGCGTGCGCGTTTTTTTAGTTTGGTTTTGATGCGATTCTGTTTCAATGGAGACAGATATTCAACAAATACTTTGCCGGCGAGATGATCCAATTCGTGCTGCACGCAGATAGCCAGCAGACCATCCGCTTCTAGTATGAATTTTTCACCATGTTCATCATATGCTTCAACAGTGATGCGTTCCGAGCGGTGCACTGTTTCATAGATACCGGGTACAGAAAGGCAGCCTTCTTCATATTCGGTATCGCCTTCTCTGGCGGTGATAACCGGATTAATGAATACTCGCAATTCGTTACGTTCTTCGGAGAGATCCATTACTACCACACGTTCATGAACATTAACCTGAGTTGCAGCCAGCCCAATACCGCGTGCTTCGTACATGGTTTCAGCCATATCCTGTACCAAAGTGCGAATTCTGTCATCAAATTGCGTCACAGATTGCGCAACAGTATGTAAACGCTCATCAGGATATTGTAAAATGTTTAGTAGAGCCATTGTGTGTTTAATTCCTTGTTCAATCTGACCTGATTACATGATGGCAATGTGGAATTTTTAAAGCTTGTTGATATAGATTCAGGTAAACTGGCATTAATATTCATACTATGTCATATAACAACCATTGAAAACAGTAATTTCCCTAAGGATACTTTACATGCATAAACATATTATAACCCTGCTATGTACGCTTGGTATGGCAATATCTGCACCTGTAATGGCCAAATTAAAATTACGTCCCGATGCACCAGCACAATATGTAGTGAAAAACGGCGATACTCTGTGGAGCATATCGGGTAAGTATCTTTACAGCCCATGGCAATGGCCGCAATTGTGGGGCTCTAATCGTGCTCAGATTCAGAATCCACAGAAAATCTATCCAGGGCAGGTTTTAAGCCTTCGTTATGTTGATGGTCAACCTCGCCTTGGTTTTGACGACAATGGTGGTATTCCAACCATTAAACTACAGCCAAAGGTGCGTAATATTTCTTCCGGTTATGGCATCAATACCGTTGATGTCGATTTTTACCGTATATTCATGCAACATCCACAGGTAATTGATAAAGAACAAACCAGAAAAGCACCACGTCTTATCGGCGGGCCTGAAAGTCGCATTATGTATACAACGGGTGATCGTGTATATGCTGATCGTCAGCTGGAGTCAGGGCGATATCTGGTATACCGGATTGAAAAAGATATTACCGATCCGGATACACATAAAAATCTGGGGCAGCTAGTACGCTTCAGTGGCGAGGTGGCAACACTGGCCGAACATAACAGTGCGCTGGCTGAACGCAGTCCAAGTGATGCTGCTAGCCTGCCTAAAGACGAGTATTACACGCGCGTGCACCCACTAGTGAAATTGCCTACCCAAACCGCACAGCCAATGGTTGTTACCAATGCTGCATCAGAATTAAATAAAGGTGATTATCTGTTAAAAATAACCGATGAACACGATTCGTTCCAGATGATGCCACATGCACCCAGTACTCAGGTAAAAGGCAAAATCGTTTCTGTTATGGACGGAGTTCAAGAGGCAGGAACCTACCAAACAATTACTCTGAACTTGGGTAGCGATGATGGAGTAGACAAAGGCACAGTAGTAAGTCTGTATAAGAAGAGTCATCAGCTTAAGGGCAGTATACCCGATGCTTCTAAAAAATCGCGTAGTGTACTTAAGTACCTGAGTATTCCTGCTGAAGAGGTTGGCATAGCGCTGATTTACCGCGTCAGTGATAAAATGTCGTCAGCTCTTATTATCAATGCGTCGCATTCTGTGAAAGTAGGGGATTTAGTGATGAATCCGGGGCACGATCTGGATGATGTGACTCAGGACTGGCGGCATGTGCCTAATTCACCAAGAGATGTGCATTAATTAAAAGTAATAATGGACAAATCATCGGCAACAAAATTTCATCAGAATGTTTAAATCATATATTGTTGATGAGTTAGTTTGAATGTAAAGTGCGGATTTATCCGCACTTTTCCTTTATGTACTTGCTAGTAATAAACAGTTAAACATGTATAGATAGTTAAGGCTGATCATGTTGATACCTATCCGAACGTTTCAATAACAGCTATGGTTGTAGAATCGATAGCAAAACAGGGGGCTTCAGGTAAGTAGGATAATTATGCTGTATACAATAATCAGTTTATCTTGCAAAAAAATCGCAGAGATGTATGCTTCAATAGTAGTGTAAAATCAAGCTAAATTAATTATTTATTTGATTATTGCTCTTGTGAAAATAACAATGGTTATTATTTTATCATTGCTTCTATATTCTACATTTCACAGGTGGGTCAATTATATAGCTTTAATTTCTGGCTGAAATGTTTTAAAATATACTGTTTATTTGACTAAATTTTTCAAGTATATCAGTTGTCTGAATAAGTGGGTATCTGTTGAGAATATGTTTGGTGCTATGGTCGCCGGTAAGTAATTTAAATTACTGCCGGATGGATACATGGGTGTAGTTATGAAAAGTATCCCTGTTTGTATCAATATATTGATTGAAATTAATTTATATTCAACATGAATGGATACAGAGTGGCTGATATATTTTGATAATTCCTTAGCCGTGGGTCGGTAAATCGCGGTTACTGCTAATTGCAGGTATGCGTAGTAATCGTGATTGGCAGAAAACTTAGTGCGTTGGTTATTTTTGCTGGCACATTAATGTATTCAATCATTTTCAATAATCCAGCTTTCCCCATATTAGAATGCCGGCCTATTTTCGTTTGTAATTTTTACTCAGGATAATATGAGTTGTTTCATTCCCATTGTTGAGAGCCAAGTTAATCATAACTCATTATTTTATGCTAACGAGTTGACGAAGTATACTGTACTTTGTGATTTTGATGGCACCATCAGTGAAAAAGATGTGACCGACACCTTACTTAGCCAATTCGGCAATGAAAAATGTGCCTTATTGGAGCAGCAATGGCTGGATGGCATTATTGGTTCGCGTGAATGCATGCGTCAGCAAATTGCTAATATGCAAGCTAGTCAGGCGGAATTAGATGGTGCGCTGGCACAAATCAGGATTGATCCTGCATTTGGCACATTTATTGATCTGGTGCGGGATACACATTTGAACGTGCATATTGTCAGCGATGGGCTGGACTATGCAATTCAGTCGATTTTGAAGCGATATAATATTGATTTCTTGCCTGTCTTCGCTAATCGCTTATTGCATGATCAGCAGCAGGGTTGGAAACTGGATTTTCCTTATGCCAATGAACACTGTCATAAGGCCAGTGGCAATTGTAAATGTCGACATCGGAGTCAGTTGATCGGTTTTCAGAAGATTTTTTATGTTGGCGATGGTACTTCGGATTTTTGTGTGGCGGATAAGGTAGATCTGGTCTTTGCTAAAGATAAATTAATTGATTTTTGTCAGCAAAAAGGTATTCGGCACTATCCAATTAAGGATTTTAATGACGTTGTGGCCATTTTGCCAGATCTGATTAAAGCTCCGGCTGAAAATTATTGCTCCTCTCCTGCATAAAGCTTCAATGGCTAATTTGAAATTATGATTCAAGATTCTTCCTATTTTTTACCCGGTAATCGCAATGGTGTGCTTCTGATTCACGGTTTAACTGGTACACCAAATGAGATGCGTATTTTAGCCAAAGGGCTGCATCAGGCCGGTTTTACCGTGTATGCAATGCAACTGGCGGGTCATTGTGGCGATGAAGCTGATTTGTGTCGAACCACTTGGCATGACTGGTATACCAGTGTGCAGGAAGCTGCGCAATTTCTACAGCAGCATGTTGATTGTCTGTTTGTGGCCGGATTATCAATGGGTGCGTTGCTGGCATTGAAACTGGCTGCTGACCAGCCAAAGTTGATAAAGGGCGTTGGCGTTTATGGCGTAACCTTTAATTATGATGGCTGGTCTATTCCATTCTGGGCAAAACAGTTTTTTGGCTTGTTACCCTTGTTGAAGAAATTTCATTTATTCCAGAAAACCTCTTTTATTGAGAAACCACCATACGGACTGAAAGATGAACGTATCCGAGCATCTGTTGCTGCCAGTATGTTCAGTGGCGACAGTGCCAGTGCCGGTTTGGCTGGTAATCCATTCCCGGCTCTGGCGGAAATGCAGACACTCGCTAAACAAATACGGCGGCAACTGCCACAGGTAACTGCACCCTGTCTGATTATGCATTCTGGTCACGATGATATTGCCAATATCAATACCAATGCTCGTCTGGTAGAAAAGCAGGTTAGTGGAGCGACTCGGTTTGTGGTACTGGATAATAGTTATCATTTGATTACCATTGATCGGCAGCGACGCGAAGTCATCAACCAGTCAGTTGCCTTTTTTGAAAATATTGCTAGTCAACTTAAGTGAATACTCATCATATAGCAGAAAGAAATATTGTATGACTCTGATTGTATTCATTTTGTGGTTTGCCAACATCTGTTTTGATACGCTTGGACAAACTGCGTTTAAATATGCAGCCATAGCACCGAATAACCGCAATGGTTGGTATTACTGGGTAGATTTATTCAGCAATTACTGGTTATGGATTGGTATCGGTTCTTATGTCGCTGAATTTTTGCTGTGGCTGGCGTTTTTAAGTCAGGTACCCTTGTCGCAGGGTATTTTACTGGGATCAATTAACATTATTGTACTGATGCTGGTTGGACGGATTCTGTTTCAGGAAAAACTGACTCGTTTTCGGCTGATAGGCATGTTTTGTATTACCATCGGAGTAGTATTGGTTGGAGCGTCATAATGCGTAAATTTTATTTAATCGGTTTTGCGCTCTTATTATTGTTCGATACTCTAGGGCAAAGCAGTTTTAAATTAACGGCTATTCATGCTCAGCCACTCGAAGCCAGTCTGGAATGGATTATCCGGGTATTCACACAGCCATGGGTTTATATTGCTATAGCAGGGTATATTGGAGCATTTTTTACTTGGATGGTATTACTTAAGAAAGCGCCAGTTGGCCCAGCATTTGCTGCTTCGCATTTGGAAGTGGTGACAGTAATGCTGGTCTCAGCTTTTCTATTTCATGAGCACATTACTGCTACCCGTATTATGGGTGCAGTATTCATCGTAGCTGGCATCATCTTTTTGGCCTTAGCAGAAAAAGAAATCATCCAAACTGAACACAGCAAAGATGATGAAGCGTGTTAAATTTTCAAGGTTTAAATTTAAGTGCCAGTTATGCTCAACTATTATGAAAATCCGCCTACCGCCGGTTTACCGCTGAAATGGCGTGACTGGTTGCCGACACAGCAATCACTGGCAGACAGTGTTAGTACACAATTAAATCTGCCTCCTTTACAGGTTACCTGTTCTGGTACCGCGGCACTGATCATTGCCTTAACTGCGCTATCGCAACAACATCCCATGCGCAAAACCGTAATTGTCCCAGCTTATAGCTGTCCACTAGTGGCTTTGGCCATTCATCATTGCGGTTTGCAGATACAACTATGTGATTTAAAGCCAGATAGTATTGATCTTGATACTGCACAACTTACTACCCTGTTAAATGAGCATGTATTGGCAGTTATACCCACACATCTGGGCGGACGTGTAACGGATATAGATGCAGTTAAACAATTGGCACAGCCTCTACAGATCAGTGTAATAGAAGATGCAGCGCAGGCATTGGGTGCAGAGGTAGGCAAGCATGGAGATGTTGTATTATTTAGTCTGGCTGCTGGTAAAGGGCTAACCATGTATGAAGGCGGTTTACTAACCGCCGCTGATACACAATTGCGTCGCAATTTACAAACCACTGCCAGCAGATTATTACCATTCCGGCCTAAATGGGAAGCATTACGTACCGTTGAACTCTTAGGATATACAGCTTTGTATAATCCTACCGGATTGTATTTTGCTTATGGCTATAGCCGGCGCAAAGCACTTCGTCAGCAGCAATGGATTGCTGCTGTTGGCGATGATTTTGATTTTGCCATTCCTTTGCATCGCGTCAGCCGCTGGCGTCAGAATGTTGCTGCGAATGCCTTACAGCGGTTACCGATATTTTTACATACCCTGCAACAACAAGCGGAACAACGTATCCAGAAGTTACAGAGCATTACCGGCATACAAGTGATTATTGATCAGCATGGTCAGGGTGTATGGCCATTTTTAATGGTATTAATGCCCACTGGACAACATCGTGATGCGGTATTAAATCAGTTATGGGCCAGTCCTTTAGGTGTGACCCGTTTATTCATTCATACGCTGGCACAATATGATTACCTGCGCCCAATTGTGCCTACAGTGGTTATGCCAAATGCTGAAAATTTTGCAGCACGCATGTTAACCATTACCAATAGCCCATGGCTTACTGATGCACAATTTTCCCAAATAGCTGAAGTTATTCAGAATGTCGTTTGTTGATGTTGAGCTAAAGCATTAAGTAGTTGCTGGTTAACTGCATGGTGTTGTTGTTGCCATGCTGCCAGCGTGGCTGCTGGAATTGGTTCCTGTTTGTCCATAGCGCTGAGCAGACGTTTGAGCAGGCTGATGTATTGCCATTGCGAAACTTCGCCGGTAATGTCACTACCAATAATGCGCTGATCCAGAGCAGCAATCACAGTCAATAAATGCTCCAGTTGCATACGACCCTGATCCCAGTTGGTTTGTACTACATCTTTCCCCAGCACATCCTTATCAATTGAAACATATACTGATTCACTGGTTTGTTGCTGTACCTGAATAAATGCGCTAACCAGCTCTTCTGGTGAAGCAAAAGCACGAAAAGCCTGTTGCAGACCGATTTTTTTGGCCCAGCTAACCTGTACATCCATACACCAGTAAGTTAATTTGCCCTGAAATAATGGTGCCAGCCGGTTTTCCCAGCAGTGGGCAAGGCCAATATCATTTGAAGTGATACCCAGTACATGCACATGGCTGACAAAGGGCAATTGCGCCACATAGCTTACCCACGAACCACAGTGAATCCCGAACAGATAGCGCATATTGTCCGGATGATTATCAAAAATAACTACCTGTATTGGATTAGTAGCATTGAAATATTGCTGTAAACGTTTAATTAATAATAATGAAATATGGTGGTAGTCGCCGCTGCCCATTAGTACCGTGCCATAGTATTCAGGTAACTGTCGTGCCAGTTCTGTCTCTAACTGTTTGAATTTAGCTTGTGAACAGCCAAAACGAATAGCTTCCTGCCATTGTCCCAGCTCAATTCTGAATGCATCTGTTATTATGCCTGTACTGTGATCAAAATCCAGAATAACCGGTTTATTCATGTTTTTTGCTATCCAGCTTAAGTTGCTTGTTGGCTTCCTGCCAAGTTTTGTCCTGCTCAAAGCGATTACTGATTTTGGCCAGTAAGGTTCTTAAAACAGGGTTACGTACATATACCATATGCTTCGTAAAAGTGAACTGAGCGCCGAGAGATGCCTTTACTTGCGGATCAGTCCAGCCGGCTACATAAAAATCCAGCCCGTGCTGTCTGGCATAGTCCAGATTGTAAAACCAGCTCAGATAATACAAATTCAGTTCCCGTGCCTGTGGATAAACAAAGCCAATATATTTATCCACCAACATATTATTGAGCACGAAACAAATATTGTATCCAATCAATTGCTGTTGATGATGATAGGTAAAAATTCTGGCCTGATTACTGCTATCCTGTAACAGCTGCACAAAAAATTCCCGAGTTAATAAATCAAAATGAATCTCACTTTGATTATAAACATTTAAATATAACTGATAATACTGATCTAGAACGGCTTCGTCCTGAAAACACACATCACCGCTATACAGACAACCAGTTTCAATCAATGATTGTGTTTTCAGCTTGCGCCGAAAATTTTTGCGGCGCTGATAGGACAAGCGGCTCAAATATTCATCAATATCATTAAAATCAATTGGTACCCAGGCCAGAGCCTGACCTTCCACCGCAATAAATCCCTGTTGCTGCAACGACTGAATCAGTGTAGCTGCATAATCGTTTGCCTGCGTATCCAATAATGGTGACTGCTGCGGAATATCTTTCACAATCAGCAACGGATATTTCTTGCCATAGTTCTGTTTTATTTCTAAGGCTAATTGCTGTGCTGATTGTTGCTGAGTGAGTAAAGCATACTCAGATACTGTTGTGCCAATAAAACAAGTAAGAGGTTGCAGAAAGCGTTGCCACCAGCGAAACAGTGGCCAATGGCGAATTTTCTGCTGAAAATCAGCATCAGCAGTTGTGAGTAAATCAAAGCGTGCAGCAAAAGCGGGTACCCCACTCATTAATTGCCATGCAGTAAAATCCTGTGGAGGATTGGTCAGAAAAATCTCGACCAGTTCATCCGGTTCAAGTTGAGTCAGATAATTCATAACATCCCATGTGGCAGCCGGCTTAAATACCAGCCAAGCTGCCATATAACGTGGCTTAAGCGTTTAACTCTTTTTTAGCACGTGTTATCAACTGATCCAGCAACTCAATTCCTTGATCAATTTCCTGTTTTGTAATATGCAGAGATGGGGCAAAAGTAATCACATTCTTATAATAGCCACCTATATCCAATACCAGCCCCATTTTTTGGCCTTGCCAGTCTAGATCGCCAGACATCCCAATATCAACCATCTTGTCTACTAAAGCCTTATTTGGCGTAAAGCCGTCTTCAGTACAGATTTCCGCACGCAACGCCAGCCCCAGACCATCTACTTCACCAATTTCCTTGTGGCGCTGTTCCAGCGTTTTCAAGCCTTCAAGGAAGTAGGCACCGCTTTCCATTACCATTTTCTCATAATCGGTTTCGGCCATCATTTTGAATACCTCCAGACCCACAGCTGTACCCAGCGGATTTGAAGCAAAAGTAGAATGAGTAGAACCAGCAGGGAATATCTGCGGATTAATCAACTCTTCTCGTGCCCACAAACCACCAAGAGGATTCAAACCATTAGTCAATGCTTTAGCAAATATCAGCATATCCGGTTGTACATCAAAGTGTTCAATTGACCACAACTTGCCAGTGCGATAAAAGCCCATCTGAATTTCATCGGCCACCAACAAAATACCATATTGGTCCAGAACCTTTTTCAATTCTTTAAAATAGTTGCGTGGTGGCACAATATAGCCACCCGTGCCTTGAAGCGGCTCTATATAGAACGCCGCATATTCGGCCTGACCTGCTTTCGGATCCCATACACCATGATATTCCGTTTCAAACAAACGAGCGAAATCAGCCACCAGATGTTCTCCGTATTCCTCTGATGTCATACCCTTAGGTCGCCGGAACGGATATGGAAACGGAATAAACATAGCGCGGTCAGCAAAATGACCATAGCGACGACGATAGCGGAAGCTTGAAGTAATAGAAGATGCCCCCAGCGTACGCCCGTGGTAGCCACCTTCAAACGCAAACATCAATGACCGGCCTTCAGACGCATTACGAATAATTTTCAGTGAATCCTCAATACACTGCGAACCGCCAACATTAAAATGAACCCGGCCATCACGCCCAAATTTGCGCTTCATATCCTCAGCAATAGTTTTTGCCAGCTCAATTTTGGTTGGATGCAGATACTGGCTTGCACACTGTGGCAAAGTATCCACCTGTTGCTTTAACACCGTATTCAGGCGTTCATTAGCATAACCAAAATTACAGGCTGAATACCACATCTGCAAATCCAAATAAGGCGTGCCATTTTTGTCATACATATAGCTGCCTTCGCAGCCATCAAAAATTTTTGGCGGGTTAACATAATGTACCGTATCACCAAAAGAACAATACTTTGCTTCATCTGCGAGCAACTGCGCATCATCCCGGCGATTTTCTAGTGTTTGAGCACTGGGTTTACTCATCATTAATTCCATTCTTACTAAATAAAACAGCTTATAAAAAAGTACATAATTAATACTATTATATCCTGCTAAAGCATAAAACTTGTAGAAAACAATACATGGATAAGCATATAAAACCATTATCTACTGCAAATTAAATTAACTTTGCATTTAAATAAAGAGCATAAAATCCAAAATACAGCGTATATAACAGCCATAACAGAAAAAAATGCCTGCCAATACATAGCATCACCAAATTTCATCTTTCACAACCATTAACACAATAAAATAAAAAACAGCAAATCATAAGCTATAGAGTAAAAGAAGAACTTTTACTAATATTTCTCAATCAGTTAAACTCATATCTTACCAAACACACAATTAGCACAACAATACATTTGCATACTAATATACCTATGAATACCGAACCTGACCGCATTCCCCATCCACGCTGGCTATTATTTGCCCTTGCAGTCGGCGGTTTTGCCATCGGCACCACAGAATTTGCCACCATGAGTGTTTTGCCTTATATCGCTAGCGGCTTAAATATCAGTGAACCGACAGCAGGGCATCTAATCAGTATTTATGCCCTTGGTGTCGTTGTCGGTGCGCCCGTTATTGCCATATTTGGAGCGCGTTTCAGCCGGCGTAGCCTGTTGCTAGTGCTTATGGCATTTTTCTCGCTAGCTCATCTAGGCACCATGCTTGCCCCCAACTACAACAGCATGATGCTATTTCGCTTCTTAAGTGGCTTACCGCATGGAGCCTATTTTGGTGTTGGAGCATTAGTTGCCGCTGCCATGGTGCCACCAGAAACTAGAACTCAGGCTGTAGGATTAATGATGATAGGCTTAACCATAGCTACCACTATCGGCGTACCCTTAAGCAGCTGGCTGGCTCAGGCAGTGGGTTGGCGAGTAGTCTTTCTCATCGTAGCCATACTGGCTGCTACCACCGTTATTCTGGTAGCCTTATTTTTACCACCAAACTGCATGCAAGGTAGTGGCAGCAATGCCGTGCGCGAACTTAATGCACTTACAAATCGTCAGATTTGGCTGACACTGGCCATAGGTGCCATCGGCTTTGGTGGTATGTTTGGCATATATGCCTACATGGCCTCGACTCTCGAAAACATTACCGGCATGTCGCCCAAAAGCGTGCCACTGGTTATGTGTCTATACGGCGTAGGCATGACATTAGGCAACATCATCATACCGCGTCTGGTTGGACGCCATGTGATGTCAGGACTAGCATGGTTACTGGCGTGGTCGGCAGTCATGTTAGCCTTATATCCCTTTGCACTACATTATCCATATTGGATATGTATACAAGTCGTTCTCATCGGCATGAGTGGTGCCGTAGGTACCTTATTACAAATTCGCCTTATGGACGTAGCCAAAGATGCCCAAACATTGGCTGCCGCACTGAATCATAGTGCCTTCAACGCTGCCAATGCCTTAGGACCTTATTTAGGGGGTTTAACCATTGCTGCAGGCTGGGGTTGGGCCAGCACTGCATGGGTTGGCGTTATGCTCGCAATAATTGGCTTAATCGTATGGTGGTTTACCGCACGTGACGAACAGCGTATGAATAGCAAAAGCACGCAGCCACAATAACTCATCCCATACCCTTAGTAGAAATAGAGCAGCTGGCTACTTTGCCTAGAAAATTAGCAGATCACACAAACATAAATATCTAAATAAAACTAAATGTAAAAAAGTGTAACAGAAGTTGCAAATGGCTGTTATCATTAATATTCTATCAATATATGAACAAATAGTTTAATAATTAATAATCCAATTGGCAAAGGAGGTAAAAATGACTGATAAACAATTGCAGCCAGGGATAAAAACACCTGATATTGAGCAGGCTAAAAAACAAAACAATACTTGTACCGATCAAAATAGCAAACGCAAAAAGCTGACTAAAAAGAAATACTACAAAGAACTGGAAAAACTTCAGGGTGAAATGGTTGCCCTGCAAGAATGGGTAAAAGCTTCTGGGCAGAAAGTTTGCATCATCTTTGAAGGACGTGACGGTGCAGGCAAGGGCGGTGCAATTAAAGCAATTACCGAAAGAGTCAGCCCTCGCATATTTCAGGTAGTGGCCTTACCAGCACCGAGTGAACGCCAGAAAACACAAATGTATATGCAGCGTTACATTCCCCATTTGCCAGCAGCTGGCGAAGTTATCATCTTCGACAGAAGTTGGTATAACCGTGCCGGCGTAGAGCGCGTAATGGGATTTTGCACCGAACAAGAAAGCAAAGAATTTCTAGAAATTATCCCCTTTATGGAAAAAGCCATAATCAATTCCGGTATCATCCTGCTCAAATACTGGCTTGAAGTAAGCATGGAAGAACAGCACCGACGCATGCTGGGTCGTATTAACGACCCGCGTAAAATCTGGAAACTTTCTCCCATGGATATCAAATCTTACAGTCGCTGGTACGACTACTCTCGTGCCCGTGACGAAATGATTATGGCTACCGATACCTCATGGGCTCCATGGTATGTCGTCGATTCCAACGACAAAAAGAAAGCGCGTTTGAACATCATCAAACACATACTCAGCGAAATTCCATACAAAAAAACACCACGGAAAAAAGTCGAACTGCCAAAGCGGCAGGATAAAGGCGATTATCAGGAGCCCAATTACCCTTATCGTTACATTCCGGAAAAATACTAACTACATCACCAGTCACACTGGCTGGTGTTCTTTCTCAAATTTTAATACCTATTCTGAACTACTTGCGAAAATCACCCCATAACACCTGCATCGCAGCAATTGCCGCCAGCGAAGCCGTTTCTGTACGCAATACCCGTGGCCCCAGACTGATAGCAGCAAAACCATGCCTGATTGCCAGCTCCTCCTCAGCATTACTTAACCCACCTTCTGGGCCAATTAACAACGTTACCGCCAGAGGTTGCTCAAACTCATTTAATGCCTGGGGTCGGCATAAACTCATCAGCAGCTTCAAATCATCAGTAGCCAAACCAGCCAGTGCATTAGCCAAATCCACCACCGGCCGAATTTCCGGCACCATCGTCCGCCCGCATTGTTCACATGCACCAATCGCAATATCCTGCCAGCGTTCCAGCTTTTTCAACGCCCGTTCACCACTTAAACGCTGACTACTACGTTCCGTCAGCACTGGCTGAATCAGCGTAACGCCCAATTCCACAGCTTTCTGGATAGTCATATCCATCCGTTCACTGCTTGAAATTGATTGTAGCAACGTAATCGCCAATGGAGACTCAAGCGTAACAGACTCACTACCACGGATCAGCACATCCACATTTTTCTTACCCATAGCTGTAATTTCAGCTTGATAAACAGTGCCAAGACCATCAAACAACTCAATCAGCTCACCTGGCTGGCAGCGCAAAACCTGTACATGGCGCGCTGTTGCATCTGGCAAAGAAAATGCCACTGAATCACAAATACCAGACGGAACATAAAAACGAGGCATAATAATGAAAAAATCCAATAATAATCAAACAAGCTAAATAGCAAGATTAGAAATTAATAAAATAAGCTGCTTCCTGATTAAACCAGCCCTAACCACAATCAGCAACTTATCAGCTTTATTTGTCGGCAAATATAAAATTCTGCCATACAGTGATTCCTATTATTTCCGACAAAAGTAAGAATAAAGCACTAGCAAAAAAGATAACAAACATACTGAAACAGCAAAACCATAATTAGTAATAAACCTGTCTAGTCAATAAATAACAGCACAGACAAACTTTATAAAATATAGAAGTGACACATACAATACAAATGCAACAAAAAAGCCTAGATTAAATAACTAAAACAAAAATAAGACATAGATAAATAGTAGTTGATTAAAGTGATATACAGAAATAACAGATTAATCCGTACCAAAATGACTGAGTAAAGCGAAGAACTGAAATAGACAAGTGATAAAGGAGGTCAAAGAGAGAATAAAATTTTAGGATTAAAAAACAGTCATCTGAATAAAAATCGAAAAATAAAAGCGAGAAGTAGTTGACAGGGTTTAGAGCGAGGCGTATAG
>NZ_JAGGIJ010000005.1:0-11079 GCF_024103505.1 Snodgrassella sp.
TCCGCGATGTTTGTTATAGATGATTTTATAGCGGTTTTTATTCATTTTTATACCTTTAAAATATTCTTTGTTTTCTCTTGATAATTAAGGATGTATGTTTTGGTTTAAGATTTGGCTGTTGGGTTGCAGTTTGCTCACATGGAATAGTTTAGACTGAAGCCAACGCTGGTTTTTGGTGTACGGAAGTACTGTGGTTTGGATATGGGCTTGCCAGCAAATATGTCGTAATACCAGTTTCCGCCAGCTTTGATCTGTCCTTTGAAGCCGATTACAGCTCCGGCTAAGGTTTTTCCTAGCTGCATTTCAGTGGCTGGTCCTGCAACGTGGCCGACGTCTAACCCTAGATATATCTGTTGCCCTGACATGTATTGCCAGTTAAGGTTGTTGTTCCAATACCAGCCTCGTTCCCCCATCAGGGTCATTTCGCCATTAAATCCACGAACGGTATAACGTCCACCTATGGAAATCTGATCTTGGGTGATTAATGGTGTTTTGTTCCACTGGCTATGAAAGTTGCTGTCGTAGCTCAGGTGCTGTTTGCCCCAGGTAAATGGCAACATAAAGCCAATATCTGCACTGATAATTTTCATGCGTGAGGTACCCTCACCAAACTCTTCTTCAGGTGCACGCAAGCTGTTATTTGCTCCTGTGCCACGCTTGTAGCCTATACCGAGGTTAAGGATGGCATTGCCGATGTATTCCTGATGGTTTAAGTTGACTGCCCAGCCGGCAGTACGTCGTTGTTGCACTTCGATTTCGGCATCGTTAATGAAATTATGGGATTCTCGCCGCCATAATTTGGCAGTGGCATCGGTTTTACGGTGGCTGTTACGATACAACATGCGGGTAATGCTAATATCAGTATTATCGCTGTTTCCGCTGTAATCATAGTTTTCACTATAACCAGCTACAGCTTGGTGGTAGCGGTAATGGCTGCGGTTAAATGCCATTAACCAGTTACCAAGGGGGATGGAATAATGCAGTGCATAGCCATGAGTACCGCTGCCGGTTTTTCCTTCGTCGCTGAAATAGCTGTCTTTACCACCTAAATCATGGTTGTAGTTGATGTAGAATAAATCACTTAATCCCAATGGGTTATCTACTGATAGGGTAACGCCACCCTGATAGCGCCCGGTTGAATGGCTGCCTGAATCGTCTACGTTAAGACTTAATCGCGCAGGTATGGTACGTTGCGACCAGCTAATTACGATATCGCTCTGATTGGGTTCTTCTGCTGGCACAATCTGAATATCGGCTTCAGCAGTTGGAACACGACGCAGATTTTCCAGCCCCTGCTCTAGCTTGCGTAGATTCAGGATGTCTCCTGCTCTAACTGGAAATTCATTTTGTATATGGCGAATGCGTCCAACATGTGTGGTAGCAGCGCTATCCAAATTGTAGCGAATAGTATGGATACGCCCAGGAATAACATTTAGTTGTAAATTTCCACTGGTAAGATTTTGCGGGCTGGCCAAGATACGGGTTGTGGTGTACCCGCGTTCAATGACGGCATTTTGCGCCAATGTCATGAGTTGGTTAATAGCTTTGGGGCCTAAACACATACCGGGGACGAAATGACTCTGACGAATGGCTTTTTTTAAGGCAAACTGAAAACGGCTTGCTTCTTCACCAATTAAGCTGATGCTGTTAATGGCAAAGCAAGGGGTCTCGTCTGTTACTAGTTTGTCTGTCGACAAGTTTTGTTCTTCAGGCTGTAAACGCACATTAATATCAGGTTGCATTCGCTGCTGGAATTGTTGCTGACGCTGCTGCTCACGAATAATCTGCTGTTGCTGTTTTTGTTCCAGCTGTTCTGTCGTTGCGGACATTGGGGCAGCATAGGCGTGCAACAAGCCACAACCCAACAGGTTTAGCAATAGTGCAAGTTTTTTGATCTGCATTTTACACTTACTAAATGTTGTTAATATTAGTAAATTTTAACGGCATTGTGTACAGATTTCAACCTGATTTGTTTTAAACAGATAGAAATCTGCAATTACGTTTTGAGGCATATTAGTGCCGAAATCAGGGTAGATAAATGATAAGTGTAGGATAAAAATTTTACAGTCATTTGATTTCTGTATAAATAATCTTGTTGTAATTTAAGAATTTATTAATATTAAAAATATGGTGTGAAAGAAAAAGGTTATTAGTTAAGTTAGTTTTTTATGTCTATTTTTGCTGGTTTTTTATTACAATATTGCGTATTTTCATTTTATTTAGTTTTTTTATGTTTGTTTTATTTAAAATTAGCAATTTTATTGCTAATTATTTGTACTGATATAAGATTGTCTGTTTAAGCTTAGAAAACAAGATAAAAAAAGCCGGACTGTATGTCAATCCGGCCAGTTTTAGTCTATATAGTTACGTTACAGACAGGGCTAATTAAATACTTTAAAGCGTTCGGTATCATCAATAAAGGTTTTTTCAGGAAATGGGGCTTCATTGGAACCGAAAGGCATCATTGCTCGTAGTTTCCAGCTATCCGGTATCTGCCATTCTTTGGCGGCAGCGGCATCTGGCAGCGGGTTATAGTGTTGTAAGCTGGCGCCGATATTGGCATTGGCTAGTGCCGACCAGACAGCAAACTGTGCAATGCCACTACCCTGCTCTGACCAAATGGGGAACTGCTCAGCATAACTGGGATATTGCTGTTGCAGGCTAGCAATGGTTTGCTGATCTTCGTAAAATAATACTGTTCCAATGCCGGCAGCGAAGCTATTGATCTTGGTCTCGGTGGGCGCAAATTTGTCGGCTGGAACAATGGCACGCAATTCATTCATGACAATCTGCCAGAATTTTTCACTTTGCTGAGCAAACAGGATTACCACTCGTGAGCTTTGCGAATTGAAGGCAGATGGTGACAGTTTTACGGCCTCTTCTATCAAGGCAGTAATTTGCTCGTGTGTCTGAGAAACATTTTTACCCAATGTATATTGGGTACGACGTTTTTCGATGGCTTCTATCAATGTATTTTTCATTTTATTTCCTTTATCCTTTTGTAATTAAATTATAAATGTGATTCATGTGTACATTGCTATACTAACGGAAAAATGTCAATCTACCCAGCTTTATCTGACTGTACAATAGATATACTTTTACGATGTTTAATTAATTTTGTTGTTATAAAACAATATTTAATGAGCAGAAATAACTGAAATTCGTTATGTTGGGGGTGCTTTTGACTGGTGGTTACGCAGCATTTCCTCGCAGGAATTGATTTCTTTCAAGTTGTTTATTGGTGCTAAATTAGTTTAGGAATCTGGTTGTTTTTAATCTATTTTTTTAAATAATTACGGTTGTTTGATTAGGTTAATTATCGCAGCAGGCACATGTACTAGGGCTGGTTTATGGTTTCTTGCTAAAGTTGGGCTTTTAAATTCAATTTTGCAAAATCTATTTAGTGGCTTTTAATTTGCTTTAAATGTTATTGGGAGTTTGTATTGCGCTGCACTTTGCTCTGGGTTTGTTTTATATGAAGTTAAGTTATCTATGTCATATTGATGACAAGGTTCTTTGCTTAGTGTGGAGTCTTGCAATTTGACTTTCGATTATGTTGTATGATTAATAATGCATTACGTTATCTATTATGTTAATGGGTTGGTTAATATATATTTTATCTGTTAAGAAATATAAGGGTTATAATGGTTAATTTGTTGTTATAGCTTAATCAATTATGACTTTGCCTATTTCTTCTGACGAGCTCCAGTTAAATATTAAATCAGATTTGGTTTTACGGGTTGGTAAAATTTGTTTAGCAGCAGGCACAGGTAGTTTCCGCATTAAGCAGTCAATGCGACATGTTGCTCATATGCTTGGGGTAGAAAATCAGGCACATGTTACGCTGACGGAAATTAATTCAACCTGTCGCTGTGGTAAGCAGTTTAAAACCGAAGTCACTAATATTCAGGGTGTGGGTATCAATACTCATAATATTCAGTTACTGGAAACGTTGTTACTAGATATACAGACTCGTTATCAGCATATGAGTGAAAGTGAACTTATTCGCTATTTCGATCAGTCTTTGGCAAAAATTGAAAATCAGCCAGCTCTTTATAGTTTACGCCAGTCCGCATTATTTGCGGCTATTGCCTGCTCTTCTTTTACTTTTCTAATCGGTGGTGGTTTGATTGAGATGCTGGGTGTGCTGATCGCTTCTGGTTTTGGGCAGGCATTACGACGCACTTTATTACACAAGCACTTGAATCAGTTTGTGGTCACTATGCTGGCTGCTGCTGTGGCTTCAAGTCTGTATTTTTTGATTATTGGTGTTAGTTATTTATTATTAGAAGTTAATATTCAGCATACTGCTGGCTATATTGCTTCTATGCTGTTTCTTATTCCCGGCTTTCCGCTGATAACAGGTGTGCTGGATTTGGCTAAGCTGGATTTTTCCTCCGGCATTCAACGAGTAGCCTATGCGATGACTGTAATTTTTTGCGCTACTTTTGCAGCTTGGATGGTTGCAGCCGGTATCCATATGGCACCGGAAGCTATGCTTACTCCTAATCTTTATCCTGTCTGGACTGCTTTATTCCGTCTGATTGCCAGCTTTTTGGGTGTACTTGGGTTTTCTCTGCTTTTTAACAGTCCGATTAAAACTGCGTTGACGACGGCCTTTATTGGGATGTATGCCAATACTCTGCGTTTGGAATTAATCGATTTTACCAATATTCCTATTCAAGCCGCCGCTCTGGTTGCAGCATTTGTGGTTGGTATTAGTGCCTTTTATTTTAGTCATCTCTGTAAATGCCCACGCATTGCTCTATCGATACCTGCGGTATGTATTATGGTGCCCGGTATATATATGTTTCGTGCCATGTATTTTGTACAGCAAAACGATATTATTAGTGCTATTAACTGGGGCACACAGGCTATGCTTATTGTTTTGGCTTTGCCGTTAGGTTTGGTATTGGCACGGGTTTGCACAGATAAAGAATGGGCTTTTAATCAGTTACCTGCTGATGATAGAAGGTAATTTGTTTGTTTTTTTGCTCTAGTTTATTCAGTTCTGTATTTAAGCAGAAGGATAAAATAAGAATTTTATGTTTTGCGAAAAGTTACTTGCGCATTTAGAAATAAAAAAAGATATCTAATTTCTTAGATATCTTTTCTCGGAATTTTGGTGCCCAGGAGAAGACTCGAACTTCCACACCATTGCTGGCACATGGACCTGAACCATGCGCGTCTACCAATTCCGCCACCTGGGCTTATTTTCTACCGCAACTATGATTTCGCTGCGTTTAGCTGAGCTGTGCATTATATATTTTTGGTACTATTTGTCAATAGCAATACGGGCATCAAGAATAATAGCTGTTGATTGGCAAGAGAATTTTCTATTGTTGTAAAATATGTTGTCAATTAGATTGCTTATATGAAGGTATTTTGTTGGTTATGGGTATAGCCAATGTGATATAAATATTTTAATCATTATGTATATACTCATGTTGTGGTATATGTTTATATAAATCTTGGTTTGTATGGGCTTACAGCTTTCAGGCAGCCCGCAGATTTTTCATAATATTATGCTTTAATTGGTTATGATTTTGGCAGTCATTAAGCTTTGTTGTTTTAAATGCTACTCTGTTCTGTTTTAGTTTATGATGTTATGCTTTAAAAACAAAGTTTGAGAATGGCATTTAAAAATTTAAGTGCTTTACGAATGTTTTGAATGAAAAAAAGATATCTAAGAAATTAGATATCTTTTTTTCAGAATTCTGGTGCCCAGGAGAAGACTCGAACTTCCACACCATTGCTGGTACATGGACCTGAACCATGCGCGTCTACCAATTCCGCCACCTGGGCTTTTGCATATATTGCAAGTTTCAGTTAAAGTATGCCTTTAACTGAGGAAACGCATTATATCTTCTCTAAAGAGATTGTCAATACCCTATGAAAAAAAAATCGGATTTACGCCATCAAGACCCTTATTTGCAACGAGAACTACAACGTTATTCTAATCCCCTGCCCAGCCGCGAGTGGATTATCGCTGTTTTGGAAAAGATTGGCATCCCTGTCAGAATGGCTGAGCTGGCACAAAAACTCAATATTACGAAAGAAGAAACAGTTTTTTTTGAACGGCGTTTAAACGCTATGGCGCGCGACGGACAGATTTTAATTAATCGCCGTGGTGCTGTTTGTGTAGCTAATAAGCTGGCACTGGTTAAGTGTCGTGTTGAAGTACATAAGGATGATTTTGGTTTTGCCGTGCCGTTGAATCCGGCAGATGGTAGTGATTTTGTGCTTTATACCCGTCAAATGCGCGGGTTGATGAACGGGGATATTGTTACAGTACGGCCGGCAGGTACTGACCGGCGTGGACGACGCGAAGGCCAAGTACTGGATGTGATTGAACGCGCTAATCAGGATGTGGTTGGCCGGCTAGCTATTGAACATGGTGTAGCGATGCTGGTACCTGAGGATAAGCGTCTGGGTGCCAGTATTGTGCTACAGCCTGATTCTCTTGGTAAGGCCAAAACCGGGCAGGTTTTAGTGGCCAGAATTGAGTCTTATCCGAATGCAACACAAGCCGCTGTTGCTCGAGTTACTGAAATTTTAGGTGATTATGCTGATAGTGGTATGGAAATTGAAATCGCTGTACGCAAACATCATTTACCATATCAATTTAGCCGTGAATGTCTGGCTCAGGCGGCAAAAATACCTGATCATGTTACAGCTGCTGAGCGCAAAAATCGGGTTGATTTGCGTGAACTGCCTCTGATTACTATTGATGGTGAAACTGCACGAGATTTTGATGATGCTGTATATGCGGAAAAAATTGGCCGTAATTACCGTCTGGTGGTAGCTATTGCTGATGTCAGCCATTACGTTCATCCTGATGATGCTATTGATCATGATGCTCTGGAGCGCGCTACGAGTGTGTATTTTCCGCGCCGGGTTATTCCTATGCTGCCAGAAAATCTCTCTAATGGTATCTGCTCGCTTAATCCAAATGTGGAACGTCTGTGTTTGGTTTGTGATATGGTGATTACTTATGCCGGCAATATTAAAAGCTATGAATTCTATCCGGCTATAATGCGTTCTCATGCACGGCTTACTTACACGCAGGCATGGGACTGGATTAGTAATGATCAGTTTGACGACCCTATGAAAACGCATGTACTGAGTTTGTACCGGCTGTATCAGATTTTACTGAAAAAGCGTTTGCAACGTGGTGCTGTGGAATTTGAAAGTATCGAAACTCAGATGATATTTAATCAGCAGGGTAAAATCGAACGTATTGTACCGGTTGAACGTAATGAGGCTCATCGTCTGATTGAGGAATGTATGCTGGCAGCCAATGTCTGCGCAGCTGAATTTCTTAAGCAGCATAAACACCCTGCTCTATACCGTAATCATGCTGGCCCAACCAGTGAACGGCTGAGTACGTTGCGCGAGCAACTGGCTTTACTTAGTCTGCAATTAAATGGTGGTAATAATCCTACGCCAAAGGATTATGCAGATCTAAGTGAAAAAATCAAAGAACGTCCAGATCGTAGTGTCATTAGTGTTATGTTGCTGCGATCTATGCAGCAAGCAGTATATGAACCGCAAAATATAGGCCATTTTGGTTTGGCTTATTCGGCATATACGCATTTTACTTCTCCGATTCGGCGTTATCCCGATTTGACGGTGCATCGTGCTATTAAGGCAATTTTACAGCACAGACAGTATCAGCCAAAATCATGGACTGAGTTAGGTGTACATTGCTCTCTGGCGGAGCGTAAAGCTGATAATGCCAGCCGTGATGTTGAAAACTGGCTGAAAACTTACTATATGCAAGACAAAATTGGTGAGGTGTTTTCTGGTACGATTTCTGGTATGGCAAATTTTGGTCTGTTTGTTACTTTAGATAATGTTTACATTGATGGTATGATTCATATCAGTGATCTGGGTGAGGATTATTTCAATTTCCATCCTGAACTGATGGCAATTGTTGGCGAACGTAGTGGTATTCGCTTTAAGCTTGGTGACAAGGTTATGGTGAAAGTCGCTCGTGCTGATCTGGATACTAGTCGGATTGATTTGGTACTGATCAGCTCTAGTAGTGGCAAGCGATCTCAGAAAAAAAATACACAAAAGGTTCAGAAACAATTTAAGGCAGCTGTTAAAAAACCGCGCAAAGCAGTTAATAATAAGCAAAAAGATTCTAGAACTAAACCGGCATCAGGCCAGAAAGCCCACGTAACGAGTACTCGCAGCAGATCAGGCCGGAAAAGATCCTGATTTTGTTTAATGGCTATTAATTAGGTTTTAGCTTAAGGCAATTTAGCTGTCTGCTGATAATCTGTTTTATATTCTGTAACAATGAATTCGTTATTTTGGGTTTATAAAGGCTTTTATTAGGCGCTTTTTGCTGGCTGCTTTTATTGGTGTATTTAAAAGTTTCTGTAATGTATGCCTGTGATTCAATTATTGTATGAATGGTTTGCTCCTGTATAGGAAGGCAATATGCAATTTGTCGATAGCTACTTATATTTTGGGGCTTATGGATAGTAGTTTGGAGTTTAAGCGATTATTAGTGTTGTGCTCTTGAGCTATATTATGTTGTCTCAATTCAGTTTCTGAGAATGCATAGCTTTATATATTTGAGTTATCAGTTCATTTTTTTATTGTTATGCTACTGGACAAGCGTGATTTTATCGGCTGTTCATGACTATAAATTTTACGAAAAAACTGAAGCCTGCAATAACAGGCTTCAGTTTTTATTAAGTATTTATCTGTAATAAGCTAAATACTTTTCAAATATAGGTTTATATTTAAACTATCTGGCTTATTTGTTTTTACCGGTAGCAGAAGCAATAGCCAGATTCTCGTTGCGATTCAAGGCAACGCTGGTAACGCCTTCTGGGAATACCAGATCAGACAGGTGGCGGATTTCACCGGCACGAATGGTGGCAACATCCAGTTCCATCACAGCAGGAATGTCTTTCGGTAATGCATTCACTTCTACGCTGGTAGCTAATAGGGATACGCGGCCACTCTGCAATTTTTCTGCTGGAGAAATAGCTGCATTCAACAGATGTAATGGAACACGGATATTGATGGCTTTATTTGCATCAACAGCCTGAAAATCTATATGTTGTACTTGCGGTTTAAATGGGTGCATCTGGAAATCACGTACGATAACGTCGTAAGTTTTACCATTAACGTCCAGTTTGATGATAGCAGTATGGAAAGATTCTTTTTCCAGTGCATACCATAAGGTACGGTGATCTACAGTAATAGCTACCGGTTCGGTGCCTTCACCGTATAATACAGCCGGTACTTTACCTTCGCGACGCAGGCGGCGGCTCGCACCAGTGCCCTGAGCTTCACGGATTTCTGCTTTAATTTCGTAAGACATAACTACTCCAAGGTTGTAATGCCATCATCGGCCGCGACCAGCTTAAGATGGCTTTTGGGGATTAAGGGAGAAACATTGCTCCCGGTATGGCCACATCCTCATTAAAAAGATATGACACAGATTCTTCGTTGCTGATACGGCGTACAGTTTCTGCCAGCAAGCCGGAAATGCTTACCTGACGGATTCGCTCGCATTTTTGTGCAGCTTCAGATAATGGAATGGTATCGGTTACTACAACCTGATCGATTTCTGATGAGGCGATACGTTCGATTGCTGCGCCGGAAAATACTGGATGAGTCGCATAGGCCAACACGCGTTCTGCACCACGCTCTTTTAATGCTGATGCAGCTTTACATAAGGTATTGGCGGTATCAATCATGTCGTCAATAATCAGGCAGGTGCGATTCTGGATTTCGCCGATAATATTCATCACTTCAGCCACGTTGGCTTTTGGCCGGCGCTTATCAATAATGGCTAAATCTGTACCCAGCGTTTTGGCTACGGCACGAGCACGCACTACGCCACCAATATCAGGACTAACTACGGTCAGATTATCAATGCGTTGCTTTTCAATATCGTGCACTAATATAGGAGTGGCATAGATATTGTCAACTGGAATATCAAAAAAGCCCTGAATCTGGTCGGCATGCAAGTCAACGGTGAGTACTCGATCAATGCCGGCAGAATACAGCATATTGGCTACCAGCTTGGCAGAAATCGGCACTCGAACTGAGCGAGGACGACGATCCTGACGTGCATAACCGAAATAAGGTATGGCAGCGGTAATCCGGCCGGCAGAAGCGCGTTTAAGCGCATCAGCCATAGTCAGGATTTCCATTAAATTATCATTGGTTGGTGCGCAGGTAGGCTGTACGATAAATACGTCACGACCACGTACATTTTCAAGTAATTCAATTGCGATTTCGCCATCAGAGAATTTTCCTACGGAGGCACGTCCCAGAGAAATATCTAAATGTCTGGCTACGTTATTAGCCAACTCTGGGTTTGCATTGCCGGTAAACACCATCAAACTGTCGTATGCTGCCATTTCTGTTGTACCTGAGTCCTGTTTAGGTTTGGTTTGGTTTGTATGAGGTAGATTAAACATTTAATCCAAGGCTTTCATATCACCACTGACGCTGGTGTATCTGTCATTTAAACAAGTAGTGTAATCAACTGAGCAAGGTAGTTTACGCCTTTTTCTCTCAGTCTTTATCTATTTACGTTACTTTTAAATTTAAAAGTAATAACCACTTCTTTGAAAAAAGATTTCCCAGTATGTGCACTGGTTAGCTACAAGTATCAGGGTTGATACGGATTTAATCAATGGATTTTGCTAATGCCTGATCGTAGCATGGCAAAATAGTAACACCTTTTCTGTTACTAGGATTGAATCTGCGTTGTGTTTTTTAACCTTTCAATCAGTCTATCTATAAATAGTGAAAGCTGTTTATACATACTGGAGCATTATTATGCTTGTATGAATTTCCATCTATCCGGCTGGGCGCATTATATCACTTCTGGTGATATACATACGCTCTTATGTAACAATTTGTCATTTACACATTAAATAAGCGTGTAAGTAAACTTACACGCTTATTTAAATTGGCTGGGGAGGTAGGATTCGAACCTACGCATACCGGAATCAGAATCCGGGGTCTTAACCACTTGACGACTCCCCAAAAGGGTCTACTACTTAAATACTCAAATGTGGCTGGGGAGGTAGGATTCGA
>NZ_JAGGIJ010000005.1:11179-198005 GCF_024103505.1 Snodgrassella sp.
ACCTACGCATACTGGGATCAAAACCCAGTGTCTTAACCACTTGACGACTCCCCAATGCTTTTGTATTAAGCAATTGGCTGGGGAGGTAGGATTCGAACCTACGCATACTGGGATCAAAACCCAGTGTCTTAACCACTTGACGACTCCCCAACAACACACATCATTGATAAAACGGATGCTTCGCTAGCGAGGCAACACAATACGCCTGATGCGCGTAAGAAACTTTATTGTAAACAGCTTGTGCTGCATTTTCAGAATCGAAGGACAAAAATACACATGCACCAGAACCACTCATCATTGGTGAACCGTATTCAGCCAAAACATCAAATGCTACTTTTACTGCTGGATACTCAGCTAAAACAACACTCTGCATATCATTGCGCCAATGCTGTTCTGCTTGAAAGTCTGGCATTATCCTTGGCTTGGAATCACGTGTCAAGTCTTTATGTGCAAATATTTTCGGTGTGCTGACGTGCACAGGAGGCTTGATAATCACATACCATTGTTTCGGCAAGATTATCGGGCTTAAATCCTCACCAATACCGCGAGCAAATGCACTTTGTCCAAAAATGAAAAAGGGTACATCTGCACCTAATTGCACTCCGAGCTGTAATAGTTGGGTCTTATTCAGTTCAAGCTGCCACAGGCGGTTGAGTGCCATTAGAACTACTGCTGCATCGGCACTGCCACCACCCAGCCCACCACCAATGGGAATCTGTTTGTCCAGCCAGATGTCCACTCCCAGCCGAGTAGCGGTATGACTACGCAGTAGCTGTGCTGCACGCACGCATAAATCCTCTTCTGGTGCGATACCGGCAACTGGTGTATGCAGTTTTATGCTGCCAGTACGGTTTATTTTGAACCAGATTTGGTCATACAGTGTAATCAGGGTAAATATGCTTTCAAGTAAATGGTAGCCATCAGCACGCCGGCCGACGATGCGCAAATCAAGGTTAAGTTTGGCTGGTGCTAGAAAGTGATGAGCATCAGCAGCTGGCTGTAAATTATTCATGTTGTGCTAATTACTAAATTCAGGAAGTCTTTGACGCAATTCACATTGCGATGATGTCTGACTGGGCGCGTCTGTGTATTCATCAAACACCAGTTTGATATCAAAGCGCGCGTTATTTAATTGAACAATTCGTGGATTATTGCTGTTATTTTGCAGCTGGCGCTGAATTATCCAGCCTGACTGTTTCAGCTTACCATCTGGCAGTAACTGGTAAGGTTCGTCAGCAATCCAGTAACCTTGTACCCACTGATTCAGGTGATCAAATGGTAGTACAAAACCAAGCATACGCTGACTTAATTCTTCTATGCTGCTAGCGGTGATAATCTGCCCTTTGCTATTTTCTGCAATCACTCCTGTGTTATCACGACACAAAACCCCTACGCTGTTTCCCAAAGGCGTTTTGACTTCTATGGTTTGTACTGTGCCTAAATTCTGCCAGCTAAAGTTGGCATAGGTACCTTTGCCTTGATCTTTGATAGCCAACCGGCCGGAACTGTCAAAACTGGAAACGGTGTTTTCATAACCAGCCTGCCAGTCTGAAGCTGCTGTTATTTTTTCCGACATCAGACTATTGCAGGCACTTAAAGCTAAGCTAAGGATGGATGCTGTTATGTATTGGCGTTGTTTATGCAAAAATGAATGCATTATTTTCCACTCCGATAATCATGATGGGGTTTATTGTAACGATATGGTCAGCAACTGTATGTACTTTGAGTGGTTAAATTTCTATTATATTTAAATTAATAGCCGCCGTTTACACGATATGTGTACGGCAGCTATTTTGGCGATATTGCTGGATAATCAGGCTGGCAGATTAATTAGGCCTGTAAGGCTCTCCTACTCACTGGTCTGAGTTTGATCAGGAGGTGCAGGTAAGCTTGCCGGACTGATTGCAAATTTTTTCAAAGTCTGCTGTAAGACTTTCTGGTCTGAATTTTTATTAGCCAGCCCTTGAGCCCAGATTTGCCGTGCCTGCTCCTGTTCCCCCTCTTGCCACAATACTTCACCCAGATGTGCCGCAACCGTGCTTTCCGGCAATGCCTGATATGCTGAGCGCAGGAGCGGTAAGGCTTTTTGGGGATCGCCATTAAGGTAATAAGCCCAGCCCAGACTATCCTGAATCGTTGCTGATTTTTTGTCCAGCTGATGCGCATGTTGCAGAATAGTTAATGCCTCTGCCCAGTAGCGTTTTGACATACTCAGCATGGAATAACCCAGTGCATTGAATCCGTCTGCATCTTCAGGTTTCAATTTTGTATAGGTACGAAAATCGTTTACTGCTTTTTTCGGCTGATCCAGCTCTTCTGCATAAGCAAGACCACGCATATACAGGATCAATTCCACTGTTTTGCTGTTATGTGTGGTGTTGACAAGCTGCTGTGCTTCTTTTAGTTGCTGTGTCAGTTTTCGTACATAGGCTCTTGGTGTGAGTATTTTTCGATCAATGTAACTTGAAAGTACAAGTATACTAGAATCATCGAAAATTTCCGGTGGCTGTTTGCTTTGATTTATACGCTGTAACCATTGCTGAGCTGCTGCTATATTGTTTTGCTCTATTTCCATTATGCCCATCAGATAGGCTTTATCGGTAGCAAATTTGTCATCTGTAACTTTGTTTAACCATTCACGTGTGGCAGTCTTATTTTTATTGAGATAAAAATAATATGCTGCTACCAATGCTGCTTCGCTGCGCTGGCTAGCATTACCCACCTGAACTGCCTTATTGACGTTATCGACAAGTGCTGGTGTGTTTGCATCATTAACATCTAATGTGCTGGCCTGCCGCAGATAAAAGTCTGCATCCACCTGAGCTTTTTTTGTTTTTGCTGCAGTCAGAGGTAAGCTAGCAGGCTTGATTCTATGCTTGTTCAGAATTTGGTTCAGAACTTTATGATCGCTTTTTTTGTTAATCCACCCCTGAGCCCAGATTTGACGAGCCTCGTTTTGACGATCTAGCTGCCAGTAAACTTCACCCAGATGGGCTGCTACTTCACTCTCGGGCTGATGCTGATAAGCATATTGAAGTAAAGGCAGGGCTTTGTCTGCATTCCCATTGAGAAAGTATGCCCAACCCAGACTATCATTAATGGCCGGAGACTGGCTGTTTAGTGAATAAGCCTGTTCTAGTAATTTCTGCGCTTCTGACCAGTTTTCTTTAGGCATGCTCAGTAAGGTATAACCTAACGCATTGAGACCCTCTACCTGATCAGGCCGCATCTGGACAAAGCGGCGCATATCTGCCACTGCTTTGGCCGGTTCGTTAAGTTTATCCGCATACAATAGTCCTCGCAGCAGTAGTAATGGCGGAATATCCAGCTTCTGCGCTTTGGCATCGCCCTGCTCGGCTTTTGCCAGCATTCTGTTCAGATATTGTTCATACTGGCGGTTTGTAAGAGAGGAGCCGTTTATAAATGTTTGCAAACGCAATAAATCTCTGGCGCTGAAAAATGTGCCCTGTTTGCTGCTAGACTGAGCTTTGTTGAGCCATTTTTGCGCTGCTGTCCAGTGTTTTTCTTCGGCTTCAAGTGAGCACATCATGAGTGCCTGATCAAAGACAAACTGCGGATCATCTGCTTTTGCTGCCCATGAACGGGAAGCAGACAGGTTATGCTCATCGTAATAGCGCATGGCTACCATTATTGCAGCTTTACTGCGCTGATTGCGATTACCTAGCTCGGCGATTTTCTCTGCATAGGAAGCAATTGTAGCTGTGTCTGCTTTCTGGCTAACGGCCAGAAAAGCGGCCTGCAAATACAGGTCTGCATTTTTACTTTTAGCCAGTAATGGGTGTAATGTTTGATATGCCTCCTGCAATTTGTTATTTTTAATCAGTAATTCTATATAAAGGCTTTGCCATTTAGCTGGCATGGTATCGACGCCGGTCTGCTGATAGAAGTTCAGCAGATATTGTGGCTGTTTGAGATTAATGAGATTCAGGGTGAGCTGAGTGGCAGGAAAGATGTCTGTATCCAGACGAAGTAATGCTTGCAATGCTTTAATAGTCTGCTCTTCATGGGCGCCAGTTACGCCATAGATAGCATCGGCAATTAATGCTTCTGCCATTTCTGGATGTAAAATCGCTGTTTTGTGAATCGGAGCATTCAGTTCATCAGTGGCATTCAGATTGTTTAACCGCAGTTGTGCCAGTTTTAAGAACAGCCGGCGCAGCTGGTAATCGTTGACATGAGACAGAACTGCATCTGTGTTTTTCAACACTTGTGCTATATCATTTTTGGCTATGGCCAGTTCCCACATCAGACGCTGTCTGGCTGGCGTTTCTGTTGGTTCGATTTGCTGCCAGCGATCTGCAATGGTTTGCGCCTCTGTAATTTTATTGGCATTCAGTGCCATTTCCATAGCCCGCTCGGCTACCTCTGGCTCCTGCGTATGTTCAAGCATGCGCATGTCAGCAGCCAGTGCACTATCGGTTTTACCCTGTGAATAGGTAAGCTCACTGGCAAACAGAGTAAAAATATCATTGGCACGCCCGGCAATGGCCAGACGCCGTTGTGCAGATGCGGCATCATCTGGAGCGGTAATTTGTTTTACCCGCTCAATTCTGGTTTGAATCAGGGGAACAGATGTCTGCTGCTTCTGCGTGCTGTTTGCATTGGCCATACTTGCAGCAAGTAAACTCAAAATGATCGGGGTAATGCGATGAATCCGATGAGGCATTAAACTTCTCCATGTATGCTGATCAGTTATCGTATGCACTGACTTATAAAACAAATAACAATTTTTTGCCTGTTCTGCCAACTATCTCAGGCATGTCTGCTACCTATTTTGGGATTAAACTATTAAGGTAAAATAGCTTGCTACTTTAACACAGACATTTTTGAGCTGCGCATGATTTATGCCAGTTTTATGTAGCTAAAGCCTATATAATTTATGCTTTCAAATTTATTTTCACGATGTTATTGTATCAATTTTATTCTGGATTTTATCACTAAACTATGCCTGAACTGCCTGAAGTAGAAACCACTCGGCGTGGAATTGCTCCTTTTATTGTGAATCAGACGATTTCACAAGTAGAGGTACGTCAACCACGTTTACGCTGGCCGGTAATGAGTAATCTGGGTTCCCAGCTTGAAGGTGAAAAGGTTTTATCAGTCAAACGACGGGCTAAATATCTGTTAATAGAGCTGGCTTCAGGTACATTAATTATTCATTTAGGCATGTCTGGCAGTTTGCGGGTCTTTACTGATTTGAGCGCGCCACCTGTACAAAAACATGATCATCTGGATATTGTTTTTACTAATGGTACTTTACTGCGTTTTCATGATCCTAGACGCTTTGGCGCGGTTCTGTGGTTTTCTGGGGCGATTGAACACCATCCTTTACTGGTTAATCTGGGTCCGGAGCCGCTAAGTGCTGACTTTAATGCTGACTATTTAGGGCGAAAACTGGCTAAACAGAAGCGTGCGATTAAGTTAGCAATCATGGATAATAAGACTGTTGTTGGTGTCGGTAATATTTATGCCAATGAGGCATTGTTCCGCACTGGCATTCACCCAGCTACTACTTCTATGCAGTTGGATAAAAGGCAGATTATTGCTCTGACGGACGCAATTAAACAGATATTACAGGAAGCGATTACTGCCGGAGGCAGCACTCTGCGCGATTTTGTGAATAGTGCTGGCAAAAGTGGCTATTTTCAGCTACAACATGTTGTATACGGGCGAGCTGGAGAATTGTGCCCGCAATGTGGACATCCGATTGAGAAAATGGTTTTGGGGCAGCGCAGCAGTTTTTACTGTCCTCAATGCCAGCGATAATGATTAAATAACAATGACAAAATCAGAATATACTTCTTTGTTTACCCGCTGTGCGCGTATTTTCAAACTGGCCTTATGGCTGAGACAAACTATCAGGCGCGTAAAGCGTTTCAAGAATTTAAATGCAACTGAACAGAATAATGAATTAGTTTCAATTGCACACGATTTATTGCACATTTTGCACATTGAAGTAAAGTCTGAACAGGCAATGCCAGACACTGCCAGTATGCCATGGCTGACTGTTGCCAATCATGTTACCTGGCTGGATATTTTTGTCTTGATGGCCTATATTCCCGGCGGCTTTATTGCTAAACAAAGTATCAAGTCCTGGCCGGTATTGGGTAAGCTGGTTACCAATGGTGGTACCGTTTATATTAACCGGTTATCACGGCAAGACATTAATCCGGTTATTAAGGCTATAGTACAGGCATTGCAGGCAAATAAAAACGTTCTGTTTTTCCCTGAAGCTTATACATCTGAAGGGCTAACGACGCTACCGTTTAAAGCTGCTTTGTTTCAAGCAGCCATTGATGCTGACAGGCCGGTAATGGCAGTAGCAATACGTTATTATGATATGCATGGACAGCGCACACCGAAAGTAGCTTTTGTTGGTAAAACCACTTTGCTGCGCAGTCTGTGGAATATTGTTTCTATGCCGGAAATCAGGGTAAAGGTGGATTTCTCCGCATTACTGAATACTGCGGATAATAAAAATTCTGATCGTTTCTGCCTGAAAGATCAGGCCGAAGACTTTATTCAAGCGAAAATACTTAGCGATAGCCCAATAGAGTGCATGGCTTCGACAGAAAATATATCTTCTCAATAATGATGATCTGATATTTTATTCAGTAATAAATTACCTACGGGGACAAACGCTGTTTAATCCATGAGTTATTTTGCTGTATATACTGTATACGGTCATGTAAACGGCTTGGCCGTCCCTGCCAGAATTCGACCAGCTCAGGCTGAACGATATAACCTCCCCAATGAGGCGGTCTCGGTACATTGAGCAGATATTTTGCACTCAGTTTGGCTGCTCGCGCCATCAGTTCGGTTTTACTGCTGATAACTGCACTTTGTTCACTTGCCCATGCACCAATGCGGCTGCTGTATGGCCGGGATTGAAAATACGCATCGGAATCTGCTGGGGGTAATGGCTGCACTATTCCTTCAACTCGTACCTGCCGTTCCAGTTCCGGCCAGAAAAATGTCAGTGCTGCATAATGATTCTGGCTTAATGCACGGCCTTTACGACTAAGATAATTGGTAAAGAACACGAATCCCTGCGCTGTCACTTCTTTTAAGAGTACAATGCGCGCATTAGGACGGCCACGCTGGTCAACTGTGGCAATATTCATGGCAGTGGGTTCATTCACTTTGGCATGCATAGCTGCCGTTAGCCACTTTTGGAATTGTTCCAGTGGGTCGGCACTGCAATCTGCCTCGTTGAGTGACTGTTTGCTGTAATCCTGACGAATATTGTGTAAATCCAGATTATTCATAGTGTTTATTGATACATGCAAGAAATATATTTATATGGCCATCAGACTTGATCAGCTGCTTTTTCGGCATCAATAGCGTATAATCGCTCAATTTAACAGCTTTATGTTTAATTGAATGTAAAGTCTGATTGGCAATCATCCTACCCGCGATAGCGGGCAAACGCAAATTACTTCAGGTAACATGTCCTTAACCGTTATCGGGCTCAATCACCAGACTGCTCCTATTTCTGTGCGTGAACGTTTGGCATTTCCGGCTTTCATGCTGGCAGAGGCCTTATCTGCGCTTGGCAGTGAGATTAAAATTGCGGAAGCGATGATTTTGTCTACCTGTAACCGTACAGAAATCTATTGTATTGGTGACGCAGCTACAGTCGTACAGTGGCTATCCAGCTACCATCAATTACCACTGGCTGAATTTGCGCCCTATTTATATCAGTTCCATGACAAAGAAGCTGTACAACATGCCTTTCGGGTAGCATGTGGTCTGGACTCAATGGTTTTGGGTGAGCCACAGATTCTGGGACAATTGAAAGAAGCCGTGCGCATAGCGCGTAGCCAGCATACGCTGCATCAACATCTGAACGCTTTATTTGAAAAAACCTTTGCCGCAGCAAAAGAAATTCGCAATGAAAGTGCAGTTGGTGAAAATTCGGTGTCTATGGCTGCTGCCGCTGTAAAAATGGCCGCCCAGATTTTTCCGGATATTTCTGCATTGAATGTTCTGATGGTAGGTGCTGGTGAAATGATTGAGCTTGTAGCTACCTATTTTGCCGCCGAACATCCACGGCGGCTGACAGTACTCAATCGTACGCTGGCGCGGGCGCAGGAATTATGCAGCAAGTTGAATGTCGGAGCAGATGCGCGCATTTTAACTGCTCTGCCTGAAATTCTGGCTGAATATGATGTAGTAGTTTCTTCTACAGCCAGTCCGTTTCCGGTAATCGGCAAGGGTCTGGTAGAACGGGCACTTAAACAGCGACGCGGCATGCCTATGTTTCTGCTTGATCTGGCTGTGCCACGCGATATTGAAGCCGAAGTTGGAGAACTTAATGATGCTTATCTGTATAGTGTTGACGATATGGTCAATATTGTACAGCATGGGCAGGCTGCCCGACAGCAGGCTGCTGCCACTGCTGAAAAGATGGTTGCTAATAAGGTTGCAGAATTTATTGCTTGGCAACAAACCCGTAGAAGTGTTCCCTTAATCTGTGCATTACGCAGCCAAGGAGAAGAGCAGCGGAGCAAGGCTGTAGCCAAAGCTCTGCGCAGGCTTCGTAAAGGCACATCTATCGAAGAAGTATTGCAACGTTTAAGCCACGAGCTGACCAATAGTCTCTTGCATGCACCAACTAGAGCATTGAATAAGGATAGCCAGCAGCACCCTGAGCTGGCTGAAGCCATCAGCCTGATTTATCACCTGCACAGCGACAACCGGCAGCATTAGCCGGTTATGCCATATCGCACTTCTACTACACCAGCCAACGCAGTTTTGATTGACTAATAACTTATTTGAATACGGAACACCAGATGAAACCTTCATTGATAGAAAAGTTACAGCATCTGACTGAGCGTCTGGAGGAAGTAACGGCTTTGCTGGCTTCCCCTGACGTCACCAATAACATTGACGAGTATCGTCGCCTGACCCGCGAACATGCTGAGCTTACGCCGGTAGTAGAAACCTATCGCCAGTATACGCAGGCAGAAACCGATTTGGCCGCTGCTGAGGAAATGCTTGCAGACCCTGAATTAAAAGAATTTGCAACAGAGGAAATCAGCAACGCACGAGACCTGATTACTCAACTGGATAGTGAATTGCAGAAGTTGCTGCTACCAAAAGATGAAGATGACGATAAAAATATTTTTATTGAAATCCGTGCGGGTACTGGTGGCGATGAAGCAGCTTTGTTTGCCGGTGATTTACTGCGCATGTATACCCGCTTTGCCGAACGTATGGGCTGGCAGGTAGAGATTGTGTCTGCCAGTGAAAGCGATCTGGGTGGCTATAAAGAAGTTATTGCACGCATTGCCGGTATGAATGTTTACAGCCAGCTTAAATTTGAATCTGGTGGGCATCGGGTGCAACGTGTGCCTACTACTGAAAGTCAGGGTAGAATTCATACTTCAGCCTGTACCGTTGCCATTATGCCCGAAGCTGATGAGGTAGCCGAAGTACAATTAAATGCTAATGATCTGCGTATTGATACTTTCCGTGCTTCCGGTGCCGGCGGTCAGCATATTAATAAAACCGATTCAGCAGTGCGTATTACCCATCTGCCTACCGGAATGGTGGTGGAATGTCAGGATGGGCGCTCGCAGCATGCTAATAAAGCACAGGCGATGCGTGTGCTCGCTTCCCGTCTGTATGAGCAGCAGAAACATGCAGCCCATGCCAAGGAAGCGGCAGAACGCAAAAGCCTGATTGGCAGTGGCGACCGCAGTGAACGCATTCGTACTTATAACTATCCGCAAGGCCGGGTAACCGACCACCGCATTAACCTCACCTTGCACAAGCTGGACTTTATTATGGATGGCGATTTAAGTGAACTGACACAGGGACTAATCGCCGAACATCAGGCTCAACAACTGGCACTACTGAGTAATGCCAGCTAAAGCAGCCACAAAAAGCTGTTCTGGATACCAGAGCAGCTTTTTGGTTTATATACCCGGCAGCCATGTATTGAGGCTGCTGCCATAGAATAAAAACCAGATTGATGCAATGGCAAGCACAATTCCAGCAGCATTCAAACCATTAATTTTTTCCTTAAATACAAAAGCACCAATAATGGTAGCCAACGTAATCACTCCTAGATTCATGCCGGCAAATACCAGCGAAGGATCCTGCTGAAACTGCTGATGGGCACGGATGTAAAAAAGAATATTAGCGAAGTTCAGACAACCCAATAATAAACCGGCGAGGATACTGGCCGCATTCCAGACCGTTTTGCGCACACAAAGATAGCCTGTAATTAAAATAGCTGCCAGAATAAATGCTACCTGTAAAGTTGGGGCAAAGGCTGTGCCACTTTTGGCCATTTGTTTAAACAGTATGTCTGTTGTACCGTAACAAAGCCATACACCAAACAAATAGCCTGCGGTTTGAAAAAAACCACCCTGCTCCTTACTTTTGGCAGGACTATGCCGGTAAAGTAGTGTCAGCAGAGCCATCAAAGCCAGCGCAATTCCAATAATCTTGTTAGTACTCAGGCTTTCACCAAAAAATACGAATGCAGCTACAATGGGCAAAAACAGCGACAGGCGCTGTGCCGCATCGGTTTTAACCATTCCTGCCAGCTCAATAGCCCGCCCCAGTACAATAAAGCCCAGTGGTAAACCAATCCCCAATGCCAGAAAAATAATCCAGTGACCGGCGTATTTATGCCAGTTAGAAAAATCCGGATGTAGAAAAAACCAGCTGCATAATGCAGCCACCGGATAATTGACTGCTACTGCCTGCGCAATATCCACTCCGTTTCTGCGCGCCAGCTTCAATAATACGGATACTGAAACACTACATAAAATACTAATAATCAGAAAATACATTTTCTCCCCCCTAAAATAGATTCAGACCAAAATCAGCCATGTATGCAGAAATTTAAAAATCAAAATCCGCCTGTATCCATAATTGTTCCATCAGCCTGTCATTTTCATTACCTGCCTGCTGAGCCTGCAACAACAACTGCTCCAGCTTGCGCCGGCGCATGGCACATAAACGCAGTACATTCTGCTTTTGCATATCAGACAAGCGCAACCAATACAGACGTTCATTGCGGCTACGCAAGCAACCTTTGCAATAGCCCTTATGATTACTTTCACACACTCCACGGCAAGGGCTGGGAATGACAAAGAATTCTAACTGTTCCATCGCACAGATTCCTGTGTTCCACTACAGGGCAGCAATAGCAGCCAGCACCTGCACCTAATCATTATGGCTGGATAAGGCAGACAATAATTTTGGTGCATACTCCGGCATAATTTAGCCATTTTAATACAAGCAGACAACCTGATTTTGCTAAAAATTCCACGAAAAGCAGAGTAAATGTTATAATTCAAGGTTAATTTACCATCTAAATAGCTAATACAACTAGGTTACACACCCCCATGAGTAAAAAAATTCGTAATATTGCCATTATCGCACACGTCGACCATGGCAAAACCACACTGGTAGACCAGTTATTGCGTCAATCCGGTACTTTCCGCGCCAATCAGCAGGTAGACGAGCGGGTAATGGATAGCAACGATCTGGAAAAAGAGCGTGGCATTACCATTCTGGCCAAAAATACCGCCATCGAATACGAAGGCTATCACATTAATATCGTTGACACACCGGGACATGCCGACTTTGGCGGCGAAGTAGAACGCGTACTGGGCATGGTAGACTGTGTATTATTGCTGGTAGACGCACAGGAAGGCCCCATGCCACAAACTCGCTTTGTGACCAAAAAAGCGCTGGCACTGGGACTAAAACCTATCGTGGTTATCAACAAAATTGATAAACCCAGTGCCCGTCCAAGCTGGGTTATCGATCAGACTTTCGAATTGTTTGACAAACTAGGTGCTACCGATGAACAGCTAGATTTCCCCATTGTATACGCTTCTGGCTTATCCGGCTTTGCCAAGCTCAATGAAGAGGATGAATCCAGCGACATGCGCCCGCTGTTTGATACCATACTGAAATATACCCCTGAGCCATCAGGCGATGCAGATAAACCACTGCAATTGCAGATTTCCCAGCTTGATTATGATAACTACACTGGTCGTCTGGGTATTGGCCGCATTCTGAACGGACGTCTTAAACCCGGTCAGGTAGTAGCTATCATGAATGAAGACCAGCAGATTGGTCAGGGACGGATTAACCAGTTGCTTGGTTTTAAGGGCTTGGAACGCATTCCTCTACAGGAAGCTGAAGCGGGTGACATTGTCACCATTTCCGGTCTGGAAGATATTGGTATCGGTGTGACTATTGCCGACCGCGAACAGCCTCAGGGCTTACCCATGCTCAGCGTGGATGAACCCACGCTTACCATGGACTTCATGGTCAATACCAGCCCGCTGGCTGGTACCGAAGGTAAATTCGTCACCAGTCGTCAGATTCGTGAGCGTTTACAGAAAGAATTGCTTACCAACGTGGCATTGAAAGTGGAAGACACTGCTGATGCTGATGTTTTCCGCGTTTCCGGCCGTGGTGAACTTCATCTGACAATTCTGATTGAAAATATGCGTCGCGAAGGTTATGAACTGGCAGTTGGTAAACCTCGCGTGGTTTTCCGCGAAATTGACGGCGTAAAATGTGAACCCTACGAAAATCTGACTGTGGATGTAGAAGACAATACACAGGGTGCGGTAATGGAAGAACTGGGTCGTCGCCGTGGTGAGCTTACCAATATGGAAAGTGATGGCAAAGGACGCACTCGTCTGGAATACCGCATTCCTGCTCGCGGCCTGATTGGTTTTCAGGGTGAATTTATGACCATGACTCGCGGCCAAGGTCTGATGAGCCACGTATTTGATAATTATGCGCCGGTAAAAGCCGAAATACCCGGCCGTCGCAACGGTGTACTGGTATCGCAGGAACAAGGGGATGCCGTGGCCTATGCCTTATGGAATCTGGAAGACCGTGGCCGTATGTTCATCAACCCAGGCGAAAAAATCTACGAAGGTATGATTATCGGCATTCACAGCCGTGATAACGATCTGGTAGTTAACCCGCTGAAGGGCAAAAAACTGACCAATGTACGTGCCTCTGGTACAGACGAAGCAGTACGTCTGACACCGCCCGTACTGATGTCTTTGGAAGCTGCAGTCGAATTCATTGATGATGATGAACTGGTAGAAATCACCCCACAAACCATCCGCCTGCGTAAACGTTACCTGAGTGAACAGGAACGACGCAAACACTTTAAAAAGCTGGATTAAATTCAGTTATTTATGTAGAACAGGCAGCTTTGACGAGCTGCCTGTTTTTAAATCCGCGTAAATACATTGGCAAACAATACTTTTCTTCCCATCAAATCATCTTATCATCACCTATATCATTATTTAGTTCAGACATTATTTTGATAGCAAAATCAGAAATACCATTTCAGACAGCAACCCTCAATTTCTAACGCTTAGATTACATAATTTTTATTTTTCCAACAAAACTTACTCTTGTTTGTAAAAACAGCATCCCCCATCTCAGTATTCGTTATTTTATTCTTGTAAGGACTAAGTCGCATGACCGCAGTATTGGTAATACTGGCTATTATTTTATTGCTTATTGGCCTATTAGGCACAGTCATGCCCGCTTTACCCGGCCTGCCCTTAATGTTCGGCGGAGCTTGGTTACTGGCATTAAGCAGCGATTACCAGATAATGGGTGCAGGAACATTGATTAGTCTGGGTATTTTAACCATACTGGGCTGCACCATGGATTATATGGCAGGTATGCTTGGCGCTAAGCATTGCGGTGCGAGTAAAAGAGCCATCTGGGGTGCATTTATCGGTGCTATTATTGGCATGTTTTTTGCCGTACCCGGTATGATACTTGGCCCCTTACTGGGTGCAGCTGCCGGGGAGTTTATTGCCAGACGTAATCTGATGGCAGCCGGCAAAGTGGGACTAGCTACTGTTATTGGTCTGGTTCTGGGTGTTGTAGCTAAAATCGGCTGTGCATTCGCCATGCTCATAACCATTGCCGTAATGTATTTGTATCATTTTATTAATTTTTAATTCAATCAGTTCTCCGGAAAAACAGGTTATGGCTACAATATTTAAACAAATACTGTAGCCATTTATCAGATATCTTGCTTCTATTTACCAGCAATTGGATTTAATTGCCTGCCAGTACACCCTTGCCTTATCATAGTCTGTCCATAAATATTGGCAATCAAATTAATTATTACGTATAAAACTGAAATTATGCCCTCCGTTGCCCCTTTTGTACTGCCTCAAACCAGTCAAACTGCGTTCTGGCCAGATTTAAACGCTGGTAGTTTGCCATTGCTGTTAAGCAAACATTTACCTGAAAAAAAACTGAAAATTATTCTTACTGCCGATGCCGAACTGGCAATTCGCATTCAGTCAGCTTGGCAATTTTTCGACCCGTCAGCACGGATAGTATTCTTTCCCGACTGGGAAACGCTACCATACGAGCACTTTTCTCCCCATCAGGAACTGGTATCCGAACGCCTCAGTACCTTATGGCAATTAAAAAACGGATTAGTTGATGTTTTACTTCTTCCGCTGGCCACAGCAATGCAAAAAATTGCACCACCTTCTTTTTTGCTTGGTCGCACTTTCTGGCTGAAAACCGGTCAGCAATTGGATATAGAGGCACTTAAGCATAGCCTGATTGAAGCTGGCTATAATCATGTCACCCATGTTGTCGCAACAGGCGAATTTGCCACCCGTGGCGGTATTTTGGATATTTTCCCGATGGGCAGCGAAATACCTTTTCGTCTGGATTTATTTGATAACGAAATTGACACCATTAAAACTTTCGATGCCGACAGTCAGCGCACATTAAGCAGTGTAGATGAAATCCGCCTGCTTCCTGCGCACGAATTTCCTACCGATAGCGATGCACAGAAAATTTTTCGTAGTCGCTTTCGTGAAGAAATCAGTAGTGATGCCCGCAAGGCAACAGTATATGCTGCTGTATCTGAAGGCCACTTCGGAGCAGGTGTTGAATATTACCTGCCATTGTTCTTTGAAGAAGAATGTGTCAGCATTTTCGACTATATACATGAAGATGCCATTCTGGTCTGTCTAGGGGATATTTATAATGAAGCTGCCCGCATCTGGCAGGATGTCAAACAGCGTTATGCTCTGGCACAAGGCGATCCGGCCTATCCGCCTTTAGCACCCAGTTATCTGTATTTAAGCGAAGACCAGTTTGGTGCACACATTAAAACTTATGCACGTCTGATTCCGCAATTAAGCGCAGAAAATATTTATACCCTGCCCGGTGTCGCAGTAGACCGTCAAGCAGACGACCCCTTACATGCACTTAAAAATTTTTTAAAACAATACACTGGTCGGGTACTGATTTGTGCCGAAAGCCTCGGGCGGCGTGAAACCATGCTGAACTTCATGCGCGAGCACAACTTGCAACCTAATGTAGTAAACGGCTGGCAGGATTTTCTTAATGGCAGCACCAAATTGTGCCTTACTGTCGCACCATTAAGTTATGGTTGTCTGCTGCCAGAACAACAATTAGCCATCATTACTGAAGCCGATTTATACCAATATGTTGTACGCGGTCGCCGTACACGGCGCAAACACAGTGCCATTTCCGACGGCATGCTGCGTGATTTAGCCGAAATCAAAATTGGCGACCCTGTTGTTCACGAACAGCATGGTATTGGCCGTTATCTGGGTCTGGTTACACTGGATTTAGGCGAAGGCGCCAGTGAAATGATGCTGCTTGAGTACGCAGAAGGTTCACAATTATACGTACCCGTTAACCAGCTGCAATTGATTTCACGTTATGCAGGCAGTGCCCATGAAAATGTCAGCCTGCACAAACTTGGCCATGGCGCGTGGGATAAAGCGCGCCATAAAGCGGCTGAAAAAGCTCGTGATACCGCGGCAGAACTATTAAATCTGTATGCTCAGCGGGAAGCTCAGCAGGGACACCGCTTTAGTTTAAATGAAATGGATTATCAGGCCTTTGCTCATGGCTTTGGCTACGAAGAAACCGAAGATCAGGCGGCTGCGATTGCTGCAACAATTAAAGATTTATGTGCAGAAAAGCCCATGGATCGGCTGATTTGTGGCGATGTAGGGTTTGGAAAAACCGAAGTGGCCTTACGTGCAGCCTTTGTTGCCGCCATGGCCGGTAAACAAGTAGTGGTTCTGGCTCCGACAACACTGCTTGTGGAGCAACATGCACAAAATTTTGCCGATCGCTTTGCTGATTTTCCCATTAAAGTAGCTCAACTCTCTCGTTTTAATACTAGTAAACAGACACAGGCTACACTATCCGGTCTGGCTGACGGTACAGTAGACATCGTGATTGGTACGCACAAACTGGTACAGCCAGATGTTCATTTCAAAAATCTGGGACTGGTTATCATAGATGAAGAACACCGTTTCGGAGTACGGCAGAAAGAACAGTTGAAACGATTACGCGCAAATGTCGACGTGCTTACCCTGACAGCCACACCGATTCCGCGCACCTTAAGCATGGCACTGGAAGGTTTGCGTGACTTTTCACTGATTACTACCGCCCCCAGCCGTCGTCTGGCAGTGAAAACTTTTGTGCGCCAGTTTAGCGATGGTTTAATACGCGAGGCTGTAATGCGTGAGCTGAAACGTGGCGGTCAGGTATTTTTTCTGCATAATGAAGTTGATACCATAGCCAACACACATGAAAAACTCAGTACCTTATTGCCCGAAGCGCGCATCGGTATTGCCCACGGCCAGCTACGAGAACGCGAGCTTGAACAGGTAATGCGTGATTTTCTCCAGCAGCGTTATAACATCTTACTGTGTTCAACCATTATCGAAACAGGAATTGATATACCTAATGCCAATACCATTATCATTGAAAGAGCAGATAAATTTGGTCTTGCTCAGCTACACCAACTGCGTGGTCGCGTAGGCCGCTCTCATCATCAGGCTTATGCTTATTTATTGGTACCGGAAGCGATGACCAAAGACGCGCAGAAACGTCTGGAAGCCATAGAAATAGCAGATGATTTGGGTGCAGGTTTTACTCTGGCGATGCAGGATCTGGAAATCCGTGGTGCAGGCGAAATTCTGGGCGAAGGACAGTCTGGTGAAATGATTCAGGTCGGTTTCACTCTATATACAGAAATGCTCAAACAGGCTGTACGTAACCTGAAAAAAGGCCGCGAACCTGATTTAGATGCGCCATTAGGCATCACCAGTGACATCAAACTGCATAGCCCGGCTTTACTGCCAGAAAGTTATTGCCCCGATATCCATGCCCGTCTTGTGCTTTATAAACGTCTGGCCAGCTGTGAAACGATAGCCGAAATAGACCAGATACACGAAGAACTGATTGATCGCTTCGGCCTACCAGAGCCTGCTGTTTCCACCCTGATAGCCAGCCATCATCTGCGCATTGAGGCAGCCAGTCTGGGCATTGATACGATCGACGCCAGCAGTGAGGCCATTACATTTACTTTTGGTAAGCATCATCGCATCAATCCAGCAACCATTGTGGCAATTATGCAAAGTGACAAAAACTACCGTCTTGTTGGTGCCGACAAACTCAGAGTTAATATTGCCATTGAAGATGTCATGCAACGCGTACAGATAATCAAAAACATCATGAAGCAGCTTGCTGTTGATGCAGGCTAAGCCAGAATACAATCATCCTAAACTAAGCGTTAATTCAGCCTGAGCTGAATTAACGCTGACTACCATCATCTAATTGTGCCTGCAACTTGATAAGTATTAGTCATAAACATATTTCAGCTCATATTATCCAACGCAAACAGCTCAGTACCATACTTCTTCAACCATAAACGTGCATTAGCTGTTTCGGTAGTATATTCAGCCACCATCGCCCAAAATGCCTTACCATGGTTAGCATGACGTAAATGACACAGCTCATGAATGCAAACATAATCCACGACAAAAGCTGGCGCGCCAATCAAGCGCCAGTTTAAGCGGATACCAGTACGACTGCGACACACTCCCCAAAAAGTACGCGCCTGACTTAAAGCCATTGCCACTGGCTGTAATTGCATTATCTGCGCCCAATATTGCAAGCGTGATAATAATTCAGTTTGAGCGCGCTGCTTTAACCATGTACTTAAAGCTATCTGCGGTAATTGCACATTCGCCAGTGGCAATAAAAATCCTTGCTGCGCATCCCATTGCACATTAGTAAGCACAGCCACCTGCGTATAAGAATAAGTCTGACCACGAAACCAGATGTATGCAGGTAAGGCTGTTGATATTTGTAACGCCTGTTGCCATAACTGCTTAATAGAAAGCTCATTAGTATTTAACCAATGATACAATGATTTCTTTGATACAAATGGAGGTACATTGATATCAAGCAAACCGCGCGCAGCTGAACGCACAATAATATTTTTCCGCGCAGTACGCCTCAGCTTCAACCTGATAGCACAGCCATCCGCAGTTGTATGAATAAACACTGACATAACAACTAATCTGTCAAAACATCATGAAACAATAATCGTAATACAGACAATTATTTTTATAGACCAATACTAAAACGCGCTGATATTTTTGGACACAACAGCATCACCACACCCGAATCAGCCGCCGACATTGCCAACATTATATCTTTACCAATTGAGATACCAGTACTCCGCCCTGAATGCTATCCATTACTGGCTGTACAAATAAATTCATAACCACCTGAAAAACAGTCCGTTAATGCTGCACCAGTGGTGTAGGTGTTTGCGGATTTTGCGGTGCGAACGGACCAACACCTTGAATTATAATCTGCTGATTTTCTATCCACTGTTCACAAAGTTTAATTAACTCTTCTGGGGTCTGAGCAGCATCATAATGAATAGGCGTGCCAATCACTACAGTTACTTTACCCGGATATTTCAAAAAAGAGTCTTTCGGCCAGAATTCACCACTATTCAAGGCCACAGGCACCAGATGCATATGCAGCTGCTGAGCCATACGAGCTGCACCCTTTTTATAATACCCGCGGTATCCGGGTTTAATCCGTGTACCTTCCGGAAAAATACAAATCCACATACCTTTTTGATGGCATATTTTTCCCTGACTGATAATCTGAGCATTCGCCGCTTTAGGATTCTTGCGATCAATCCCTATTGTGCCACGCCATTTTAATGCCCAGCCAAATATCGGGATACGAAAAAGCTCACGTTTAGCAACAAAGGCCAGATCCGGAAAAAAGGAAAGCATTGCCAGCGTTTCCCAGCCAGATTGATGTTTACAGCAAACGATAGCCGGTTCATGCGGGATATTTTCCCGCCCGATTACCTCATATTTCAGACCAATAACGTGTTCCAACATCCAGAATAGCACTTTTGCCCATGCAGTAGTCGTCCATGTCACACCTTTCGGAATGAGCATAGAAATAAGCACCACCTCCAGCCATAGCAGCGAAAATACACATAGAACAAACCAGTAGATCAAATTACGTAACAGCAACATGTATATTATTCCTCGGCTGCCTTTTCAGCCTGTGCACGACAAAATTTAGCAAAGTCCAGCAAATCGTCATATACCTGCGTATCATCTGGTAATTCTTCCAATTTCAGCGTTTCTTTGCCCTTCCCTGTTAAAACAAGTACCGGATGCCCACCAATGGCTGCTATTGCTTGCATATCGCGAATGCCATCCCCTACCAGCCATGTATCCTCAGCCTTTATATGCAAACGGTCGATAATATCCAACAACATACCCGGCTGGGGTTTGCGACAATTGCATTTGGCATTACGGGTATGCGGGCAAAACCAGATTCCGCTTAAGCGACCGCCAGCTTTTTGAATATAAGTATGCATTTTGCCATGTACTTCATTAAGCTGCTGCATACTTACCTGACCACTCCCGATTCCGGACATATTCTCAGCTATAACTACGGTGTACCCACTTTGAGTTAAAAAAGCAACAGCATCCATACTACCGGGTAAAGGATGCCATTGGTCTGGATCGCTGATTGGCTGCGGCTGCATTACATTCAGTACACCATCACGATCTAGAATAATTAATTTTCTTTTTCCACTCAATGCCATAATCATCCTTACTGAGTAGGCTTCAGACTTTGACGCCACTTAATCAGAGCGCTATCAAAAACACTGTCAAGCAGAGCCTGATTTTCATCATTTATTTCCACATGATAAAAACTTTCCAGAACCGGTGTATCCAGCGTTTGTACATAGTCTTCCATAAAGCGGCCATAGCCTTCCTCTTCATCCTCATAGTAATAAAGCGAAAAGCGGCGTCCTTCATCATTGAAATCATTGTCTTCCAGACAGCCTGCCATATTATTCAGAACAAATTCTGCGCCACTCATTACCTGTGCCTTTAACGCAGACATGTCTTCTTCTGCCGCTTCATCCCATTGTGGATTATATAAACCTCGGCGCACAATCCATGACCAGTAATAGCCCATATGCGTGGCCGCATTTGCCAAGCTCAATGCTGGCGGATAATCTTCCTCTGTATGAAAAATTACATTATCGAATATCATAATTTGGCTCTCATTCACCATAAGAACGGGCTATAAAACATATCTTACTCATTAAGCAAAGCAATGTCGGCTACCGCATTCATCTGCTGTGACAGAAACACTAATAAGGCCAAGCGATTATTTTTAATCGCTTCATTCTCATCCATTACCATCACATTAGTAAAGAATGTATCTACTTTTTCCTTGATACCGGTTAGCTCCGCCAGTGCCTGAACAAAATTCTGCTGCTTCATGGCAGCCTGAATTTTTACTGCTACCTGCTCAGTTGCCTGATACAGATTCTGCTCGTCCTGTTGTTGTAAAAGTGCAATCTCAATAGCAGGTAATGCAGAAAAATCAACTTTTTTGAGCAAATTGTGCACACGCTTGTTCGCGGCTATTAATGCAGTAGCCTCAGCCAGTTGCTTAAACTGAGTTACAGCTGCCAGCCTCGCTTCCACCTCACCCAGATTATCAATCTTACCAGCCAGCACAGCGGCTACTACATCTTGCGCATAGCTATTTTGTAACAAAATAGCCAAACGTGCCTGCATAAATTCGGCTACTTCACCAATTGTATTGGCAGCCAGTTTACCAACAGGAAAAGTATCAAATGCAGCCCGTAATAATGGAGCTAGTGACAGATTATGCTGCATCAGCATTCGCAAAATACCCAACGCACTACGGCGCAGTGCATACGGGTCTTTATCTCCGGTTGGAATAAGCCCGATACCCCAGATACCCACTAAAGTTTCCAGTTTGTCTGCAAGTGCTACTACCGTTCCGAGTAAATTATCCGGTAAGGCATCATTGGCAAAACGCGGCCAGTAATGTTGTTCAATGGCCACAGCCACGTCTGCATCTTCACCATCATGCAGGGCATAGTATTTGCCCATCGTACCCTGTAATTCAGGAAATTCACCAACCATATCAGTAAGCAAATCCGCCTTAGCCAGTTCGGCCGTTCTGGCTGCCTTATCAATATCAGCACCCAGCAACGGAGCAATTACCTTAGCCAGCTGGATAATGCGCTGTACTCTTTCCGCCTGACTACCCAGCTTATTATGATAAACAACATCTTGTAAACGGGATAAGCGACTAGCCAGAGAAGTTTTCTGATCCTGACGATAAAAGAATTCAGCATCTGCCAGACGTGCGCGTAATACACGTTCATTACCCTGAATAATATGAACCGGATTTTCTGTCTGTAAATTGGATACCAGCAAAAAACGGTTAATCAGCTTGCCTTCGCTATTTAACAGCGGAAAATACTTCTGATTCTGCTGCATGGTTAAAATCAGACATTCCTGTGGTACTTGTAGGAAACGCTCAGCAAAACCGGCCTGTAACACTACCGGCCACTCAACCAGTGCCGTTACCTCATCCAGCAAACCTTCAGCATAGGCCACTTGCGCATGCAACTTCTCTTCAGCCTCATTCAGTCCCTGTTTAATACGGGCACGACGTTCAGCAAAACTGGCAATAACTTTACCCTGCTCCATTAACTGCTGCGCATAGTCTGCTGCATGGCTGAATACAATTCTGCCCTCACTCAGGAAACGGTGACCTAATGTCCAGTTCTGGCTGCTTAATCCCAATACACTACCCGCAACCGTCTCAGCACCATGCAGCATAACCAATCCATGCACTGGCCGAACAAAGGTATCCGTACTGCTCCCCCAGTGCATCACCTTAGGAATAGGCAGTTTTTTAATCGCCAGATTCAGAATATCGCTTAATAATGCACTCAAGGGCTGGCCAGTCTGAGTATACTCATAGGCAAACACCATCTGTTTGCCATCATCAATCTGACTAAGCTGACTAATTTCTATCTGATTACTGCGGGCAAACCCCTGCAAGGCTTTAGTAGGTTCACCATCTTTCATGCCCGCTGCCACACTCGGGCCTTTTTTTACTATGCGCTGATCTGCCTGTACCGGTTTAACATTCTGTATCAGCACACCTAAACGTCTGGGCGACGCAAATACCTCATAATCAGCCACACCACTGATCAGCTGAGCTTTCTCCAAACCTTCAACAATACCAGCAGCCAGACTTTCACCCAGATTATTCAAGGCTTTTGGCGGCAATTCTTCAGTACGCAATTCAATTAATAAAGGAGCATTCATGCAAGTATTACTTTCATTTTGTTCAGGCTGTGTGGCCGTTTGTATTCTTTTTCAATAACGGGAAACCAAGTTTTTCTCGGCTTTCCACATATTTATGGGCAACCGCTCGGCTTAAAGCACGCACACGACCAATATAAGTGGCACGTTCAGTCACAGAAATGGCACCGCGTGCATCCAACAAATTAAACGTATGCCCAGCCTTAAGTACCAGCTCATAAGCAGGCAGAGCCAGACTCACATCCTCCACAGCCAGCAGACGTTTGGCTTCTGCCTCATAATGATTAAACTGCGCCAGTAACCATTCAGCATTACTGAACTCAAAATTATAAGTAGACTGCTCAACCTCATTCTGATGATATACATCACCGTAAGTCACAGTCTGTCCGTCCTGAGTTTTGGCCCAAACCAGATCATAGACGTTTTCAACACCCTGTAAATACATGGCCAGACGTTCAATACCATAAGTAATTTCACCCAGAACTGGTGAGCAGTCCATGCCACCTACCTGCTGAAAATAGGTAAACTGAGTTACTTCCATGCCATTGAGCCATACTTCCCAGCCCAGCCCCCAAGCACCCAGAGTTGGATTTTCCCAATCATCTTCAACAAAGCGGATATCATGCTGACGCGGATCAATACCCAGTTCCTCCAAAGAGGCCAGATATAACTCCTGAATATTATCCGGTGACGGCTTTAATGCCACCTGAAACTGATAATAATGTTGCAGACGATTCGGATTTTCACCATAGCGACCATCCTTGGGACGGCGCGACGGCTGCACATAAGCTGCAAACCAGGGTTCAGGCCCCAGTGCGCGCAGACAGGTGGCCGGATGGCTGGTACCTGCTCCCACTTCCATATCCAGAGGCTGCAACACCACACAGCCATGACGGGCCCAGTAATTTTGTAGAGTAAAAATAATTTCTTGGAAAGTCAGCATGAAAGGAATTTTCTGATGATATGCAAAATTACCTATTTTACTGTGCTTGCCAGCAGTTGAACAGACGCCATCACATTTCTAAATAAGTTCACACACTAATAATAAATCAAAAAAATCCTTGCAACTTCCGGCTAGCAGTGAAACGATAGCCTTTTCATTGATCAAATCTACTTTCTCAAACATGTATCATGGCGAACGCTTCAACGCATATTCTCACCTTATCGGTTTTATCCTCGCCATCGTTGGCACAGGATTTCTCCTAATTAAATCGGTACATTATGGAGATATTTACCGCATTGTCAGTTCTGCCATTTATGGTGCCAGCCTGATACTTCTTTATGGCATATCCACCCTGTATCACTCCACTCATTCGCACCGAGCCAAGGCCGTGCTGCAAAAATTCGATCACTGCGCCATTTATCTGCTGATTGCTGGCAGCTATACACCTTTTACCCTTACCACATTGAACGGCGGCTGGGGCTGGTCATTACTTGGCATATCGTGGGGACTGGCAATATTTGGTATTATTCAGGAAGTGACTATTGGACGCAAAAGTGAAACGCGCATCCTGTCACTGATTCTTTATCTGATTATGGGCTGGCTGATCATCATAGCCATCTATCCGTTAACACAGCGCATGTCTTCACTAGGTCTATTCTGGCTGACTAGCGGTGGGCTGGCATACAGTATCGGCATCTACTGGTTCATTAATGATGAAAAAATCCGCCATGGTCATGGTATCTGGCATCTGTTTGTTATACTTGGCAGTCTGGCGCAATTTATCTGCGTTTACGCCTATATCTGAAATATCAATATACAAACGCTAATTGTCTACCTGAATCATTTAGCATTAATAGAAAGAATGAAAGTGAAGATATACCTGAAAACCTTGCTTGTTAGTCTGTGCCTGCTTATTCTGGCAGCCTGTAGTGGCGAAAAAACCACGCAATCTGCCGCTTCATCTGCGCAGACGAAAAAAGAAATTATTATTGGCACTACCGTGGGCGATTTTGCCGACATGGTGCGCGATCAAGTAAAGCCTGAATTAGAAAAACAAGGCTATAAAGTGCAACTATTGGAATTTACCGATTATGTTCGCCCCAATCTTGCCTTGGCGGATAAATCCATAGACATCAACATTTTTCAGCATAAGCCATATCTGGATGATTTTGCTCAGTCGCGCCATCTGGATATCATACCAGCCTTTCAGGTTCCTACAGGCCCTTTGGGTATATATGCCGGTAAGCTGAACCAACTGGATGCAGTAAAAAGCGGCTCCAGCGTTTCTGTTCCCAATGACCCCTCCAATCTGGCTCGTGCGCTGGTTATGTTGGACAAACTTGGCTGGATTACCCTGAAAGCCAACATTAATCCACTTAAAGCCTCACTGGCCGATATTGCCGGCAATAACAAAAACATTAAACTGGTACAACTGGAAGCTGCTCAATTACCCCGCTCCCGTCACGATGTGGATTTCGCAGTGATAAATGGCAACTTTGCCACCAGCTCAGGCTTAAAATTCACATCAGCATTGTTCCTCGAACCCGGCTACACCTACGTTAACTGGGCGGCAATCCGGGCTGTTGATAAAGACAACCAGTGGGTAAAAGACATAACCGCTGCTTACAATTCAGATGCATTCAAGCAGTATGCGTTCAAACGTTTTGCTGGTTACAAATATCCTGAATCCTGGGGCGTACAGGACACTCAATCCGCATCTACACCAGCACGATAAGCAACTGTATCTGCCGTGAACCAGCATTTCGTTATTTAGAGCATTAATAACGAAATGCTTTTACCCAAGCTGAGATAAGCATGAAGCCGAATAATTTTACCTCCAGTAATGAGCTGCCATTAAAGCAGAAAATCAATCTGGAAACTGCACGTATCAATTGGTATGAACTCCAACCTTATTTTGCTCGTGGTAGTTGTATTTACGTTGCACCAGAACTAGATTTAGTCAATATTGCCCATATGATAGCCGCAGACGACAGTACCACCATTGCACTTTTGATACATGAAGGTAAAATTAGCAAAGTCAGCGATATCATGGCACAGCAATATTTTGATTGTAACCAGCCAATGTGGGCAGTTGTGGTAAGGCCATATGTGCTGATCCAGCCAGACAATGCTATTGTCAGAAGCAAATAAGCCAAAAGCACTTAACACAAGCATTTATAATTGAAAGAGAACATTATGCCACGTCACAATCAGGGCTTTACGCTCATAGATATGATGATTACCGTCACCATTATTGCCATATTAGCCGCCATTGCCTATCCAACCTACAATCACTTTATCATTAAAGCTCGGGAGCAAGGTGCTCGTGCTGATCTAGTACAAAACGGCAGCAAGCTGGAGCGATTTTACGCTAAAAACAAAACATTTAATGGTTATACGGATCAGATGCTTGAGCAAAGTAAAAGTACAACATATTTTACCCTCTCTGGTACCTACAATTCCAGCAGCTATCGTCTGATGGCCACACCAACAGCCGCCAATAGTGGTGCAACTAGACTGGTTGTTTATGACAGTATAGAGGGTATGTTTTTATGCGATGATAATCAGCAAACAGAATGCAATCCCTATTAAATCTGCACACATGCATTCTACCTGAGAACATATAGCTAGAAGAAAGTGCATCATTTCAGCAAAGCATTTACCTTGATGAATTTGCAACTACTCTTCAAGTTATAACAGTTGGTGCAGCCTTACGAAAAAAGCTATATTCAAACGTGTTGTTTCAAGAAAGCAATTAAATTTCTCACCAGAAAATAAAGAGCAGACATATGGATATGCTGAAATTTATCTTGTTAATATCAACTACATTAACACTGACCAATTCCGCAATGGCGGCCAGCAATCAGCATTCGGCAGACAATGATGGGTTTGATGATGCCGAAAGAATCATCGTTCGGCTGTACAATCAGCAACAACAAATTGAAAAAGAAATCGACAAATTAACTGCTTCGTTTTTTGAGGATAATAATCAGATTGGGCGGTTTAACAACTGTAAACTGCCAGATTGTCATCAATACAGTGAAACTACATCTTTCCGTCTTGACCCGAATCAAAATTTTACATATCAGAATCAGGTTAGCAGAGATGGTCTGAGTAAATCTATCAGCCGTAGTGGCAAATTTAACCAGCATAAAGGTAAACAGACACTAATACTGAATAATGCAGATGGCCAGCCAGAACTGTATCTGTATCATTAAATTCCCAGAAACTCAGCATGACATTTATCAATAAATAGCTGATTAAATAAAAAGGCAATGAAAATATCATTGCCTTTTTATTTAAGTCCTTATCAGGTAAATTTTATTTATGCTTATGTTTGGACGAATTCACATCTGAGCGTTCAATTATCTGATCTAATTTGTAAACATACTCAGTGGCAGTGGCATCATCTGTAGCACCAGCCGGTTTTACCTCATACACGTTCAAACGTAATACCTGACTTTCTGCCGGATTGAACTGCCAGCCGTCAATCGTACCGGAGAAATTACGCCATACACCGGTTTTAACCTTCACACCCTGATCATTATAAGAAACTTCACGAACTTTAAGGCATTGAACTGCGCCATTATCCGTCTGACAGGTTTGTGTTTTCGGATTTATTTCCCAGAATACCACCGTAGGTTGACCATACTGAGCAGTAGCAGTAGGCACACCACGCCAGAGCAGATGTTCACCGCGCCGGTTTTCTATCCACAACTGTGGCTGTGCATTCTGGGCATTTTCTGTATTAAGCAATCCGGCATGCAATTGCTGGTCATTCATAAAAGCAATCAGTGCAGTATCCTGTGCCATTACATCAGGAGCACAGGCTTTCATAGTACTCATTGGTGCCCGAATCTGCATATCCTGTCCGCTTAACTGGTAAGCAGAACCAATATTATTACAACCACCGGAAACATTCAGTTGCTGGCCAGTAAAACTCAGCTTTAAGGCTGAATTCGACTTAAAATTGGCTAATGGCCGGCCATGCCGGTCAGCAGCTTCTACCAGCTGCCAGTCATAAGCACCTAATTGCTGCACACTGGCAGTACGCATATTAACTTTATGGTTAGATGTATGTGCACAGGCAGCAAGACCACCGGCAATCAGGGCAGTTACCACCATTTTTTTAATACTCATAATTATATCCTTGCTTTAACGACGCAACACTTGCACATTAAAATAAATCTACGCATAAAACAACTATCATGTTTTATATAAATGGAAGATTAGCTATTATGCAACAACCACCGCAAATTTAGGAGAATCAGTATGCAAATCGGCATCATCATTGTCGGCGATGAAATTGTAAATGGTTCGCGTCAGGACAGTCATTTTGTTTTTTTCAGACAATTACTTCAGCAGCATGGTCTATACATGGCCTGGGCACAGTATTTACCTGATGACCGCGCGATCATCAGCCGACAGTTAGTGCAGTCATTTAAAGAAAAAATACCTGTTTTTGTCACTGGCGGGATAGGAGCCACACCAGACGATCACACTCGTCAGGCCTGTGCTGATGCTTTAAACCTCCCATTAGTACCTCACCCCGAAGCCTTGAAAACGATTGAAGTTATCTCAGCAGAACATGGCGACAAACTAGACAGTCCTGCTCATTTACAACGGGCAAAAATGGCCGATTTTCCTCTAGGAGCAGCACTGATTCCGAATCCATTTAACAACATCGCCGGTTTTTCAATCCAAGAACATTACTTTTTACCCGGCTTCCCCAAAATGGCACATCCAATGGCTCAGTGGGTATTAGACCAATATTACCGGCAGAACTTTTTTCAGCATAAACTGGACACTAAAGCCGCATTAGTTGACGGCATACCTGAATCGCGAATTGTGCCACTGATGGAACAGATTGAACAAAACTGGCCGGGTATCAAAACTTTCAGCTTACCCACCATCCGTGAGGATTTACCAGCTAATGAACAAATACATCAATACCGGCTGGAATTTGGTTTGAAAGCCTGGGGTAAAGACTGCGCCATGCTACCAGAAGTCTGGGAAGACGCAGTACAGAAACTAAAACAGCTTGGAGCTACAAAAATTATCTTACTGAATAAAAGCAGTGAAGGCTAAAGTAGACAACACATAGACTCTGCATCGGGATAAATCCTGTAATTTATAGAAAAATTACCTGTTCAAATGCTAAAAAAAAGGGTTTAAAACTATGTCTATCGCGCTGACAGGCTGAAAAAACCATACTTTTACCTCTTTACATGCAAAATGGTTTTTTATTTGCGTTTCATTTGGCAAACAACTAGAATTTCAGCACCTTAAAGTAGTATCTGATTTTGCGGTTAGCGGGATACCAGTATATAACCGGCCGATAGCATACCGATTCCATTAACCGCGCACCTTAGCAACAGGTATAAATTTATTCATGATAACACTGAACAAATACAATTTTTCTGCCGGTCCTGCAATATTGCCAGAGGCCGTATTACAAACAGCTCAGGCTGAAATGCTGGATTATAACGGTATCGGTAGCTCAGTCATGACCATGAGCCACCGCTCAGATGCTTTCATCAGTATTCTGTACCATGCCGAACAGGATTTGCGTCAACTGCTGCATATTCCGGACAATTATAAAATATTGTTTATGCAGGGCGGAGCAAGCGCTCAATTTAACATGGTAGTCATGAATCTGGCCAATGGCTTTAAACGAGTTGATTCAGTGGTTTCCGGCAACTGGAGTCGAATTGCACACAGCCAGATGGGCAAACTTTCCAATGCGCAGATACATTTAGCAGCACATGGTGGTGATTTATATAACTACACCGACGTGCCCGCTCCCGAAAACTGGGACGTTGACCCAAATTCAGCCTTTGTCCACTATTGCATTAATGAAACTGTACATGGTCTGCAATACCGCAATATTCCTAAACCAGACGGAATGCCACCGATAGTATGTGATATGTCGAGTGAAATTCTTTCACGACCGATTAATGTTGCCGATTTTGGTGTTATCTATGCCGGTGCTCAGAAAAATATCGGCCCCTCTGGAGCAACCATCGTTATAATTCGCGAAGATTTACTGGAACGCTGCTCCGACCGAATACCTGATGTATGGAATTATCAAAGTCATATCAGCCGTCAAGGAATGTATAACACTCCCGCTACCTATCCGATTTATATTTCCGGTCTGGTTTTCCGCTGGCTACAGGCTCATGGCGGAGTGGAACAAATGCAGGCACTCAATACCATGAAAGCAGAAACCCTGTATTCTGCTATAGATAGCAGCAATGGCTTTTATATCAATCATGTGAAACAGCAAGCCCGTTCACATATGAATGTCATTTTCCATACCCCAGAAAAAGAACTGGACAAAATGTTTGTGCAGCAGGCTAATGCTCATGGATTATGTGCACTCCAAGGCTATAAATCGATTGGTGGAATGCGTGCTAGCATTTACAATGCCATGCCTATTCAGGGTGTCGAAGCACTGGTAAATTTCATGCGTGAATTTCAACGCCGTTACGGCTGATTTATCTGATTTGCCTTTCTACCGGTATAGCAGCAATCTGTTATACCGGTTTTCTGTTCAGCCTTAAAAAAAATCGTATTGTCTACGACAAAGCCATTAACAAATTATTTTTTCAATATAAGATGAAATTTCGACCTTAACTACTGTACTGTTTCAGGTCGATATCGCTCCAGCAACATATTACTGAATTTATTCTCCGGGTCTATTCGTGCCTTAAGCTTAAAAAACTGTGCTGCTTGCGGATATGCCTGCTGAAATTGCTCAGAAGTTGCATGCAATTGATAAGGCAAGAAATAACTGCCACCGTTTGCTAGTACTGCATCGATTAATTCTCGAGTCCAGACTCCCACTTGCTCTTTACTGCGCTCATCAGTAGACTGCTGATAATAAATAACAAAAGCAAATACCTCAGTTCTCGCCCAAGCCAGCAGTGAACCACTGTCCCGATTCGCATGACGAACAGAAATATTCATAACATTAACCCGATGTTTTTTCAAAATAGCAATCAATTCCGGATAAAAATTATCAAACCGCTCTACCGGTATAAAAAACTCTTCCAGAACAAAACTTTTATTTTCATAAGCAATAGGTTTTAAGTTGGCTACATTAAAACTGGCTTCATAATTACGCCACATCACTGGTCGCCGTGCATAATCGACATAATCATGCAATTTGCGCAACTCTTTGCCGAAAGCAGATGAAGCTATAATTTTCGGCTTTTGTTTTTGCCAGAAAGTGGGTTTAACCAGCGGTCGTAATCTGCTGGCAATAGTCACTGGTTCTTGTGTCTGTTCAAATGTAACCGAACGGACTTTTTTGAAATCAGGGGGGGTATATTATTGCATTGTGAAATATTGCGGTCTTATCCGAACGAATATGCTGAGAAAAGTACCGGTAGTATTCTGAAATTGGCATAACCTCATTAACACGTTTAACTTTAACATTATCAGCAAGACGCAAAGTCACTTCTGTAATCACGCCCAAGCCTCCATAACCGCCAATAGCAGCATAAAATATATCCTGATTTTCTTACGTCGGACTAGCTACTACTACCGAGCCATGAGCAAGCACAATTTTGAACTCTTCCACAGACAGAATAATTGGTCCTTCACCAAAATAGCGGCCATGCACATTAACGCTTAAAGAACCACCAATACTGAAATCAGCATAGCTTTGCATGATTTTTACTGATAAGCCATAAGGATCAATCAATTCCTGTACTTGACACCAGCTTGCACCGGCTTCAATGGTTAAAAGCTTTTGTTCAGGATTAAAAGCAATCACATGATTAAGTTTTTGCGTATCAATCTGGAGCGCACCCTGTATAGCTGTTTGCCCACCCATACTGTATTTACCTCCAGCGATACTGATTGAACCAGAAGTTTGTTTAATTAGTTCGGCGACCTGTTGGGTAGATTCCGGTTGCACAACAGCAGCCACCTGTACCGGCGTCATACCTGTCACATCATTGACAATCACCGCCTGTGTTTCTATTGATAGCAACAGGCACAGACAGCAGAACAAAAAGTTTATTTTTTTTATTGTCATGTCATATATTTGTTATAACCAACAGCAATTAGCAATTTTATTGGTACAAACAAATCAATAAAAGATATACATTATTAATATTTAACAAGAATCAAATATCTTATTCAATCCAAAAACCTTGATCACTTTCCTTTGACTCAATAATCGGATTACCGCCTAATCCAGACCACTATTTAAATAGTAAAGGTGGGTAATCAGCAGCATAGCAGTAAACTGCAAGCCATGTCTGGCAACACTGGTTGCGAATATTAGCTATCTTCAACAATCCGCACCACATAGAAAGGCGCTTAAATGTGCAACCAGAAGAAAAACGATTTATATTGTAATATGATAAATGCACTCAAGTGGTTCGCATTGAATTATCGCGCATACCATTGCTCAATAAATATATTACTTACATAAAACCAATAATTATGAAATTCTTGCAGCTGTTAATATTTATATCTATATCATTTTATTCATTAGCAAACATTCATATTTATCAAGGAATATTTAATAATAAAAAAATACAACTTTATATAGATGATGCTTTAGATCCCAATATAGCATCGTTTTATCTATCCGGTGATAATACACCACCTGTTGCACTGGATCTTTTTTAACAAAGAAAACGAGTGGTTTTTCCGTGAAAGCAACTGCTCTAAAACAGGTTCGTGCAATTATTTAAAAACTAATAATATAAAGCTGGATTCAGATGATGAAAAATAAACAACAAAGTCCTTACAGCTTATTTGACTAATGACAGAACAAATAACAAACATCATCAGCATTTAAATAAAATAAAAGAACTCAAGCTTTTTGACAATAAAGCTGAATTCAGAAATGAACTTATCTGGTAATTTACTTAATTATTCAATAGTATTTCCGCTGGTGATTATAATTTTGATGATATAGAAGATTTTTCTAGACTTAAAAGCGGATCACCCGATTGGCTATTTTCAAACAATACATATGCTTATTATATATATGATAACAAAAAGAATAAATTTATAAACTTGCCATTGTCCGGTTCTAATATTACTTTCAATCCACAAACACGTACTGCTAGCAGTCAAAAAAATTGCATTGAATATCTAGGCTCAGATACTGGCTGTAAAATAACGGTCATACAAAATATTTATCGTTTCCACAATAACCGGTTTATATACTCACCAACCGAAATTCATGTTCAATCTATTATAAATATTTCTATCAAGCTGACTCTACAAATAATTGTGATGAAGAAAGTTACTTCAGATGTCTATCTGAATAATTGACTAGTTCATAAAATTTGAAACAATTTAGAATATTTCAAAATAATAGTTAAAACACCCAAAGATCTGAATAATATGATCATTACGTTTTAGTGTTAGGAATAACAAAAAAACTTTTCCAAGCTAATCGATTCAGCAGCTAAACAAACAACCGTTTATAACCCAAATCTGCAAGAGAATTTATAAGCGCACTTTACGTTCAGCACATCGTCGCTTCGCAGCTGCAATTGCCTGATTAAGTTTAGCCTCGGTAAGTGTACCCAGTAACGCTTGCCTAAACCCGCACTTAGATGCCTGCACCTGTGTATATGGTATACCACCAATCTCATTGCCTAACCGCCTCATCCAGGCACGGCTATCCGTACCGGTATACCGAAACAGTGGATAGCGTACAGATACCTGACGGGTAAAGCGTTGTAAATTAGCTTCACTATCCAGCGCTACCCCCACCACAGCAACCGTTCCTTTACCAGAACGCAGTTGCTGCTGATACCAGCGCGACAACATAGGCATTTCTTTGCGACAAGGTGCACACCATGTTGCCCAGACATTGATAACAAGTATCGGATTATTCGTTGGTAAAACTGTAGCTTTACCTTGAGGCCAGCTCTGTAACTCTGCTGCCTGTAAGCGAATGCAACCGAAAAACAACAAACTAAATAAATATATTTTTTTTAAAAGCTCAGCAGACTGAAACATTTCCTTACCTGAATATTACATTCTAATAGCCTTAATTATAAAACATTTGATATATAATTTCTGGGCGCTAGTCATACGTGGTGCCGTTTCCCTATCTTTTCTGTATCAAACTGCTTAAATATGTAACTGAAATCAAATAATTAACAATCATCAAATATAAAATCCGCTTAACATTTAGAATAATTAATAATACTTGTCAAAATTTGAAGTTTCGTCCACACTTCCAATTCAGATTTTTCATTTCTTTAGAAAGAAGTTCAGAGATAATCATGGCCAATACCGTCATACTCTATCACAATCCAAACTGCTCCAAATCACGAGCTGCGTTGTCTTTACTTCAGGTACGCAATGTTAATACCAAAGTCATTCCTTACTTAACGGAGCCATTAACTGAGTCGCAAATACGCGTACTGAAACAAAAACTGGCAATTAGTTCAGCACGGGAAATGATGCGCAGCAAGGATAATCTATTTACACAACTGAATTTGTGTGAAGCTGATGAAGATACATTGATAGCTGCCATGGCAGCACATCCGATACTGATTGAACGACCAATAGCTGTAATTGGCGAACACGCCGCGATAGGTCGCCCTTTAACCAATATTGAAGCACTACTTGAAAAGTAAATGACCGCTGATACCCATCTTGGTTTCTGGCGCTGTTTGCGAAGCGTTATTATTGCTGGCAGTCTGTTTGTCGGCACCAATTATATCATTAGTGTTGCTACGGTTTATCAGTACAGCCATCCGCGCGTACTTTGCGAGGCTGATGCTGCGATCGTACTTGGCGCAGCTGCATGGGATAAACGCCCTTCTCCGGTTTTTCGTGAACGCATCAATCATGCCATCCATCTTTACCGTACAGGCATTGTAAAAAAAATCCTGTTCACTGGTGGCAGCCCCAAAAGTGGTTTTATGACTGAAGCAGCAGTCGGGCGGCGTTATGCAATTCGCAATGGCGTTGATGCTAATGATATTATTTATGAAAACCATTCGCGCGATACTTGGCAGAATTTAGTTAATGCGAAAGCTGTTGCCGATGATAATGATTTAGATAGTTTTATCATTGTCAGCGATCCCTACCATCTGGCTCGCGCTAGCTTGATGGCACATGATCTGGGTTTGAATGCTCAGGTTTCTCCTACCCCTACCACCCGTTATAGCGCCACCCAGTCCAAATTGCGTTTTCTGGCACAAGAAAGCTATACCCTTATGGTATATCAATGGATAAAACATCTTGCGCTTTTCCCTCAATTTATTCATATGCTACGCAGCAAATTTTAGTAATTATTGCCAATTTACCAGCTAATAGCATTTGATTATTCTTATCGACAGCATCCAAACACTCAAGCCTGTTATAGCAGCTTTCACAATACTGAATCTATTCACTATTATTTTTATGACATATTATAAAAATAACGGTAGGCATAGTCTGCTAATGACCTTCGATATTCATTTTTCCAGCTAAAAAAATCTCAAGACCATTAACCCTATCGGGCAATCGATAGTATGATTAAACTTTTAAATCCAATCATTCGCGATAGCATAGGATCAAATCATGGATCGAAACCAGCAACTTTTCGAACAAGCAAAAACCATCATTCCGGGCGGAGTGAATTCTCCAGTACGCGCTTTTGGCAGCGTAGGTGGCACTCCTCGCTTCATTAACAAGGCACAGGGTGCGTATGTATGGGATGAAAACTGTAACCGCTATATCGATTATGTTGGTTCATGGGGGCCGGCTATTGTCGGGCATGCACATCCAGAAGTAGTTGAAGCAGTCTGCCATGCCACCGAAAATGGCCTGTCCTTCGGTGCCCCTACAGAAAATGAAATCCGCATAGCTGAAGAAATTCGCCATATTATGCCAAGCATAGAGCAAATCCGTCTGGTCAGCTCCGGCACAGAAGCCACAATGAGCGCAATTCGTCTGGCCAGAGGTTTTACCGGACGCGACAATATCATCAAATTCGAAGGCTGTTATCATGGTCATTCCGATAGCCTGCTAGTTAAAGCCGGTTCCGGCTTGCTAACCTTTGGCCATCCCAGTTCCGCCGGTGTACCTGAAGATTTCAGCCGTCATACACTGGTTTTACCTTATAACGATGTTGAGGCTTTGCAACAGACTTTTGCCAGCAAAGGCGACAGTATTGCCTGTGTGATTGTTGAACCAATTGCTGGCAATATGAACATGATTCCGGCTACAACAGAATTTGTTCAGGCTTTGCGTGCACTGACTGAAAAGCATGGCAGTGTTCTGATTTACGATGAAGTGATGACCGGTTTCCGCGTTGCATTAGGCGGTGCACAGTCTATTCATGGCATTAAGCCAGATTTGACCACAATTGGCAAAGTCATTGGCGGCGGCATGCCCGTAGCTGCTTTCGGTGGTCGCGCAGATATTATGGCTTGTATTTCACCATTAGGCGCAGTTTATCAGGCTGGTACATTATCCGGCAATCCAGTATGCGTAGCTGCCGGAATGAAAACACTGGAAATCATACAGCGCCCCGACTTCTACACCAATCTCAACACACATACTCAAGAACTCAGTAATGGCCTGACTGCCATCGCCCGTCAAGCTAATATTCCATTCTGTAGTCGCAGTATCGGTGGCATGTTTGGCTTTTACTTTACCCCAGATCTGCCAAATTGTTTTACAGATATGCAGAACAGCAATCTAATATTGTTTAAAGCGTTTTTCCATGCCATGCTCTCACGTGGCGTAGCACTTGCACCATCTGCATATGAAGCCTGTTTTGTTTCTGCCGCACATAACAGCGAAATCATTGCCGATACTCTTGGTTTGGCTACAGAAGCATTTACCGAAATTGCACGCACCATCTGACATTAAAATTATTACCGGCGAATACGCCATCTGAGGCATACGCCGGTTTTATTATCCGCTCAGCAAACCTACTTTTACCACTTGGCCTGTATCCAAATTAACCCTTTGCTGCTCAGGCATATCAAATAAATTTTTTTATATTGTTGAATTTATAAACGATAAAGCCATGTTTTATTGCCTGTCTTTTTAAAAATTGTAATCTACAACATATTTGCTATGTAGCGCGCTTGTCTTTATTTTGTCCAATTAGTATCCGTGTTTTTAGTATCTTTTACTTAGTAGCATAAAGTCCGCTACTAGCAAAATCCTAAAAGATAACAATAAAAATTAATTGAAGCCTAACCGTATAAATTTCTTATTAACATATAATTACAACTATTTAACAATAAAAAATAATTTACTAAGTCTGGCCTAAGTATTCAACGCCATACTGTGCATTAACAAGAACCAAGAAGGTTATTGTCTTAAACCAATTTTTAATGGAGATCTGTCATGAAAAAAATCACTACTGCTGTTGTAAGCGCTATTTTCGGTTTAACTGCTGCTGCTTCTTTTGCCGCTCCTGTTGCCGCAACAACTACAACCAACACTACTACTGCTACCACCTCTGTTAAACCTGCTGCTAAAGTTGTTAAACCAGCTGCTAAGAAAACTCAGGTTAAACAGGTAAGAAAAGTACATGCTAAAAAAGCTCATGCTAACAAAGCAGCTGCCAGCAGCACTACTACCAAACAAACCACTACCACTACTGAAACCAATTAATCAGCCAGCTGGTTAACGTTTGAATAAAAACCGTTTCAGGAATCCTGAAGCGGTTTTTGTTATCATAGATAACTCTCAGCCTGATTACTGACAGGCTGCTCATTGGTAGTCTATGTGGAAAATGTTAACCCATGCGAATTCTACTTCTTGAAGACGACAAAATGATTGCAGAGGCATTAAGCGATATGCTGCATGTTGCCGGTTTTGCTGTCGATTGCGTTACAGACGGTCTGGCAGCAGAAAGTGCATTACAGCCAGATATCTACGATATCGCCCTACTGGATATCGGCGTACCCAAACAGGACGGCCTGAGTGTACTACGTCACCTGCGTGCCAAAAACAGTGATTTACCTGTTATCCTGATTACTGCCCGAGATACGGTGGAAGAACGCATTAATGGTCTGGACAGTGGCGCTGACGACTACGTAATCAAACCATTTGCGCCATCTGAATTACTGGCTCGTATTCGGGCATTATTACGCCGGCGTAGCGGACATGCCTGCCCAGTACTGAGCAATGGTATTATCACATTGAATCCGGCTACCAGAGAAGTGAGCGCCAATGGTCTGGTTACCCGCCTGTCCGCCCGAGAATATGCTCTGCTTTACAGTTTATTGCTACAGCCGGGCACCATATTGTCACGGCAGGAATTAGAAGAAAAAATTTATGGCTGGAATGAAGAAGTGGAAAGCAACGCCGTTGAAGTGGTAATTCATGGAATTCGCAAAAAGCTCGGCAGTAACGTCATTAAAAATGTTCGAGGACTAGGATGGCTAGTGGATCGACGCGGATAGTCTCATCGCTACAATGGCGTTTATTACTGGTATTAACCATTGTGGTAACATTTATCGCCATTATTGGCGACATTCTTGCCTACCAGACTGCTTTTCGGGAAACTCAGGATTTACAGGATGCCCAATTAGAGCAGATTGCGCATTTACTTGATCCGCGCAGTGCCATACTGCGCAGAGATACACAGGAAGACCTCAACTTTCCCGAAAGCGCCAGAACACTGCCCAAACCGCGCATACTGGCACAAACTCTTGACTCGCCCTATCTCAATATACTGATGGGTGATGACAACGCAGTAAAGAACTTGCAACAATTACAGGATGGCTTTCACAATTTTACAACCGTAGCCCGTCATTGGCGCGTCTACATTCTCACCCGTGAACGCGAACGCATAGTTGTAGCCCAACGCACAGCCTACCGTAATCATATCGCCAAAGATAGCGCGCTGAGTGTGGTCTGGCCATTTCTTATCCTCATGCCCATCTTATGGCTGTTTACCGCCATCTGGATTCGCCGTTTGTTCCGGGCAACACAGGAAATGAGTACAGAATTAACTGCCCGCAGTGCCAACGATTTATCTCCACTAGATACCAGACACGTACCCACTGAAATCCGTCCTTTTATCACCGCACTAAACCGCCTTTTCAGCCAGTTACAGGCTGCCATAGAGCATGACAAAAAATTTATCAGTCATGCAGCACACGAATTACGTACACCAATCACTGCACTAACCATACAGATAGCCCGATTTGACGAACCAGATTTAAGCATTCAGGAACAACGCAAACTTATCGGACAAATCAAAGCCGGTATAGCTCGCACCAAGCAACTACTTACCCAGTTGTTATCGATGGCCAGAGCGCAACATCAGCTCCAGCAGCACCTTATGCCAAATAATGTCAGTACCGCCTTGATGCCACTGCTACGCGACCTGATTGCAGAATTATTACCTCTGGCAGAACAGAAACAGCAAATTCTGAGTGTTGACATTAACGAAGATATCAACCTGCCTATCAGCAGTAATGACTTACAAACCATTCTCAAGAATATTCTGGCCAATGCCATCAAATACACGCCCGCTCACGGACAGATCTGTATTCAGACCAAGCAACCCACAGATAACCAGTTAGCACTATGGATAGAAGACAATGGCCATGGTATTTCGGAAGCTGAGCGAAAGCTCGTATTCGAACCGTTTTACCGCATTCTAGGTAATAACGAATGCGGTAGCGGATTGGGACTGGCCATCGTTAAAACCCTGTGCGAACAATGGCATATCACCATTCAGCTCACCGATTCGAGCCTGCAAAATAATGAGCACCAGCCGGGACTAGCCGTTGGTTTAACATTCAGTATTAATAATCAATAAACTTAGCCAGCACATTGCCGCTGATGTACGTGTACAGACATTAAAAGCCGATAGTATCAATAATAACCATCACTTTAGAAATAAATATTAAGTGGCCAAAACAATATATAAAGTCGTTATATACAACGCTAATGGCAATCAGATTTGAGACAAGATTTGTTCACAACATAACACATGCCTGATTGATCGCATTTAAGATAAATAAAAAAAACAGAACGCTCACACAGAGCATTCTGTTTTTTAAAATTGGTATACTTCTTACAGCCCAGCAACAAATTAATTTAAAGACCTGTCTGTAGCTTACCAGTGTTTAGTACCGAAAATTTTGTCACCGGCATCACCCAGCCCGGGGATAATATAACCATTATCGTCCAGATGGTCATCCAAAGCTGCAGCATATATAGTCACATCGGGATGGGCTTCATTAACAGCTTTGACGCCTTCCGGAGCCGCAACCAATACCAGTGCCTTAATATCTTTACAGCCTTTTTTCTTAAGCAGGTCAATGGTGGCAATCATTGAACCGCCGGTTGCCAGCATAGGATCAATAATCAGCGCCGGACGCTTATCCATCTGACTGACAAATTTTTCAAAATAAGGTACCGGTTCCAGCGTCTCTTCATCACGCTGTAAACCTACCACGCTGATTTTAGCTGTAGGAATTAAATCCAGCACCCCATCCAACATACCAAGCCCGGCACGCAGAATAGGCACAACAGTAACAGTCTTGCCCTTAATCTGGAATGCATCAATCTCACCACACCAGCCCTGCATTTTGACAATCTCAACATCAAAATCACGACTAGCCTCATAAGCCATTAAGCGCGCCAGCTCTTTTGTCAACGTGCGGAAACGATAAGTACTGCAATCCTCTTCCCGCATCAATGACAGTTTGTGCTTCACCAACGGATGGTCAATCACATTAATATTCATCGCCTGTTCCAAAAAAATTCCTTTAACACCTAAATCCAAACAGCCACCGGGAAACGTCCCGAATAAAATTTAGTCAAACAGAAGCCAGCAAAGTCTGCAATTCACCTGCTTCATACATTTCCAGCATAATATCAGAACCGCCGACAAATTCACCTTTTACATACAACTGCGGAATGGTTGGCCAGTTTGCATATTCCTTGATACCCTGACGGATATCATCATCTTCAAGCACATTAACAGTATAAAAATCTTTCAAGCCAGCTGCCTGTAAAATCTGCACAGCACGAGATGAAAAACCACACTGTGGAAACTGTTTTGTCCCTTTCATGAACAATACAACCGGATGATCGGTTACAAGCGCTTTAATTCTTTCCTGAGTACTCATGTACATTCCTTATTTCATTTACTTAATGCGTGTTAGCACAGCAGCAAAAAAGCCGTCTGTATGATGTTCACTGGTATTCAACTGCAAATAATCACCCTGCATGGCTGGCAAAGCATGACTCTTCAGCAAAGTCTGTACCGGTTCAATATGCCAGCCTGTGTTGGCGGCCAGAAAATCATTTAATTGCTGCTGATTTTCAGCCTCCAGAATACTACATGTAGCATATATCAGTCTGCCACCCGAGCGTACCAACGCAGAAGCTGCCTGCAAAATCGACCGCTGTTGCTGCTGCAATGCCTCAACATTGTCACCACTCTGGCGATATTTTAAATCAGGATTGCGGCGCAAAGTACCTAGCCCGGAACAAGGCGCATCCACCAGCACACAATCCGCTTTACCTTTTAAACGAGCAATACGGGCATCGTGCTCATTATCTATGCGCTGCGGATGAATATTAGTCAAACCTGCACGTACCATCCGCGGCTTCAGATTAGCCAGACGTTTTTCCGCCACATCCAACGCATACAGGCGTCCACAGCCAGCCATCATCGCGCCCATTGCCAGCGTTTTACCGCCTGCACCCGCACAGAAGTCAACAGCAATCTGCCCGCGTTTTACACCTGTTAACAGTGCCAGCAACTGACTGCCCTCATCTTGTACTTCCAGCACTCCGTCCAGAAACAGCGGATGTCGGTTTAATGCCGGCTTATCATATAACCGGATTCCCCAAGGTGAATAAGGAGTAGCTTCTGCGCGCAAGCCTTCTGCCTGCAACACAGCCAGAATCTTATCACGCTTACCTTTCAAAGTATTGACCCGCACATCCAGCGGTGCTGCCTGCATCACACTGCGACCAAAAGCAATAATCTGATTCTCATCCCAGCCCTGCTGCTGCAAACAGTCAGTCATCCATTCAGGCAGCTCGGCAGCAGTTGCCAGCGTAGCAGCAAAATCAGATTTATGCTCCTTTAATTCAACCAGCCACTGCTTCTCTTCCGCATCACACAGACTTTCTACAGCATGAATACTTAAACCGCGTCCTAAAACCAGTGCCGCCAAAGCTGCACGACGCGGTTTGTTATGCGGTCTTTGCAACATCTTCTGGATTTTCTGCAAGTGACGAATGGTCGCAAATACGGTTTCTGCAATTTCCTGCCGGTCACGCACACCCAGCTTGCGCTGGCGCCGGAAGAAAGCCGACAACACAACATCTGCCGGCTGTCTGAACGTTAACACCTGAGCCAGAGCAGCAGCTGTCAAATCAAGTTGTTGTGCATTTATCATAATTACTTAAATAGCCTTCCCATCAATCTGGCCGCCTTTCAGCTGCAAGGTATAAACCTTACCATTATCCATATAGCTAATCCGTACCGGAACATTCCCAAACTGCGGTGCAAAAGCATATTCCACCACATCATCACCACGACTGATACTGTACTGGCTGATATCGATTTGCTGGCCATTAATCACCAGCTGAGTATTGCCGAGGCTACGAACCGTATCCAGCGGATAAACTTTTTTACCATTAGTCAAATAGGTATTTGCGGGCAAATTTCCGTGATTAAAGCCCAATTGCCAGCCCAGTGCAAACATATCGTATACCGGCCCGTTTACCACCATATGCTTACCAGCCTCAGAAATCTTGCCATAATCAACCCCCTGCTCAGTAAAGTGCGCCTGTGCATAAGGCTTACCAAAGCGGCTATCCACATAGGAAAGCGGATTCAGACCAGAACCGTTTACCGTGCCCGCAGAAACAAACTGCATTTGGTAAAAAATCACATTAATTTGAGTATTAATCCGGTACTGGTTACCTTTCTGTACAAAATCCATACTTACCGGCAAACCATAACTGTCTACAAACTGTAATTGTGCCTGTTGTGGCAAATCGGCTGCCCGTACTACTACCGGTAATAACAGTAAACTTATCCATGTCAGCAACACACCCGGCGAAAATTTTATTTTCATACTTCTCTCATAGCATACTAATTTTTCAGACAGACCGAACCATTCTCATTGACTATAGACAGATTATTTACTCGATTACCCTCTACAACCAGATTGCCAGCAACAAAATCAGCCACTACCTGAGGCAATAATTCATGCTCAACGCACAAAACCCGTTGTGCCAGAGTATCGGCTGTATCACCATTCACAACAGGTACAACCCCCTGAGCAATAATCGGGCCGCAATCTAATTGAGCCGTCACAAAATGAATAGTACATCCAGCCACCCTACAGCCACTGTCCAGTGCCCGCTGATGCGTATGCAGTCCGGGGAATGCCGGCAATAAAGACGGATGAATATTAATCAGCCTGCCGGCATAATGCTCGCAGAATTCAGGGGTTAAAATACGCATAAAACCTGCAAGCAACACCAGATCCGGCTGATAGGCATCAATTCGCGCCATAAGAGCAGCATCAAACGCTTCACGACCAGCGTAATCCTGATGGCAGATTGCCTCAGTTGCCAGACCACGCTGTGCCGCCCATTGTAAACCGGCTGCATCAGCCCGATTACTGATTACCGCCACCACTTCTGCCTGCGCAATATTTGCCTGCACCACAGCCTGCATATTACTGCCACGCCCTGAAATCAGAATCACAATTCTTTTCATACTGCTTATCTTCCATCAGTCAACAAAAGCCTAGCCCAAAGACACCATTTCCAACTGCTCAAGACTACGTCCCAGAAACCGCTCCCCGATTGTCTGAAAGCGCAGAGGAATATCACTCACATAGAAACGATATTGCGCCCCCGAATAATCCGGATTAACAAGCTGCTGCTGTTTCAATGCCAGTGCCGTTACTTCTGCCGTCGTAATAGCCGAATCAACAAGTTTCAATTGTGGTGCTTCCTGCCGAATTAAAGATTTGAGTAATGGGTAATGAGTACAGCCCAAGACCAGAGTATCCACATCTTCCGCCAGAATAGGCTTTAAATATTCTCTAGCTGTTAATCGTGTCACCTCATGATCCAGCCAGCCTTCTTCTACCAGCGGCACCAGCAATGGACAGGCTTGTGAAAATACGCGGGTTTGTGCATTCTGTTTGTGAATCGCCCGCGCATAAGCATTGCTATTGACCGTAGTACTGGTAGCAATCACACCAATGTGATTATTTCGTGTTGTTTCCAGTGCAGCCTTAGCTCCAGCAGAAATCACATCTAATACCGGCATACCGCCTGCCAGCTGCCGTATCTTATCCCGTGCCACCGCTGCTATGGTATTACAGGCCACAACCAGAGCCTTAACATCATGTTCCAGCAGAAACGACACAATCTGCTCAGTATAAACCTCAATCGTATGTCTGGACTTCACCCCATACGGAACCCGTGCCGTATCTCCAAAATAAATAATATTTTCATTAGGCAGCCGTTCCATCAAAGCCCTTACTACAGTCAGGCCACCAACTCCGGAATCAAATACACCTATTGGGCGTTGTTGTATTGCAGTCATTTGTCTCTTCATCTGTAGCCATGACAATTCAGCACACCGCGCACCGAATCAATAATAGGCCAGTCATCATCGCAATTATAACATTGACCCAAAATTATACTCATAGTACAAATCCGGCCGTACAGGCTTAAAAGCGGCTTTTGCCAGATCACTTGGTCTGCCGGCACAACTTTACTACTTTCACTCTTACAAACTTTATCGCATAATAAACCCGTTTTGTTAATTAAACATACCATGTCTGCATCTCAAATCCGTGAACTAGTTCTGGCCAGCGAAAATGATACCCTGAATCTGGGTGCTCTTTTTGCCCAGTATATCAGCCCGCCTTTAATCATCTGGTTAGTAGGTGATTTAGGCGCGGGGAAAACAACCTTTACCCGTGGCTTACTAAATGCCCTAGGCTATCATGGTGCAGTTAAAAGTCCCACATACAATATAGTTGAAATCTATCCTTTTAACGGATTTCAACTACATCACTTTGACTTATACCGCTTTCAAAGCCCTGAAGAATGGCTGGATGCAGGACTGGATGAACTCATCAACTCAGATAGCATTATCCTGATTGAATGGCCGCAACTAGGTGGAGACCTAGCGCCGCCGGCTGACATAATACTGAATATCACTTCTCATGGCAGTAGCCGCACAATCCAGATGAGTGCCACTACAGCCAATGGCACACACATACTAGATAAGATTACAGAATAAACCATGCCTAACCATATCAGCCGCCGAAAATTATTAATTGCTTCTACCGGCACACTATTAATCAGCCTTACCCCGTTTGCGCGCGCCGCCAATGCTGGCGCAGACATCGTGGCTTCGCGTATCTGGCCGGCCACAGCCTATACCAGAATGACTTTAGAATCCACAACACCAATTCAGTTTAAATATTTTCAGCTAAAAAATCCCGACAGATTGGTTATTGACATTCAAGGCTCAGTCACCAATCAAGCTTTGCGCCAACTGAGCAGCAAAGTCATCCCAATGGATCCGTATATTGCCAGTATCCGCATCGGGCAATTCAATCCTGAAACCATACGTATCGTGATGGATTTAAAAACTACCGTTAATCCGCAGGTATTTTCACTTGCTCCGGTAGCCAATTTCAAAAACCGTCTGGTAGTGGATTTATATCCTACCGCCACCGTAGCCATGGAAGAGGAAAAAAACGACCCATTAATGGCACTCTTACAAGACTATAGCCACGGCAAAGTCAACAGCGACGGCACCACCGGCCCTCAAGCCACCGCATCCACGCCTCCTGTACAAAAAACACCTGAAAACAAACCACCTGTCACTAACCGGCCACCGATATCAGGTATGCCAAATAAACTCAGCCGCCAGCCAGTTATCATGATTGATCCGGGACATGGCGGTGAAGACCCCGGTGCCACAGGTCCATCCGGCCTGCATGAAAAAGATGTAGTACTGGCTATTGGACGTGAAGTAAAAAAAATACTGGACTCCTATGGCTACAAAACTTACATGACTCGGAACGAAGATATATTTATACCGCTTGGCGTTCGGGTAGCCAAAGCACGTAAACTCAGAGCCGATGTATTCGTTTCCATCCATGCTGATGCATTTACCAATCCATCGGCCAAAGGTACAGGCGTATACGCCCTTAATCCCAAAGGTGCCACCAGTGCAGCAGCCAAATATCTGGCACAGACCCAGAACGCGGCCGATTCAATTGGCGGCGTAAGTTACTCTACCGATAAAAATGTCAACAACACCCTGTTTGACCTTACCCAGACAGCAACCATTAACGATAGCCTGAAACTAGGCAGAGATGTTTTAAATCAATTAAGTAAAATTAATAATCTGCATAAAGGCAGTGTCGATCAGGCTAATTTCGCCGTTCTGAAAGCACCGGATGTCCCATCCATACTGGTTGAAACCGCTTTTATTTCCAATCCGATTGAAGAACGATTATTATCAAGTAGTGATTTCCGCCAGAAAATGGCCACTTCCATTGCCAGCGGTATTAAAGATTATTTATCGACGGCAGTACTGGCACGTCGTTGATAGCAATGAATCAATATAATAACAATTCAAGTATATATGACAAATAAAAAACTGCTATTGCAGCTTGCAATAGAGCATTTATATAAAATGATAATTTAATCTATCTCGGTTATTTGCTTTCGATAAATTAAATATGGTTGATTTCAGCTGAAAACAAATTACAGCCTAATAAGTGATGCAGATTAACAATAATCTGCCATTGAATTAAACTCAGGAATACAAATTACCGATTGCAGAGTATAAGCTAGCCTGCAATCGGACACTTGCTGATAAAAATATAAAGTTAATTAGTACATAGAAATAAAGGTAAATAAGAAAGCCGCTTTTTATCTGGCAACCAAGAATTGCATACAATTACTTAAATAGTATTTTGCAATCAGTTAAATATGAATAGCCTCATTCCAAAAATTAAATATTTGCTTTTCATCCAGATGCAAAACATCAGTTAAGAATGCCCACCAATTATCATTATCTAACGAAAAGTTTTGTGTTTCCAAAATGTAATTGCGAATCTTGATTAATTCTACACCAGACAATGCATTTTCAGCTGCTTCAACCAGAGCTTCCTTATTTTTACCCAAACTGATTTCCAGCTGGGAAAGCATCTGCATACGAGATAAAATTCCAGCTGTGTTACGTTTATTCTGCAAACGTAACTGTGCAGCATCAGCTTTTTCTACCCAGCTATTGGCCTTCTCTGACCACTGATGATAAATATCGGGACAAGGCGTGGTGGTAACAGTTGCGGGCAATACGCCTGGTTCCTCAATTGCGACCACTTCGCCGGTTTCCTTACTATACACCGTTTCGCCCCGATGATCTTCGATATATTGCCAATTATCACCTGTCCACTGCGCTATATAACCTTTTTTAGGCTGTGGTTCTTCGGTCTGAATGCATAGTCTGGGAATCAGATAATGACCATTATTTTCCAGAGGATCCAAATCCGCAACAGTCATACCAACAAAATAGTTGTTTTCATCTAGTTGGCATACAGGAATAGTTTGTGCATAGATTTCCATTTTTTATTCCTTAAACTTTTATACAGGCTAGTAATGCAATATTGCGTGGTCGATTTTCTGTAGAAGTAGGAACCACACGACTAGCATCTATGTTCATTACTGCTCCCCATTCATCATCACCACCGGCTGCTACTTTTGCATTGAAATAAGATGAATAATACAAGGCCCCTTTTTGTACCGGATTATCACCTCCACCCCTATGAACTACATTTATGCGACCAGTAATATTTCTGATTGCATCTCTCTGAAACAAGCCGAGCGTCCTTCCCGAATCAGCACCTCTTCCATCATCCCAGCAACGTATAAACTCACCACGTAAATCCGGTAAATTAAATGTAGTTTTACCATCTCCTGCACCATGATATGTGTTAAGCACAGCAAATAAACCCGCGTACGTTGTACGTGAAACAGCGGCACCGTTAGCTTTTAACCAGCCTGTTGGCGCCCATTCTCGGGCGAAGTACATTATTGTACCAGCAGGTATAACATTAATATCCTGAGTACCATCGAAAGGCACGCCATTGATAGTTCGTGCTGTTTGCAATCTTGTAGCGGTTGCTGCATTACCATTCTTATCCAACTTGCTGTCATTCAGTGCTTTACCCTGTCGTGCAGATAATGCTGAAAGTTTGTCATTAGAATTCAGCGTGTCAATTATCTTGGTTACGCCGGCAACATCGGCAGTTGCGGCTGCTGGCGTACTTGATGCTATTAACATTTTGATTGCTGTTATTACCTGATTCTGTGTGGCTTTTTCCGGCTTGATGCCAGCTGCAGCCAGAATGGCAATCAATTCAGCCTGTACCTGATTCAGCCAGCTGGCTGGCAATACAGTGCCCAGTTCATTTATACCGTTACCATCATGGAATAGTCCATCTTGCGTATCAATTGGATACATTTTTATTTGTCCTTATAAGTAAATCGTATATCAGTAAATGCTGGTTTCAGCTCTTTTAATACACTTTCAATAATTACATCACCATATGCTGTCAATCTGTCGCCGGCTGTTGACATTCCGGCACGAAAGCGGGTTGCGCGACTATCAGCATTCCTGATGTTTACCCACCACACCCACATAATATCTTCACGCGCTAACCTATCACCTGCGCGGTTAACACCAGCGCGGAATGGCTGTGGTTCTGTTATGGTGATGTCGTAGCCAATTGAGGCAGCCATCTGCATAAAATAAGGAATACTCAAGCCACCGGTTTCATTAATTTTAGTGATCACTGCCAGTATTCTTTGCTGGCCATTTTTACCGGAGCTATCCAAATTGAGCAGCTCCTCCCAGCGGGCGATATAATTTCCCGAAGTGCGTGGGTCAATAACGCCCAGTTTACGACGGGCAGCATTCTGTATTTCATCCAGACAATTGCCATCAATTATGGCGGCATTTCTTACCGCCGGAGCGGTGCGGTTGTAGGCGACCGGTGGTAATAATCCCAGTAACGTATTGATGTAACTCATAGCATACTCACATCCACCGTACCCAGCATAAACCACTCAATCTTTTCTTTTGTATCAGCTATCAGATTGGCTGCCGGATGAGTCATTTTGCGATCGATAACGCCAGATACATCACTGATTACGGCTTCCAATTGAGATGCAATCACGCTATCACCAGGCTTTAAGGCACTGAAATGCTCCTGCAAGGCCTGTCTGATGTCCGCTGTCGCCCTTTCAAGGTTCCCATCGGACAAACGCACCTTTACTTTAATATCAACTCTGGTGACATCTGGTTTAATAACAAAGCTATTTTTAGCTGTTACCGGTCGCACTGAATCAATGTAAGCCTGTACTTTGCTGACTATCTCATCACTGGGTAAATTATTATTGCTGGTAATAACAATATCTACCGTTCCAAGCCCACGGCGTAATGGGTATACATATGCGCTGGTAACACCGTCCACACTCAATGCCCAAGCCCGATAATCATATTTATTGCCTCCGGCAGGTGGGCGACGCAATAAATCCAGCAAACGGTTCAATAACGAAGTATCGCTTTCAACATCAGTGCCACCGGTTGTATGTACGATTTCGACATCACTGGATACGCCTATCGGTGCAGCCATAAATTGAGCTGCTTTATTATGCTGATTTGATGCAGAACCAGCTTCATCCGCCTGTATGGATAAAACAGCAGTACCCTCCTTACCGATTACAGCCTCTTGCTGAACCGCATATGAATACTCACCACATTTAATTTGTAGTTTTGCTTTTATTAATGATCCTTCAATACCATGCGCAATGGCTGTTCCATTGGCTGAAGTAGCATTCTTGCGGCGTATGCCACGCAGATTACAATGCCTTTCTAAAAATTCTGTATCTGCAGTATCTGGAAAAAATTGTCTTAATATCCATGCCTGATGGGCATATTGTCCCGTGGCACAACTGGCCAGACTGCTCGCCCGGATAAAATTATCACTATCTGAAGAAATATCAGCTTCGGGATTTAATGAAACCATATCACGTAAAATAGCCTGACGTATTTCCTCAAATGTTGGAATATTATGCATTTTCAAAATCCATTTAATTATTTTTTAAATTACTTTAACCGGACATTCAAATATAAATTTTTCTCCAGTTAATTGCGTTACCTGTATATTCAGATTCAGTATGCCATTATGTGCTTGCATGGTGGCAACAGAAATATCTGCCGCACGCCCATCATCAATAATTGGCTGTAACGCTTGTTGCGCATACTGTTTGGCTAGCAAACTAACTGATTGCAAATCTTTTTCCCGCTCAAGCGTATACAACAGTGAACCCAGCTTTTTATCCGCCCAATAGCTACCCAGCGGTGTTATCAGACGCAAATAAACTGCATTTTGTAAATGATTTATGATTTGTCCGGTATAATCACCTGTTCTGGTATCAATTTCTCTGTCCATAAACTATCCCGTTGTGTTATTTCTGTAGTTTATAAAAATAACAATATTTATCTGAAACTGAAGTACTTCAACAGCTATCAAACAGGCTTGCCTACGCTGACACTGTGATCATGGTCTGCCAGACTGATGCCTTTGGCTTTAACATCGCCAACAGTGGTATAGCTGCCATTAGTCTGAACAATATTGCCTGAAAATATCGCCCCCTGCCCGCCCTTAATATTCATGCCGCCATTACCATTAATTTGGCCTGCAGCTGTGATTTCCTGTGAACAATTAACATTTTGAGCACTGATATTTACGCCAGACTGAGCATCGATATTAATACCAGCTGCAGCCTCGATTTTTACTCCTGACGGTGCTTTTATATTTAAAGTTTCACAATCAATTTCAATCAGTTTGCCATTTTTTAAGGTAATCGAAGCACCAGATTGGTTATAAACAGCTACTTCACCGGCTGCCAGTGCTTTAATACGATATTCACCGTGTTCAGTGGCAATAATAATTCCATGACTGGTCTGACCACTTAATGGCAAAACAATAGCTTCCGAACCTACGGGCGGATTGCTGGTGAAACCAAATTGCTGTATCTGCTCAACATCCTGTAGAAATTCATCGGCCAGAGCGGCTATCTGAGCAGATTGAATCGGCTGAGAGGCGTTTACCCGTGTCAACCGGCCACGGAAAGCCTGCCGGACTGAGCTGGTAGTATTATTAATTGTCGTTCTGGTTTTATTTACCAACTTCGCAACATAACTCATCTGACTCTCCAATTAATTAAAATATATTGTAATTAAATATATACTTTGTTAAATTTTTGCCTATTTATTCTGCCGGTTAGTCACACCTTTCCGTTTACCTTTGCGGGATCGTGCTGCTGCCGATTTTTTAACATAAGCATCCGGCGTCCATATTCCATCCTCCTTCAAGCGCAGTTCAGTCAGCGTGCCACCACTTCGACTCAGTAAAAACCGGCGTCCCATCAGAAAAAAAATAGCATCAATTTGCTGATCTTCATCAATGACATGCACTCGTTGACCAGGTTGCCATAAGACACCATCCTGAGTTTTATGATCTGCAACCGTAATGGTTAAAGTGAAACCTTCCAGACGCCAGTCAGAAAGCATTTTTTTTGCCTGCACCTTCAATTGTTCCAGATTTTCTGCATCACCGATTACGACTGTTTTCGGTTTGTACAAAAGCATTGTTTCGTCTTTATATACCCATTTCAAATCATGCTTTGATGAATTGGCATAACGGGTGTGGCTCTGGCCAAGAAAGGTAACTTCCGAGTAACGATTCTCAGTACTATATTCGATATGAATACTTTGAATATTACGTCTGCGATCATACTTACTATGACAAAGAGTTGCCACAGGCGGACTAGCGTAATCAGCACCGCCAATTACCAACGTACCATCTGGTTCCAGCCACACATGCAGGCCTGCCTTATAGGCAACTTTGCTCAATGCCTGCCATGCAGTTTCCCCAGGTTCAATGTCTACTTTGTCCAGAACTGGATTTTTTTCCGCCTTTAATATCACCTTTTTAATTTGTGGCCATGGTTCAACTATCTTCTGAGCCGCGGCTAAAACAGTCATTCCTTTAACATTAATTTGCTTCACACTGCAATCTACCAGCAAACCGGCAAGGTCACGACCATTAAAACTGATACTATGGTTATTTTTATCAACCATTTCATTCTGGTGCCCAATAATCCCCGTCATAACCAACTGATTATTAATTAAAACCTCACATTGTAAAGAGCTATAATCAGCCAAAACACCCTGATTTCGGGAAACATTGGTTTCAAAACTGAAAGCATCAGCAGGAATCAAAAAATCACTGTCAATATCATAGCTAAGCCAGTCTTTATGCTCTTTTCCGCCTATACGTACCACCACTTCATTAGCATAAGGATACGGTAATACTTCAGTCTCATTTAACATAATAATTAATCCACTCATTACGCTGAATAAATGATGGATGGCATAAATGAGGATTCAGACGCATTAATTCATTCGCCCGTTTAATATCCTGATAAAGCAAATATGCCAGTTGGTGAATAGTGCCGCTAATATCTGCTTTTCTGGTTCGTATTGGCGGTTTCTGATTAATGACAGCCAGAATATAATCATTAAATTGTGCAGCGATATTAGCCAGCAACTGAACCATTATCGTCGTTTGCGTATATATATTGGCAGCATTTATGCTTTTAACATTATCAGCATAATCATAAGTTTCACGTAAAATATCTATTAATTTCTGAATACGCAGACGCAGATTATTATTGATATACAACAATTCATTTGCCGTAACTATGTCACTATTCACCTCAATTATAGTCACTGTATTCTGAATCAAAGCACCAATACTTATAATTTGCAGAATCTGGGCAATGGGTTGCATCTGAATACCCGCAATCTTTTGCACATGATTAATGGCTTCTTCAGATTCCTGAATATCCTGACTATGCAAAACATAATCAGGCAAATTATTCAAACTATCTACACGGTTACTGATAGAATCAAAAGTCTGTCTGCTACTTAAACTGCCAGTAGCAAACTGTGCATCATTCGTCAGGCCTGTTGTCACCATTGCGGCCACAGAATGAATCAGCTTACTGACGTCCTGATTGTAAGATGCAGAAGAAAAAGCTTTACTGGTCAAATATTTTATAGGATCAAGATCGAAAAAGCGGCGAACACTGCCAGCTACACCACATAATGCAGCAAATACACCATTTGTACTGCCCCATAAAGATGAGATACCCTCCCGAACACTTAACAGCGTTTCAGAATAACCCAGTAATTGCTGTGTATACTTTTCAAGAGTATTGTGTATCTGCTCTAATTTAGCTAACCATTGATTTTCAAATAAAAATATCGGGACAGACTCTTTCGCCTCAAAAAAGGTTATATCCAGTGCAACATAATTAACTGAATCAGCTTCAGTACGAAACGACCAGCTTGCAGCAATCATATTTTGTAATAGACCTAAAACCGGATGAACTAATGTGCCAGCACCTGGTTCTTCCAGCACCGCCAATAACTGTGATAACTTTGTATCAAATCCAGCACCAAAATAGACAGCAGCAATCTGACATTGCCGTCCCTGCGTACCCAAATCCTCAATATCAGTTCCATTTGCAAACGGACGACCATGCCTAACTAGCGCTTTCTCATTTTTATCACTAATAGAAATGACATCAAAGGCAACATTTTTATAACTGGCCTTTTGCAGGTTATTCTTCCACATAGTCATTATTGTGCACCTCCACGGTTATACATTTCCATTTGATTGCGTGAAACCAGATTACTAATCACTCTGCCATCAAGCGTTACCGTAAGATTATTCTGAATAACCTGCTGCTGGTTCGACAGAATAGTAGCTATTTTGTCTAAACGTATACCCAACTCCTGTACAATAGACTGAAAAGCATTTTGAAATTCAGCACTTTGCTGCACAAGCATAGACTGCCCAGCACCAGACTGGCTTTCTATAGCAGGTAAATCAGCCAGAGCATTTCTGTATGAAAGCATCATTACAGCAGACGGTGTCATATTCACACCCGTTATCAGCTCATCCCTTTCACAGGCAAACATTGATTGCCCATATAATGCAGGATTGAGTCCGTAGGCATTGCGAAAATCTGATGTGATTGACTGGTTCCCCTCTACACCAGTTGTAGCTGTTATTTCCTCAGTATCCTTATTTTGCGTAACAGCATCGCCTACCTTATCGCCCATAAAGCTGCCGCCGATTCCGCCAAGTAAACCGCCAACCAACCCGCCCAGCGCAGTACCTATACCAGGTAATATTAATGTTCCGATTGCAGCGCCAACCTGACCTCCTGCCCAGGCACCTGCCAGACCACCAGCGGTACTGGTTGCATTTTTTATCTGAGCCGTCTTCTTTTCTTCATAGGTTAAACTGTCATCATTCTGAATTGCATATACATTATAGGCACCACCAAGGACAGCCAATGCCGAATTACCCCGCCCTAACATTTTACCAGACACTCTAGCTGGAATTTTTCTACTTTTTATGCCAGTTTTACCACCGACTGACGTTTTTTTACCGTTGCTTCTGCGTGATTTTCTTCTTTCTCTATCAAAATCACCTGCTGAATCAATATCACCTCCTTGACCAGACAAAGCCCCCAATACCTTCAGTGCAGTTGCAGCACTGCCAGCAGCTGCGGCCAAAGCGGTTACAGCAAGCGTAAGAGCAGGAAATTCCGCTGATAACTCGGTCAACCTCGTTTGAAAATTAACTAATGGTTCTACTACATCACTTCTGCCCAAAGTAGCCAGAGCATGATTCTTTTCCTGCTGCCGCTCCGGATCCGCAGATAACACGGCTAACTGTTTGGCAGCCAAACCATCAGCATCTTTCTGCAACGCATTTATTTGTGGCAGCAGCAGATTATTATTCAAATTAGCATTAATAGCATCTCTAGCATCTACAGGAATAAAAGATAACAGCTTATCCTGACGAGCCTCCATCTGTTGCTGTGCCTGTACATCGCCTGCATCAGCTTTTTGCTTTAAGTTCTGATAATTCTTATCTTTGGCCAGAATATCACTACAAACTTTAATCAGAGATTGAGCATCATTTAATCCCTGCTTATTGCCCTGTTCCCTGATTTTATCCCAATCAAGATATTTGCCAGAAGCATTAGGATCTTTAATTTTACGCAGATTACTGCCCAATTCCGGATTAGCCAATGTTTCCAGAAAAGCTTTAATGCTTTTACTTGCCTCATCATTGGATTCTGAATTTTTTGATGTGGTCTGTAAGGCTGAAATTAAATAATCAATACCTCCAGTATCCGTTAGCCCCGCCTTTTTGGCAGAAGACAGTAAATCCGGTAATTCACCCTGCAATTGGGCAATAGTAAATTTACCCTGACTGCTTGATCCAATAATATGATCAGAAACCGAATTATAATCTTTAGCCTGCAGACCATAGTCTGCCAATGATTTGTACAATCTGGCTGTATTTTCATGATCATATTCACCAGCATTGGCAGAGGATCCGACCATGGTGCGATGAGCATAAGGAATTGTTGCCTTCACCTGATCCAGAGTCATGTTCTGCTGTAACATATCAGTAAACAGATTCAGAGCAGCCTGTGATGTACCGCCATTTTTAGCAACTAGCCCCTGAACCAAACCCTGAATTTCTTTAACACCCTGAGTTTTAATCCAATCCGCAGATTTACTCTTATCTGTACCAAATGCCTTTGCAGCCGCTTGAATCACACCTGAACGTAATTTTTTTTCATCATCTATTGCGGGTTTAACTGCGCCGTAGGCCGCCTTTCCGCCCCTGATAAGTTCACTGCCAACAGTTTTGGCTACGCCCCATTTAGATGATTTTTTTTGTTGCTCAGCAAAATTTTTTTGTATTTTAGAACTTTTTTCTAATTCCTTATTTAACTCACGAATACTGTTACGAGAAGCCTTGGTTGCATGCTGAATCTGTTTTTGAGCCGCAGTAGCAGTAGCAGTAAAATTCTTATATGCATTCTTGCTCTTACCAATTTCCCGTTGTATTTCCCGCTCAGACCGTATTTCCTTCCGTAATCGCATATCTGCGGCACGCTGTTGCTCTCGCTGAATCTGCTGAATAATTCGGATTTGGGATTTACCGGCTTTCTCACTTTCCCTGACTGCAACGGCAGCTGTACGCTTGATTTGCTGTTCTAATTTTTTTACCTCCTCAGTCATTCTGGTAATAGAGGCCTCCTGTTTTGCTAGCGACTCCTGATTTGAAGACATGTCAATACTCTCGTCTAATTGTTGATTATATTTATTCTGACTGATTAAAAATAATTGCAAGAAATGAATATGCCCTAGCAGCCCCCATGCAAAAAGCCCTGCTGTAGAGCAGGGCTTTTATCAGTCAGGCTGATTAGCTACCAAACTATCTTTAACCGGCTGGAATGGTTTTGGCTTTCTTTGGCGTAAAGAAATAATAACATTCTCATCATCATTTTTTATGCCCATACTCTCCAGAACAGTCTCAATCCAGACAGATACTTCAGCATGGCACATTGTGCTAACCATAGCTGGCGTGATCATCGATTTAGCCAGCAGAATACACGCCTGTCGATAATTTTTATGTGCTATTGCATAATTACGGTGCTGTCCGCTTCCTCTGATGCCGCTGGGTCTGACTGGCCAGCGGCAATCGATTTTGAACGTAGAGCTTCCATACTGGTTAAAATTGACTGATAATCTTCTGAGGCAAGGTTGTGCAACAGAAATTCAACACTCAGGTTTTCGGCATCAATACCAGAAACTTCTAATTGTTGTGCCCAATAAGCCAGTGTGGTTAAAATAGCTTTTTTAGCCCCTGATACCTCTTCAATCAAACCAGTTTCTTCCAGTACTTCCAGTGCCTTGAGTTCATCTGCCAAAGTCAATGGCTTAACAGTATAATCAAAATACATCTGGCCATTGTACGCCAGACCATAAACCAGTTTTCCAGTCTCTTTTAACATTATTCTACCACTTTATCCAGTGCAAACATTTCAATATCACGACGTGCTTCATTTTCTACACTGTATTCTTCCGTGCATTTAGTGCTGGTGCAACCTATATAGCTGATGCGTGCTTCATCTGCATTACGGGGATAAATAGTAATTTTTGCATTAGTAATATTGTCCCAGTCAATGCCACTTTCATCCAGTGGAATGGCTGCACTCACACTCATCGTATATTCGGTTACGCCATCTGCATAACCACGTACCTTGCCGGATTTATTCATGGTTTTAACCACCTTACGTCCGGTAGTTACTTCCGGTTTAAAGCTGATAATTTCAACCTCACGACCATTTACTTCCATTATTACCGCACCGGCATATTTAGCGCCTGTTTTATTTGCCATATTTTTTCCTTTCAATAGACAAGGTGTTAACCTTAAACTAACACCTTATATGATTAATTTATAAATACAGATCCACACGCGCAGCCAACACATGCAATCCGTTGACTACATCAGCAGGAATAACCGCATCCAAGCGGTTTGGATCATTTGGATTTCGCTGTACAATCAGTTTGTCTTTATTTTCCAGAACTGCTTCAAGAATCTCAGCATTTTCACACTGATACAATACATCCAGAATTTCTGAGCGTACTTTTAACGGAGTACGTTCTGAGAGCTTCTCACGCGGAAAACGCAGGGCAATGCGCTGATTAACAGCATCGCGTACATAGTCAAGTGTGCGAATTGTTGTGATATCCAGTAAAGCCGGATCATCTGTACCCGTAGCATTTTTCACATAGGTAGATACAGCACGCATAATCTGCACACGATTGTTTACAATCTGCAAAGGCGTTAGCCCGTTATACAGCGCACTATTAAACTCAGCAAACAACGGCCAATTGGCATCAGTTGTTTTTCTCAGCCCTTTGATTTCCAGTGTATTGAGTGGACGAGCCGGGTCAGTTTCACCAGCAATTACTGCCGCATAGCCTGCTGCAATAATGGCATTGCCTTCCATAGCATTTTTATACCAGGCTATGGTAATGCGGCCACTATTGATATCTTTAGCAAAGGCAGTGCCTGTACTGAGCGTACCGCGCCAGCCCATTACACCGATACAACCACGTTTTTCAATTGCATTAGATACCAGATCGATATGATCAGACAATTTTCTGGCATTTAAACTATCGGTAAAAGCATTACAGATAATATGGTAATGTTTGCCAGCTACCTGCTCAAGAGCAGGACCGATATCCTGATCCCCATAACCACCTTGAAATGGTTTGATATCCAGTGAAACGTCGGCCAGACTAACATTTTCTGCACTAAAAGATGCCAATAAGGCAATTTCATTACCAATCGATCCAGAATTTCTGGCTGTGAGTTTGATTGTATAACCATCAGCCTCAGCTACTGCCAGCGTATTTGCGCTATTGATAATATCAACCATTCTATCGATAATATTTAAAGTATCATCATTACTGCTTACTGTAATTTGGCAGTCAATTCCACCAATAGTTATGGTCAGAATACCAGAATTATTAAGCGAATTTGCAAAGACTACAGATACACTTGCGGTGGCAGCAGTACTTTGTCCTACATCATTAACACCAATTATGGTTAAATCCAGATAGGGATTATTCACAAATGCCTGCTTGACACAATGATAAGCCCAAGAACCCTGCCCAAACAAAGTAGCGGCATCAGCATCACTGAATAATTGTACTGGTGTCAGTGCTGGCTGCTTACCCTCAGGCAACATAGGTGCAATCAGCAACATTTTTTGGGGATTAGCTGGCAAGCCTCTTACGGCAGTACGCGTATTGAATTCAATATACCGGCCTGGTACACGAATATCATTGCGCACAGTATCAAACTGAATATTATCAATCATTCCTTTACTCCTGTTTCATTATTTAAATTTTCTGTGACCATGGTTAAGTCACCATCAGTTACCGAACAGTGGTAATAAAGACTGTCTGGAACCTTAACCGTGTTATTAGTTATATAAGAATTAGCGCGATTTTCCTTTGGCACGCGTAAACCATCTGCTACTTGAACTAGCATTTTCTCTTTCATATTCGATGGTTACGAATCAGTCTTGTATATTTTTATTTTTTATATTCAATACTCAAAGAATCAAATTGTGCTGGCACTTCAGATTGCTTGCCTTTAAACAGACTGAATAAATAATCAGGATTATCTACATCAGTGGTGTATTCTGGATAATGATCACTTTCAAGCCCATAAATATCACACACGGCTTCAAATTCAACCACGACTATATCTAAATTATCTGGTGGAGAGATAAACAGAGGACGTACTGTCTTAGGCTGCAAACCAAAACTGTTTAATTCTTCATGTAACCTCTGACCAGCAAGCAGACGTAAAACCGCATAAACCAGATTATTTATATCCGCATTTGGATTAGACGGCACATCTGTAAGACGATTACATATACAAACCACATAGAGTCCGGCACTCAGTTCGAATCGTAGCCGTTCAGAACCTTTGGCTTTTACCTGTGCCTGATTAAAGGTTAATAAAATAGCCGGTTTTTTTCTTATTTTGGTTAAAACCTCTTTATTTTCCAGCCCGCCGAAATACAAACTAACCTCATTAACCATCGAGCCCAGCCCTTGTTTCAGGCGTGTGATGATTTCACTTTGGATTTTGTTTAGCACAGCTAATTTATTTACTCCTTTCTTTAAATTCAATTTATCTAAAAATCATAAAATATATAAGTATGGCTTACCTGTTTCTTACTCTGATTCATACTGTTTAAAACAGATTAATCAGGATAATGGTTTATAATAATTACACATTTATACAAATTTACTTTTATAAAAATTATTTTCCCTGTTACCCCTTATCCTGATGCTCAGATATACCAAGGCAGGCAACAGATACTTGCCCGAAAATGATGATATATGTCTATTTTTTGTCAGATTTTAAATTGTTCTGGCTTCTTCCCACATTTTAAATATATTGTCCTGCTGAACTTGTAAAATGTTGGTCAGAAAATTCCACCATAACTCGTTTGCCAATGTAAAGCTTTGCGTTTCAAGAATATAATTGCGAATCTTGATTAATTTTATACCTGACATTGCATTTTCAGCAGCTTCAACCAGAGCCTGCTTATTTTTACCTAAGCTAATTTCCAACTGAGAAAGCATTTGCATGCGAGACAAAGTACCGGCAGTACTGCGTTTATTCTGTAAGCGTAACTGTGCAGCATCAGCTTTTTCTACCCAGCTATTGGCTTTCTCTGACCATTGATGATAAATATCAGGGCACGGCATGGTGGTAACAGTAGCAGGTAATATGCCCGGTTCATTGATTGCTACTACTTCGCCGGTTTCCTTACTGTATACCGTTTCGCCTCGATGGTCTTCGATATATTGCCAGTTATCGCCTGTCCATTGTGCAATAAAGCCTTTTTTAAAAGTCGGTTCCTCAGCCTGAATACACAATCTGGGAATCAGATAATGGCCGTTACTTTCCAGAGGATCCAAGTCTGCTGTAGTCATACCAACAAAGTAGTTTTTTTCGTCTAGTTGACATACAGGGATAGAGGGAGCGTAGTTTTTCATTTTTAATCCTTAAATTTTGATACAGGCTAAAAGGGCGATATTGTGAGGACGCGTTTCATTGGCAGTTCGTGCAACATTATTAATTCCAGGGCCTAACACACCAAAGCCCACAGCCCATCCAGCTGGATGATCTAAAGGATATCCTAAGCCAATCTCACTTATTTCCTTAAATTTGAATCCCCCTTCTATTGGTTCATATTTATACCTTATTGTTGCACGTTGATATGTAAATCCCGCTGTCCAGTCCTGTACTGCATCTGACTGAAGGCTTGAGAAAATTCGTTTTGAATCTAATCCACGCCCATCATCCCAACCGCGTAAAAATTCTCCACGCAAATCCGGCAAATTAAATGTGGTTTTACCGTCTCCTGCACCAAATCTAGTGCCAATGGCTGCAAACAGATTGGCGTATAGTGTACGGGATACGACTGCACCATTGGCTTTTAACCAGCCTACGGGTGCTGCATCCATGGCAAAATACATAACTGCGCCCGCAGGCGTTGCATTAATATCTTGTGTACCATCAAATGGCACACCATTAATTTTCCGAGGGTTATATAATCTAAAAGCTGATCCTGCATTACCAAAAGTATGCTGATTACCTTTGACATTCACCCCCGGTAAATCAATATCTTTAGTCCCATCGAACACCACGCCACCAATTTTGCATGGTTTGAATAATTTAGACGCAGTGGCCGCATTGCCTGATGTATTCTGATTACCAGGCTTGTTCACTCCGGGTAGATCAATATCTGTCGAACCATCAAATGCTACACCACCTACTTTTCTAGCAGCGCTTAGTCTGTCAGCAGTGTTCGCTCTTTTAGCCAGCTCCGCATTTGCTGCTGTAGCTGATTTATCCAGTTTATTGTCTTTTAACCATTTAGTTCGGTTGGCCAGCTGGCGAGTGGGTACATTATCGATACCATTTTCACCCCCCAATACCGGATCGGATGTTTCCCATTGATAAATGCCCTCTTCCCAGAATGAAGTTTCTTTTAAATTTGCCATTAAATCATTCCTTTGTTAAACAAAGTTTCTTTTAAATCTGCCATTAAGCAGTTCCTTTAGTAAATGAGTCATCACATTCCACCACTTCATTGTGCTGCAATAGCACCTAGCTGGATTTGATGATATGCTTTCACTATCAACAACAAAGAAAGATAGTAAAATATGAAACAAGTTCTATTTATTTTATGTTGCTGTATGTCTTTATCTGCTTGTGGAACCAGTACAAGTGGTCTTCCACAAAACTGTCAGGATGTATTTAAGCGCTGGGATGAATTAATTGTTAAGCTTGAAGCTAACAGTAATATTCCCTCTTCCTATGTGCAGGATGAAAAACATGATCGCTCGCTTATACTGAATGCGGCTCGAAAAGCTGAGTCTCAAAAACAAGCAGGAATATGCGAGTTTGCAAAGTACGCTGTTGATGAAAAATTGCAGGCATTAGCGTCAGGACCTGATGGCCTTAATGAGCACATCAAACAAGTTGAAATACGAAATAACCGTAAATATGAATAAATTTAAAAGCACTCAATCTAATCTTTATTGAGTGCTTAAATTTGTTACATAAATCCTGCTGCTTCATAAAGCGCAATTTGTACAGGAGACTTATAACCTAAGGCTGCACTGTTAACCACAACACGGTACTGTCGATTGCCACGCAGAACAGCAATCCAGTCGGAGGCATGTGCATCAACCGTATCTAATGCAACTTTTATAAGTTTAGCCCATGAACTATAAGTTTGATTATAAAAAATCTTAAAAACAGCAAGAACGCCGATCATAGCTGTAGAACCATCTCGGATTTTGGTGAGCACCTCATCCATCAGGCGAATTACATCATCGCTTATATTCTCGATACTGTTACACTGCATCGAACCACTCCACAGCGTATTAATTATCTTGACATATTCGGATTTCAATTGATTATTAATCATAATTTAACTCCTTTTCATTGGCTTGTAGAATTGAGCGAAAAAACATTGTTTTCAAAAAAGAATTTAACGTACAGAATATGTGTGTACTATTGGTTTTTAAGCTGCCTACCGAAGTAGAAGTCATTGCAAAACACTGTACTGCTTTCCCATTGATAAACGCCTTTGCCACAGAACGAAGTTTCTTTTAAACTTGCCATTAAGCAGTTCCTTTGTTAAACGAGCCATCGCGCTGTGCCAGTCCATTGTGTTGCAGCGGTACGGCGGTATAGTCCAGACTAGCCAGCACGCAACGCGCCGGCGCAAAAGCAGCCAGTGTCTGCCGCAATAAAGCAGCCTGTTGATTAGTAATCGGCTTATTCAACAAAATACGGTAGTGCGCCCAGTAATTATTATGTCCATGCACATATAAACCGGAGCGAAGAATATTGCCATTGTGCTGTTGATGATTGAGTCCTTCAATAATGGTGATTTCACCAAAGCCGAGACGGCGAACAATTTCTCTGAGTGACCAAGGCGTACCCTTGCTGCGATGCAGTTCGTATGCCCCTTTTATCAGTTTGCGTTTGGCCTGATCGCTTTCTGCCAGCCAATAACCATTTACACCAAGAATACAGTGGCTTTCAGCCAGCAGCTCAAGGTGATCAGCTAGCACTAAATTTACCAGCCGTGGCATCAGCTGTGGCGTACTGATCAGTTCCAGACGCAAGCCCAGAGCAGCCAATGCCTGCATGCGCTGGTCTCGCTCAATTACTGCGGCATAAGTCAGCTTAGCCATCCACAGCCTCCTCTGCTATGGTGAGGTCTAAGTTAGTGCAGTGCGCCCATGTACCGGCTGCAACCGTAGTCAGTTCAAGTCCTGGCGTCGACACGTTATAGACACCATCAACCTTCAATAAAGACTGAATTACCAGTGGTACTACATCTACTCCTAACCGCTGCTCCCGACTGCTTTGATATTGCTGCCATGCAGCTTTAGCCGCAGCCAGTACCGCCTGAGCATCAGCACCAACAAACAAAGTTAATGTTGCCGCAACCTGATAATTGAAAATTTTTGGTGCACGTACAACTACCTGATCACATAACGGGCGTACACGCTCATTCGATAGGGCTGTCTGTACCTGATGAATCAGCTCCATTGAAGGCAGCCCGGTTTTAGTAAGTATGGTTACTGCCACTACACCACCTAAGGGCTTGCCCTCTTTATCCGTATCGTTAGTCACATAAACATCAATAATGTCCTGACTGACCTGACGGGTAAAATACTCATAAGCACCAACCGGACCGGCCACTGAAAACGATTCTGGTGCCAGTAGAATGCGTATCCGATAGGCATCATCACTTTCAACATCCACACCACCACTTGAAGTGGTGATATTGCTAACTTTGACCTCAGCAATATCAGACAGATGGTCTGCTAAAGTATTAATCTGCCCAGCTGACCAGCCATTTCCCACCACCCCAGTTGACTGACAGACAGCAACCAGCTCAATGCTGCTATTGGTAGCAGTAAGCAAACCTGCTTCAACAGTGGCAAATATCAGTGAATCTACAGTGACTCTGGTTCCTTTTGGAATCACCACCTGTTCTTTGCCGGCCAGTTTGGCCTGAAAACGCAACGTTGTTTGTGCCGGCTGTGCCTGCAAACGCGGAGTATGAACATCATCTCCGCATAAATCCAGCATCAGCCCAGTAGCGAAGCGCACATGCTGCTGCCGGTAAGCTTCATTGACCTGCTGCCGAGTGAGTGCCTCACGATAGGCATAGGTATTAATCAGCAAACGCTCAATATGCGCCGGCTGTAATACCTTGCCAGTACGATTTTGATAATCTGTTATCGTATCGGCCAGAATGGTTGCCAGATCATCTTCAACTATTTTTACATCCGCCCGCGCGAGCTTAGTTAAATCTGTCATTTACGTACCAATCCAATATCTGTTTGATAAATTTCACCAGCTACCTCCTCAGCTATACGCCAGTAGACTGTTATCGTTAAATTAGGTGCATGACCCGCAAAGCCAACTCTTTCCACTACCACACGCTTTTCCCATGTTTGAATGGCCAGAATCACCTCTCGCGTCACCCCGGGAATAAATACATCTTCGGGCATATCCAGATAATCCAGATGGCTGGAACCAAAAGTCGGGCGGGTTACATCGCTTCCCTTACGTGTCATCAGAATATTCAAAATACATTGATTTATATCATCAATGCCAGTCACAATATCGCAGCCACATTCCAGTGGTGCTAACTGCCAGTGGCGAGTGCGCGGTTTAATTGTCATAACGCTTTTCCAGTAATAAAAAATCCCTGCCATCAATGTCAGGGATAAAAATAGGTTTGAATAAGCTGTTAGCAGAACATCAGTCTGGTGTACCAGTATGACCACCCGAAGTCAGATCAGGATGAGTATGACTCTTAAGACTTTTACCATCTGCCACCACATCGCCATCTTTAACCTTAATCGTGCCAGCAATCGATGCGGCAGCACTGCCTCCGCCCGAACCAGCCATACCACCTTGATAGGTTAACTTTCCCTGTACCAGTAAACTGCCTGTAGCTGTAGTAGATGGAGAATCGAGCGTAATATCACTGGCTTTAACCAATACCGTATCTGCTTCAACCACCACGGTACCGCTGGTCTGAACACAAACCTCGCCACTTTTACGATCATGACTGATTACCGTACCATTACTAAACTGTTTCACCCACATATCATTGCTCTGTGCCGGTGCGGTATCACTCTGATTATACAAAGCACCCAATACCACTCCACTCTCACCGCGTGCATCCAGAATACACGCTACCAGTTCACCCACATCTGGCAAAGAATAAAAACAGTTCCCGCCAGCGGCAGCAGTGAGCATCGGCAGCCAGTCTGTATGCATATTCTCCAGTGCCGGAATATTCACTTTAAGCATATGTCTGCCGGCATCAATGGCTTCCACAAGGCCAAACTGTAAGGTTGCCCCAAATTCATACAGTTTCTGCATGTTTTTCCCCCGCATCTGCATCATCAGCAATATATTCAATCATGTTAATTTCCAGAGACGTGGTATAACCAGAACTACGGCTTAAATTGTGGCTTGCCTGCTTAATCTGATAATTTCCCGACATTTTGCCATAACCGCTCAAGCGGATAATCTGGCCAGCCACCAGCTTCACATTGCCAAACAACTCCAGACTACCCGTTACCTGACACTGGCGCGCATCAGTAAGTGCAGCATCTGCACGTGCAGTGAGCTGCTGTTGTGATTCCCCTTTATTGGCCACAATTTTCAACATATCACCACTTGCGCTCAGCTTACTTTGTGCCCGCAATGGCTGCCCCTTTCGCTTGACCGTACGTACCTGTTTGGCTTTAGTATCATAACCACAAGCCATTACCTCGTCTGGAACACCTTTAAGCTGATCACGAAAACTTGCAGACTCCACATCTTCCGGCAGCAATACCAGTACAGGTTCCTGTGCTGTTAATTCCGTATTGGCAATAAAGGCTAAAGTCTGGTCAACAATTTTAAAAGTATAGCCAAACTGCTTTGCCAACCGTGCCAGAAATTCCACATCACTTTCCTGATACTGAGTAATACGTTCAATCTCCAGATTGGCAATCGAATTTTTCAGCACCAGCTGCAATCTTGCCGCCACCTGCTGCACAACTTTTTCCAGAGTTGTTTTCTCATATGCTCTTGGCTGTAAAGTGCGGCTGGCACGGGTAATTCCCGTGGAAAGGGCTTTCAAAGTGATCACATTAGGTTTGAACGCATAATCAATATCAGCAATCTCAAAATTGCCCAGATTTACCATACCGGTAAACTGATCTCCCAGCGTAAACGACAGCATATCGCCCTGATCCGGATACCAGCTACGTAGCCATCTGCCATCGGTATCCTCAATTGATATCGACAGTTCATCCGACTGCTCGCCCAGATAATCCGTATAATTAATACTGAGCAAATAAGGCTTGATGGCCAGAGTAATATCTTTCTTTTCATAACCTATAGTGAAATCCGGCATCGTAACTGGATGAGTTCGCCCCAAACTGGACACCCCTGTCAGTAGGCTCAACGCATCCATGGTGGCATATCCTCCTGCGCTGTATGAGTATCCGATTGTATGACGGGGATCAGTACCGTCAGATTGGCAGCAAACTGTTCAGCCAGTGGTAAATGCGGATTAGCAGCAATCAGCCGGTCAAACATCGTGGCGTCACCATAATATTTCTGTGCAATCAAATCCCAGCGATCCCCTTCACAGGTCTGGTATTGCAAAACTGAATCAACCATAATCAGGCCTCATCCTTTCTGGCAGCCAGCCATGCCGTTAACGACTGAGCACCGGTAGTTGCATTGCTAATACTGTCCTCTACCATGGATAACAGTTTTTCACTATTATCCAGCCAGTCTCCCCACTCACCACTGTCATAGCCACTTTGTATCAAATTCACACATTCTGTCAGCTGATGCGCAGCCTGACCGTTATATGACAGAAAATCTGCCGCACCGGACAGATCACCAAACCATGCACCAACCTCAGGCAAAGTATTCAGCTTACTTAGCGTTTGTCCGCCAACAGACAGCGCATCGGCAATCATACCCAACCAGCCAGAAGTATCATGTTGCACAGTACGCGCACGCGTGATCAGGTTCTGAATCTCAGTAACATTTTCTTCTACGGCATGATAAATACGTACCCCTGTCTGTACCGCCGCCGCAACCTTGTTAACAGCCCCTTTAATCGAATCCGGCATAAAAGAAAGCAGCGGATTCTGACCCTTCATGATGCCCGGCGTTGGTAACGGATTATTCGGATCACCTACAAACTCAAGCAGCTCAACACTGATTTCACGCGCGGCAGTACGTCCCTGTGCATCCTGAATCAAAGTAGTACTACTCAACTGCTGAATCACAAACCAGCCAACAAAACGACCCGAGCCAAACACCAGCGCCAGAGCCTGCTGTGCTTCCTTGGCCTGAATCAATGCAGTATAGGCACTATCCGGATTACTCAGCTTCCAGTGCAGCAACATACCAAAACGGATGGTGGTCAAATCATTGCCGGTAGCCTGTAGGCGCGGACGGCCGGCCAATACATCATGTTTAGCAAAAACAGCACCATGCGTTTCTTCATAACTGTTGAAACTATCCAACACTTCAAAGCGAATATCTCCTAGCATTGCATACATCAGTAACTCCTTAACTCTTTTGCCTGCATCATGCGCCGGTACATCTGTTCAAATTCGCGCTGACTCAATGCCAAAGCCTGCTGAATCACCGAACGGTCTGCGTTGCCGTTAACCTGAATAGTCGGATTAAAATTAATGGTTACTGCACTGGAATCATGTCCTGCCGGATAGCGATGCTGGGCAAATTCTGCTGCATTTAGCTGCATTTTTTCATTAAGCTGAGCAGTCAACGTACCAGAACGACTTTTGAATTTCTGCTGTAAGCGCTCAGCAACCAGACCGATTGCTGTAACCGGTTTATCTGCCCCGAGATCAAGCCCCAGATGCATACCTTCCATCAGCGAACCACCTATGCTTTTAAATACACGGCTAGGTGAATTAATCCCTAATACAGATTTAGCCTTATTAATAATCTTACTGGCGAACTCACCGACAGCATTAACAGCCCTACTGATACCTTCAGTAAAACTTTTAACCAGACCATCAATAATATTGCGTCCAAACTCACTGAATTTTGCCGGTAAATCCTTAAAGAATTTCATTCCTGCTTCAAATTTGGCTTTAACGCTATCCCATAAACCAATAAAAAAGCTTTTAATTGGTTTCCAGTACTTATAAATCAGAAAAGCAGCTGCACCAATTGCCAGTGCAACCAGCCCTATAGGCGTCATCAGAAAAGCCCGTCCTACAGCTATAATTCCCTGACGTAGCAGATTCAGCACAATACGGCCTTTACCCAATGCACTGAAACCCCTGCCCAGACTGGAAAAAACCCTAAACAAAGGTTTTACTACCTTGGTAATCAGGCCAAATGACTGCACAATTTTCTTAATTGGCGCAATGGCAGTACGCCCTATAGTGGAAAATGCCTTTTGCAATAAACCCAGTGCAGAGCGCCCCTTATTGAACACCTTAAAATTCTTGCCCACACCAGCCAGCCTGCTGCCAAAAGACAACAGCTTCTGGCGCAATGAACCGGCAGATTTTCCCACAGAGGTAATGGCAGAACGTAAACGCTGAAATACCGAACCACCCTGCTTCAGGTCATGCGCAAGCTGAAAACGGGCAAAAATAGTACGCAATAGCGCCAGCGGACCAGTAACCATGGTAATAGCATAACGAACCAACAGCAGCGTCATCCGTAGCCCAGTCAAACCTACACCGAAAGCCACCACAGATTTAATCAGCGTGGGATGCTTCTGAATAAAAGGCAATACCGTATTGAGCAGCACATCTTTGGCTACCTGAGCAAAAGTATTAATATCAGGTGCCAGCGTGGCACCAAAAGCATTGCCTACCTCAATCACTGCATCGTGTAAATTATCCATACTGACAGCAAGTGTATTAACCTGAAGCTGAGCTCGCTGATCCAGCGAAGGCTGATTACCCATTCGGGTTTGCATAGTGACAAAACCGGCACCTCCTCCCTGAGCTGCGGCAGTGGCAATCTGTCCACCTTGCTTACCGAATACCGCATCCATCATATTCAATGCAGCACGGTCACCATATTTAGCCTTAACTTTATTAAAATTCGCTTCCAGCTCACCTACAACCACATGCATATCTTTAAGTGAGCCGTCTTTATCAAATAAATTAAACACCACACCAGATTTTTGCATCATCTGGCGCATTTCAATACTCATTGCAGCAGTAGCCTGCTGCATGGCTTTTGGCCCCTGTGCCAGCCTGTCCAGAAATTCCCCCATACCGTCAGCCGCCGCAGACTTACCGACACCGCCGTGTATTGCCATCCCCTCCAGAGCATATATTTTCTGCTGATTCTGTAAACCGGTCAGATGCAACCTTTGTAAAGGTGAAGCCATAGCAGCCTGAGATTTTTCAATATCTTCCAGACTCAAACCCACAGAATGCGCAACCTTCTGCACAGCATCCAGACCAGCGGACAATTCCGTATCTTTCAGCTTATAAGTCTGCATCAACCCCTTGGCTACCGAAATATCCTCAATTTTCTTGCCAAATAACACATTAAAACTGGCAATTGTCCTCATCCCCCCTTGCAATACCGCATCATCAGACATATTGGCCAGCTTCATATTAGTAGCAAGGCGAGTATAATCATTTGTATTACCCTGCTGCTCAAGACCCAGTTGCATAGCGTGGGCATTAATCTGATTAAACCTGCCCATGCTGCCATCTTTCTGCATCATAGCCTGTTTCAGCCCAGTTTCCGCCGTTTCCCGTTCCATATGAATTTTCACCGATTTCTCAACCGGCTTCATCCAAGTTTTAAGGGTACTTTTGGTTTTCGCTAATTCCTCACCAATTTTCTTGCGCTGCCCCAGAATTTTGTTATGCCTGTCTACTGCCTCAGATAACCTATTCTGAGCACTAATCGCTTTCGCAGTTGCTGCAGACAAATTATCCAGAGATTGAATTTTCACCCGTAAACCCTGTACAGACCGCCCCATCTCCTCAATTTTTCTGGTTGCCACATCAATAGCAGAACCAAAGGCCTTAACAGAACGTTGTACCTCACCAAAATCAGAAACAAATCCACTATCCATAACGGCACCAATGTATTTCATCCAATAACTCAAGAGATACTGGAATTCATCCACTTATTATTTATTATTCATATAAACCATAACCGTTAACCCATCACCAGTTCACAGCGTCTGCTGCAAACCAATACTGAATTAACGGTACTGTCACAACGGGCAGCAACCGCTTACAACTTACTGTATTTAGCCTTAATCTGTCGGTTAGCCTGTTGCTGCCATTGTAAAATTTCATCCAGAGACATCTCATCAATATCTGCCGGAGAAAAACCAAACCACCACGCTAAATCCGCAGCAGCTTGATAAAAACCATCCCAATCAGTGAGCACCCAGACAAAACTGACGCACCAGCGTGTAGTCCTCCCACGACAGCTCATCAAAATCTTCACTTTGCAGGCCTGAAGCCATAGCCAAACAATGAGCTTCCTGCAATACCGCATTATCCGGATACTGCTCAGCAGCACGTTTAAAATCCTTAACCCGTACCCGGCGCAGCGTTAGTTCCGTTACCACACCATTCGGCGTTTGCAGCGGTTCAGCCAGCTTAATAACCTTACCCGTACCTAATTGTTCTTGCAGCTGTTGCGCTTCAGTTTGTGCCATATCTATTCCTTGAATCATCAATAAATGCCGAAATCATTCAGCGTAAAAAAGCATTTCAACCATAAAAAACGCCCACCCTGATCAACAGAGTGAGCATTTAACAACATCATTACCAATTGAAAATAACTACATACCGATATTTGCGCGCATCTGCGCCAGCATGTCCACACCATTTACCCGATACTGATTAGTAAACGCGTTGTAATACAAAACTTCACGGCCGGAAACCGTCTGATGAATTTCCGTAGCCTGAAAAGTACTGGCAAACTCAGCTTTTTCTTTTGGTTTATAAGTCCCTAAGGGATTCTTGCTGAACGTAGCCATCACCATCACCACCATCGGTACTTCCGCGGCCAGACCAGAGGCATTAAATGCCTGTACATTGGCACGTACCATCAACTGGCACGCCTTAAACGGGTTATAAACCTTAGTGAACACATCCGGATAAAAACTGTTCCAAGTAATTTCCCCTTCCAGCGCCTCAATACCACTGGGCAGCTTTACCGAACCTACTAGCCCCAAACCCTTAGTTTCTGTCTGTCCAACAGAAATATCCGGTAATTTAAACTGACTGGCACGGCCTAACTGACTATTACCATTAACATAAACATTGGCATTATAAATTGCATTAAATTCTGTCATAACTGATTCCTAAGCGGCAGACTGATTACTAATCAAATTAGCCAGATAAGTACGGGTCATCACACTAGTATTAGTGATACGTTCTGCTGGCAGTTTAGGTGTATAGTCATACTTGATTGGTACCTGCCCTTTACTGAAAGCATCAGCCAGATCATAGTCATAATCCAGACTCACACTAAAACCAACAATACTCTTGAGTGTACCCAGATAAGTACGTACCGTACCCAGCAGGCTGTCAATCAGCGCATCATCAATAGGCAAATCAATGTACTGTAACTGCGCACGACGAATCGACTCATCAATCAAATCACCAGTACGCTGAGCCGTTTCAAAATTCTTGATATGCGTTACTGTCGGGAAACAGGCAAGACGGTTACCCCATAAGCGGAAACCAGTACCATAGCTGTTAAATACCGTAGTAATCCCCTTTTCATTCAGGCGATTGGTTTCCGCCTGCGGGTCATCAATCCGTGCTGTCAGCGACACTTCCATACCGGTTACGCCCAAAAGCTCACGGTTGGAAATACTGAACCAGTAGCCCTGATTCACATCAGTTTTCATACGCAAACCGGCAGCATGCGTGGCCAGACTTTCCAGCTCGCCGCTGGAACCAGTAACATATGGATAAAATAACTGCGCGCGATCTGAAGAAGTCTGGAAATTAATATTTCCAAGCGAACCGCGTCCCTGAATTGCCTGCGTCAGTGTAGTGCCTTTCGGAGCCGCAATGTAGGCAATTGCTTCCAGCTTATCAGCCAGCGTTACCATCGCTGCGGCAACAGCCGCATCTGCATCATATTGCGGCACAATCACAATCTTCGCATCCGCACCCAGACGGGTAAAACCTTCAGTAAGCAGTTCCATGCCTTTGCGCTTACCGGTTGCCGCTTCATAGCCACCGATAATATCCGCTACCGTTACCTTGCTTGGATCAAGATAAGTATAGGAAATCGACACTTCCGCACGCGGCTGCGCAAAAGACAACTCACCTGTTTCCTGATTCAGCGTGTAATCAGTGCCTTCAGACAAAGTCTGATTACCTGCCTGTACCGTAAAACCAGCCTGTATCGCCGGATGCGCTGTTTTTGCCATCAACGTATCACTGTCGATAACCAGAGCTTCAGAATCAACAACCGTTTTATGTTTGGCCGGATCCAGCACATTGACCACATAGGCCACACCAGACTGATAACGCGTCCAGATATTAGCCGCATCAGGCAAAGTAAAACCAGCTCCCGTTACCGAACCAAACTGACTAAAATCCTTAACTGTCTGACACACCGTCAATTCATTTACTGCACCAGACATACCCGTACCGACAATCGCCGTAATCGCCCCGTCCACGGTATAGACCGGACTACTGCCGCCATCAATACGGATTGTTTCAACACCATGCAAATAAGCTGCTGCCATGATGATTTTTACTCCTTCGAAGTTACAGATTGTGAAATAGCTTTGGCCTTAATCTCACCACGAGTTGGTATCGATTTGACCAGATTTTGCTGATTAACCACCGGACGCCGTTCCACCTGAAGCGTCTCAGTGCGAGCGCATAACCGATAGCGCCAAACTCCATCGGCCTCCCCCAGAAAGCGCTCACTCAACAACCGGATTTGCTTACAATGGTGAGGCTGAAAGCCCACCAGAGCCAAGCGTAAAGAATCAAGTAAATCCAGCGCACCCTGTTCGCCACCCAGAGCACGTGTAAAAACAGTAAACCGTAACTGCAAACGCCGCTCCTGCGTAATTAGGTCAGTAGTGCATGGCTTGCTGAATTTACTGCGCTGATAACCAATCAGCACTTCACCCAACGGATGAACAAACTGATAATTCTTAAAATTATTTGGCATCAGCTGCACCGAATAATCCGGCAGAGCCTGCTGAATATGTATCAGAATATGGTTCAGAAGAGTCCTTGTTACAGCCATGGACATACCTTTCTTTAATAATCATGCTTCAAAATTTAAGCAATCTTCCCTATTCATCCGTTCATTTCATTTAAATTGATATAAAATATTGAATAATTATGTCAAATGAATAATTATTAAAAGTTAGTTTTATATATATTAAATAAAATTAATCAAAAATATTAAAATTAAAAAAGCCACCATAAATTCAAGGCAGCTTGTATATCAACAATAAACTATTGTATTTAAAACATCTAACCAAATTTCATTCAGCTTTAGATAATAAACAAATATTACGTTCAAACTTATCTTTATTGTTAATATAAAATTCTTGTGTTAAAGGATATCCTCCACCTAAACCACTAATTTTTTCGTTTGCTTTTGCACAAATTGAATAAATAATATTATTATTTTTATCAATAATATCTGTTCGCTTAAGTAACGATCCAATTTTAGGAAATGCAAAATTTCCACCTATTGGTGCCCACCAAAAGCCATTCTGTATCCATGTGGCTCCATCATTGTAAGATATACTGTAATATCCATATTTATAACCTATGGAATTATTTTCGAAATCCGGTTTTGGAAAATCATTTTGTTCTTCACTATTTATAATGGTAGTCATGTCCAGATTATTCTCCATAATTCAATCCTTTTATAAAAATTAAAACGGATGTTTTAGTTAAAATTACGTAGCAAGATTTTTTCTTAGTTATCTGCTATGTAATTTAAATTTCAACCTCCACAAATATGAGTATAAAATCACGCGAAAACCGCAATTTAGCAAATAAGTATTATTAATATTGATCCTAATTTATCAATATTAAATAAATATATAATTGCAATTTTTATACCCATAAAAAAATCCGCTTAATTCAAAGCGGATTTAATCTGAAAATCTGGCGGAGAGGAAGGGATTCGAACCCTCGATACGCTATTCACGTATACACGCTTTCCAGGCGTGCGACTTCAACCACTCATCCACCTCTCCGTGAGAATGGAATTGCGCGCATTATAACGAGAGCGTAACTTTCTGGCAAGAGCTTCAGCAACAGAGCACTTATAAAATCAGCGATAGCAATCCTGCCGCAATCAGTGGCCCCACCGGCACACCGCGTAAAAAAGCCACCCCGATAATGGTACCAATCATCAAACCAGTTACAATTGTCGGATTGACCTGCATCAATTGCACCCCACGTCCACCAAGCCAGGCAACAACTGTACCCACTACCACAGCAGCAATAGTTTTCCAGCTAGTTACCAGCGCAGCAATCTGTGCCGGCTGCACCTTGCCCGTAATCAACGGTGCCAGCACACCTATCATCAGCAGCATAATACCCAGTTGCAGCCCATACTTTTCCAGTACCGGCGCATATTTAAGTAACGGCGTTTGCTGTACCAGCAAAATAATCAACGCCGAAATGGTTACTGAAGGATTATTTCCCACAATACCCAAAGCCACAAACAGCAACAGCAACAAAGCATTCGCATTACTTGCCCAGAAAGACATATCTATCCCCTGCTTAAAGATTATTGAAAATAGTTCCCACATGCGTATCCAGTCAACATCACAGCTGACCAACACAAAGGTGTCAAACAATAAACCATAATCAAAGCATGAGCAAACTCAAACCTCTTTGCTTGAAGCCTGTCCCACTTCATGAGGATTTAAACGCGCCTCATCTTCCTGCCCCAACCCCACCAGACTGCGCAAACGCGTCATATAAGTATTCACATCCAGTCCCTGTCCATAGCGTTGCGCCTGCCAGATCGTTTCTGCCAGAGCCTCAATCATATCGTGTTCTGCTTTCACCCAGTCACCCGCATATCGCTCACACAAGCGCTGATGAATAGCTGCAATCCCAAACGGCTGATCAATCGCAACCTGTTCCTGTACCGATAAATGCAGCGACAAATGCAAAAAAGGATTTGTTTCTCCCTCTTCCGGCCGCCATGTTCGAGTGAGAAACTGTTCAACATTTTCCAGATAGGGCGCATATTCAGTATGCGCAGCAATAATCCGCAAAGCCTTCTGCTGCAACGCATCCAGCAACTGTGGCTGTTGACGCTTGCGCCACACATCTGCAAAAAAAAGGCGCACATCATCCGTATTGACATCATACATAACAGCATTCATTCCAAACAAAATAATGCAAATTATAAATCAATGCTGCCAACACCGATAACATCCCATCAGCTAATCAGATAGTATAAAAACAGCATGAATCTGCTTTATCCGTAATGACAAATCCATATATCAACAAATTGCCAGAGTAAGATTTAATCATTTTTATATAACTATGCATATACACCAAAAATAAAGTATAATTGACAAATCATCTGGGGGCGACCTTGGTTTCGACGGGGGTTGCAAAGCAGATGCGTGCATACCGGGGTCTCAGATTCCCGTAAAACACTGAATTTATATAGTCGCAAACGACGAATCTTACGCTTTAGCCGCTTAAGGCTAAACGTTGCAACGGTTGGCCAATGGGCCGTGTGAGGTAACTCACCGCAACGACATTTACATTGGCTGGTTCAATGCCGTGTTGTCTGGCATTGAACAAGATTTATGGCAACTGGTTTACAAACAGCCTGTCTGTCGGCGGTTTGTGAATAAGATTCGAAGTTGGCAAGACTAAGTATGTAGATCGCTCTGTAGAGGACTTTCGGACGGGGGTTCGATTCCCCCCGCCTCCACCATATATCCAGTCTATTGTTTTAGACACGATATCTAAATTCATTAACCGCTTTACTGCTCTAGCGATTTGGTCTGCGTATACGGCAAAGTAAAAGACACGATAGACAACTTATCTTTTCCAGAACGCAAAAAAGCTCCCAATTAGGGAACTTTTTAATCAGCTGTTTAAGGTGAAGCATACCTATTAATTAAGTTAATCATAATTTATTTCTTAGCTTAAGTCAATAAATAAATTATAATATTTTGAAATTAAAATAAATTCTTTACATTAGTATCAATTAATACTATATTAAATATATTATCATACTCAAAATCTTATTATCAGCTCACTTAACAGATACACATCATAGCAAATCAGTCTTTACAAACCAAAATACAACATATTCGCATGAAAAATAAATAGGGAAAGCTAATTACAGAATCATCTGGTAAATCAACTATCATATTGGCAAATTATCTGCTTAAATGAATCACGTATCAGACAGAATATTTTCCATACTGGGCCTCTCACTCTATCAAAATCAACCTGTGTAAAAATTTAGTTTTACTGATGGATCAAGCAAATCATTCTGATATATCTAAATTCAGATCCATAACAAATTTATGCAACGGAAAATTTAACAGACTTACATATCAACCGATACAAACAGTATCCAGCTATCCCCCAAACCGGCCTGTTATATCTCAAAATGCGGGTAATCCTTACTTTTTTTCCAGTCACCACCCCACTTAATTTTCACACCCAATTCAGTAGCAGCTTGTTTCATGGCTGCGGCAATCATGTGGAATTTTTTTAAATCATTCCAATCAACCGGATAAGGAATCAAATCTATCGCCTTACCAGTAACATGTTTACTTGCAAATGGATTATTTAACCATGTTACCTTACTCAAGCTTGGCTGTGCATATTTGACAGGCACCCCTTTCACACTACATTGCTGTGCTGTGCGCCCTTTGCCATAATTAATACAACACTGCTCACGCGTGCGCACACCCTCAGTGACCATAAAATCCTGATCAGTCAGCTCAATTGCCCGTTTCACTACTCTAACCAGACCAGCATCTACCCCATATAAACGTTGCAATGATCGATTACTCAATTTATACATTTTTATTATCCAAAAAAAAGCAGCCCTCAGGCTGCCAGACACTTACTCATAATTATTCCTTTGTTGAATCATTACTATCAACAAACCGCTCTGCTTTTTTACTTACAATATTAATTATGCGCTGTGCCAGTGTTGGTGCAGCAGCCTTGAACGCGTCCAGAAATGACGTTGTTGACATACCTGCAAATACGCCGACACCAGCAAAAAGCCATGGACGGTTTTGCGGGAAAAAATAATCAGTTACTGCAGCAGCCAATATCATTCCCAATAAGACAAACAAAATCGTCATAAACCAGCCATAGCGTTTGTAATCGGTAACCAGTAAAGAACCAGCCAGCCCACCCATTAGCGCAAATAAAATACAGACCGAAAAAGCATCTTTTACTAACTCCATACTTTATCGTCCTTTATGTTTCAAATCTTCAACCCGTTTTGTATAGTTGATCAGATTACGTCCCGCCAGTGCACACACCACGGTTAACACAGGATAAGTAGTCATGCCTGTTGTCAAAGGTGGATATGATGCCCAGAACGTAGCGGATATTACAGCCCATATCAGCGCAGATAAAATCAGTAAATAGCCAGAAAGTACGCTACAACGATTTGATTTAAATATCGCTATAATTAACTGTAACAATGCTACCCCAATCAATAATACCGCCAAAGTATACGGATGTAATAACAGAAAACCTTTATATAGTTTCAGATTAAAAACCTCACCGCCACCCAATAAAAATACGCCGGCAAAACCTATCATAATCAGTGCACTTGTAACGGTAATCACACGTGTACCTGTATAAAATAACCATTTTTGCAATTTATCCGGCAAAAATCTTAAATCCAGAAGTGAATGAAGTAACTTTAATACCAATTCCACATTTTTCATAAATCAACCATTTAACCCTCAAAAACAAAAAAAACTGGCTAAAAACCAGTTTTAATACTTATCAATATTAGAATATTCATTTTTAGTACACTTTTTCAAACTTGTTATCTGAATTTTCCTTCCATTTCTTGTCTGGATAATAATTATTTTTTTTTACTAAATAATCATTATCAATTAACATAATCTTTTATATTTAATATATAAATAATTCTAGTATATTCATAGTTAAATTGCAGAAACATAATAGCCATACCCTCAAGCATCCTGATTTTAGATGCGTTCACAGTATGGCTAGAACTCAAAAAACCATTTTCCGAGTTAATCAGATCTTTACATCAACTTAGCCAGATAAGTACGTGCCGAATCCTTGGCTTCAGATTCAGGCATTTTTTCAAACAATGGTAAAAAGGCCTTATGACATTTATTAAATATCTGATCCATTTCATATGCAAATTCATGAATTTGTGCTTCATATTTGCTACCGAGAATACGAAAAGCTGGAAATAAATGCTCATACATCAGGCGCATCTTCTGGGAACAAGCGAATGATTCATACAGATTAACCAGCGCGGTAGACGGAACATTAAGCTCATCATTGCACGTTTTATCTGATTCCGAGCTGCTTATGCTGGCTTTTTTAACTGCAACGCGGCTTAACAAACAAATAACATCTACAAATTTAGATGAAGGTACTTTCTCATAACTTACACCAAAGCGTGTTTGCACAGCCTGCCATAAGGTCATCGCCAGCTCAGCCTGTTTTTCTTTAGCAACAGCTAAAACAAGCTGTCTATGTAAAGCCTTGATAATAGAAATCTGGTTAGGTAGTAAACTCGGACAATCTTTTTTATCAGCAATTTCTGCACCACAATGTGGTTTTTTGATAGTTCGTGGCTTGTGCCAGTGAGCCTGAATAGTCTCAGCACATTCATTCTGATAAGCTAGTACCAGCTCTTTCAGGCTATCTTTGACTTTTTTTGGATTGATACTCTGTAGCCAATTAGTCAGTTTCTTTAAAGGAATCACCAAAATTTTTTTAGTGCCGTTTTTAACTGGAATAGACAAAAATCCACATCCATATTTTTGATAGCACCCCCTTAATTTGCGGTGCTGAGTTGACCAGTCCAGACCAATACCGTTAACAACTGATTTCATGCATACGTAAATTGTATTTTTAACTTTAACTGTAGCGAGGCTACTCCCTAAAAAAGAAACAAATGTGATACTATTATTCATTCAAAACTCCTAATTTTAACCTTGGGATTTTTGTTTACCTAATACCTCAAAGGTGGCAGCCTTTGAGGTATTACCATTTCAGATACTAAAATTGTTAAATATATTTACAAATTTTATTTTGACCTTATATCAATTAATCGTTAATTTAAGTTGAGTTTATTTACAAATACTTTCAGTTAAATAAGTGATAGTTTTGACCCTATATCATTTCAAGTAATATACTCCTAAGTGGTTATCCACTATAGCCATATTTGGCTATATTAAAATTTATAAAAGATAATTACAAGTATTTTATGGCTATTTATGACCTTTTTCTTTACATTTAGGTATTAAATTTTATTTCTTAACATCATATTTTTTTATCATGAAATTCGCATATCAACTCAAAGCAGCCAGACTGGCAGCCGGACTTTCTCAAAAAGAACTAGCCCAGAAAACCAGTATCACCCCATCCCTAATATCCAGATATGAGCTGGGCAAAGTAACCCCCAGATTAGAGACAGTTAATAAGATTATGAAAATACTTAATTTTAAACAAACTGATTCCATATCCAATATCTATGGCAATGGTGATGCTTTTATTAATATTCCTCCTCTGTTTAATCAGAATACCTCGCTAGTAACTACACAATTATCAATTTCTAAAACAGATTTAAAGCTACATAATTTACAGATAGATAATCTAATTTGTGCCACCATGAGTGGCAATTCCATGCAAAATCTATTAAACGATGGTGATAAATTCATCATTGATATTTCCCAGAAAAGTCTGATTGATGGCAAAATCTACGCATTCAACCAAGGAGAACTGTTTAGAATCAAAATTCTGCAAAATTTACCAAATCAGCAAATACGATTAAAAAGCTATAACAATTACGAATATCCAGATGAAATAGTAGCCATAAGTGATATTGAGCTTATAGGTCGAATCGTTTACAAAACGGGATTTTTATAAGTACATTAATGCCAATCAATAATTTTAGCAGTCTTTACTTTATTGCCCATGATTAGCTGGATACAGAATCAGGTATCCAGTTTATTCCTACTTTGAATTCAATCATAAACAATCATTAATCACGCTACATTTCATAATACCTTTATGATAATTTATGCCTAAATCAGGTAAGCAACTAAATTTAAACCAACCTCCGACGATATTTACTACTGAAGTTTGTTTGTGAATTTCACTATTCAATGTATGAATAAACATATATGCTTTAAAAAACCTTAATCTCAAATTTTCAATTAAAAATAGATTACATGTCTCATGCTATTGCCAGTAGAAAGTTCTCCTACCTCATTATTAACCCGTAATCAGGTCAGAACCAAATCACCTGCTTACAAAACACATCATATCATTAAATTTGTGTAAAATAAAGTTAATTTAACAACCCACTGATTGGGTGTTTTTTTAATGTTGAGTGGAAATCTAATAAAAAACCGGTTTCTTTAATAGAAACCGGTTAAAAAAATAGTTAATTACTTCGGACGTATAAATGATTGGTAGTATTAACATGCTCAAAATACCCAAGACGCAAAAAAGCTCCCTTTCGGGAACTTTATCTATCAGCTGTTTAAGGTTAAGCATACCTATAATGTTTTACACATTATAAAGTGTGTAGATAATGTGTCAAGAGGTATAACGAAAATATTTTTCAAACTGAGGCTGAAGTTTCATTTCTTGCCAGAAAAGCCACAGACTTTGTTCAATAGCCTGATTCCAGTCTTTACTGGAATAGCGCCTGCGCTGGTTGCGTTTAACGGTATTCTGATTCTGACGTTTATATAATGGACTGATTTTGCAATATTTGCTTGATAATGTAGAAAATGCTTCACGATTTTTGTGAAACAGGTTTCCCAGTGTGATTTTTACCATATCATATACCTCTGGCTGATAGCTCGGATAAAGTGGCTGTTGAGTATTACTGGCTGGCTTTGTAGCCTGATATTTCCATTCAATACTGCGACAATGCCCTTTTTTAATGGTATCTCTCATACAGTATTCATATGCACGCAATACAGTTTCTGCCAGATCAACTTCTATTTTATAATTTGTCATAAATACACCTTAACTAAGTGATGTACTAAAAATAATTAAGTTATACTTAACACATAATGCAGTATTTGACCTAATGTGGATTTATCTCCGGTTCATTACTGCCTTAGACACATAATGAAATCAGATTTCCATTTAACAAAAATTTAATAAGTTCATAAATTTCTCTATTCTTTGATTTCTATGATTTATTCTGAATAAATCTTTTAACAGTTATCATATTACAGCTTTATATCTATTACAATTTGCCTTATAAAATAGGTATTAATTAACTAAAAATTATGTTCATTAATCGAAATAAGCGTAATAATAAGCTAATAACTAATATAATGCAATTCATTGCCTAATTAGATATACACTAAATATGATTAGGCAAAAACTAAGGAAGATTATGTATACGGGCAAAAAATTAGGTGAAGCAATCAAATCTGCAATTGAGCTCAAAGGCGTACGCAAAGCTGATGTTGCTCGTGCTTTCTCAATTAAACCACCGTCTGTAACCAGTTGGATTCAGACTGGTCGTGTAGATAAAGCACATATTGACAAGCTGGTCTCATATTTCGCTGACGTGGTAACGCCAGAACATTTTGGTATTGGTTCATTTGAAACTAGTGAAATTTTGTTCAATGGCTACAAGGTGCCTTTGTTATCGTGGATAGATGCAGTAAAACCGTCAGACAATGATACTTTAGCTGCAATCAGTAATATCTGGGTACCGACTCTACGGAAGCCAGGAGTACAGACATTTGCACTGGAAGTTAAAGGCGATAGTATGGAACCTGAATTTACGGCAGGTGACAGAATTATTGTTGAACCGCAACAACCTGTAGTGCATGGCTGTTTTGTTGTAGTACGTGAAAATAACGCCGAGGCCATGTTCAAGCAGTACATTAATGATGGCAGCTACCACTATTTAAAACCGTTGAATAACCGCTATCCGATTATAAAAATGTCCGAACACTTTCAGATATGCGGTGTGGTGGTAGAAAAATTTAAAATATATATTTAATCTGCAATATCCGGTTTTGTTTGAGTGATAAACCGATATAAAAAAATTACAACGCCGATTAGATTTAGTAACCATCTGGCAGGTATTAGCATCATTATGCTATGAAATTAGCCTAATTATGCTTGATAAGGTTGTATAAAATCAATAGTGATTAAATAATATTTGTTTAGTTACTTGATTGCTTTATAAAGATTATGAATATTTTAAAAGGCAGTACTGAATACCAGTACTGCCTTTGCGGTCATTTGCAGTGTATATTAATAACGTCTGCTTCTAACCAATTGTGCTTTGCGTTTCAGATATACTAAGGCGCCGAAACCACTCCAAATATGCACCAGACGGGTAAATGGAAAGATTACAAATACACTCATCCCCATAAACAGGTGTAATTTGAATATCGGGTCAACATGAGCAATGATATTTGCTGCACCACCTCTAAAAGTAACAATGTGCTGCGCCCACTGCATCAGGCTAATCATCTCTTCACCATCCAGATGATGAGCGGATACATGAATTGTGCCTAAACCCAGACAAAGTGTTATCAGCAGCCAGATTAAAACCAGCTTATCACGCCAGGTGCTATTAGCCAGCAAGCGCGTACAGCTGAAACGGCGATAGATAAGCATTAACAGGCCAATCAAAGCCAAAGTACCCATAATACCGCCGGCAATCATGGCTGTAAGCTGTTTGGTTTCATGGCTGATTCCAAGAGTATCCCAGACGATAACCGGGGTCAGCAATCCGACCAGATGACCGAAAAACAGGCCTAGTACCCCTAGGTGAAACAAAATGTTACCAATGCGCAATAAGCGCGGATACAGCAGCTGGCTGGATTCGGATTTCCATGAATACTGGTTGGTATCAAAACGAATCAGGCTGCCCAGAAAAAAAATACTGGCGGCAATATACGGATAAATGCCGAAAATAAATTGATTGAGATAATACATGCTGTCTCCCGGCTTAACTGAGTTTTTTATTGCGGAAAAATTGCACTTCCTGCACGGATGGCTGGTTTAATAGAGGTTCCAGTCCTTCTGTGGTAGGGCCAAATTTTTCCAGTGCTTCATCCATATTACGCACCGGCGCTGCCTGTAACGGCTTTGGAGCCACAGGTGACAAAGCCACCACGGCATCCATTACCGGTGCATAAACAGACTGGCTTTTATGCAGATTTTCTGCAATATAGCCGATTACATGCACAGCATCAGCTAGCAGATTCTCAGCCTCCTGCGTATCAATACTGGACAAAAACTCCAGAAACAAGGGCAGATAATCCGGCAGTTCGTTATTTTCCGGCTCTAATCCGCGTGACTGATATTCAGTTAGCAGATCCACCATTGCCTGTCCGCGAGCTCGATCTTCGCCATGCAGATGTTCAAACAGGTGAAGAGCATGGCTGCGACTGCGATCGAAGGTATCGACATACACTTCTTGCAGACTGATTTCATCGTGGGCACGCAAATGAGCAAAGAATGGTTTTAAAGCAGCAGTCTGCTCAGCTGTCGCGAGCCTATTAACAGCATCAGACAACTCTTCAGTATGCTTCAGCCATTCCTGCCGCGGATAGCTAAGTAAAATGGATAAAATCTTATACATTTCTATCCTCTTAAATTGACTGGCGGTCATTTTTCTTGCGCAGACCATGAAAAACAATCGGCGCAGCTTTGCGGGTACCAAACAGACTTTCTTTACTATGGCCATTGTGGCAGCCATCGCCAAAGGAGAAGCCGCAGCTGGCTTTTTCTTCGAAGGTATTGCTCACCAGTTCTTTATGCGCACTTGGAATGACAAAACGATCTTCATAATTGGCAATGGCCATAATTTGATACATTTCTTCAATCTGTGTGGCACTGAGTCGATGGCCAGATAATTCCTGTAAAGCCTGCTCATCTGAGTAAATAGATTTACTGCGCATGTATTTACGCATATCAATCATGGTTTGTAGCGCATTCACAATCGGTTCAGTCTTACCGGCAGTCAACAGATTAGCCAGATATTCAAGCGGAATACGCATATCCTTGATTTCCGGAATCAAACCATTTTGTCCGATTACACCGGATTCAACTGCTGATTGAATGGGTGATAAGGGCGGGATATACCATACCATCGGCAAGGTACGGTATTCAGGATGTAGCGGAAACGCTACTTTCCATTCAACCGCCATCTTGTAAACCGGTGAATTTTGCGCAGCCTGTATCCAGTCGGCCGGAATACCCTGTGCCAGTGCTTCTTTAGCAATTTCTGGGTCATTCGGGTCAAGGAAAATATCCAGTTGCTGCTCATATAAATCCTGCGGATTTTCTACTGCTGCGCTCTCACTGATACGATCAGCATCATAGAGCAGTACACCAAGATAGCGGATTCGACCAACACAGGTTTCTGAGCAGATGGTTGGCTGCCCGCCTTCAATGCGCGGATAACAGAAAATACATTTTTCTGCTTTGCCAGATACCCAGTTGTAATATATCTTCTTATACGGACAACCGGATACACACATACGCCAGCCACGACATTTGTCCTGATCTATCAGCACAATGCCATCTTCTTCACGCTTATAAATCGAACCGGAAGGACAGCTTGCCACGCAGGCCGGATTCAAACAATGCTCACACAAACGTGGCAGATACATCATAAAGGTGTTTTCAAAAGCGGCATAAATGTCCTTTTGAATCCCATCGAAAAGCTTATCTTTCGAACGTTTCGCAAACTCACCACCCAGATCATCTTCCCAGTTTGGTCCCCATTCGATTTTGTCCATTTTCTGCCCAGTTAATACCGAAACCGGTCGCGCCGTGGGCGGCGTCTGCATCAATGGCGCTTTTTGCAGATGTTCATAATCATAGGTGAATGGTTCGTAATATTGATCAATAGCTGGCATATTCGGATTAGCAAAGATATTAGCCAGTATTTTTAATCTATTACCCTGTTTCAGTTTTAGCTTGCCAGAACGTTCGCGTACCCAGCCACCCTTATACTGTTCTTGATCTTCCCAGTTTTTCGGATAGCCTATACCCGGCTTGGTTTCCACATTATTAAACCAGGCATATTCCACCCCATCGCGGCTGGTCCAGACATTTTTACAGGTAACAGAACAGGTATGGCAGCCAATACACTTGTCCAGATTCAACACCATTCCAATTTGTGCACGTATTCTCATGTTTGTGTTCCTTACTTATTCTGCCACCGGCGTTTTAGCTGGTTGATCCAGCCAGTCCACCTTGTTCATTTTGCGTACCACTACCAGCTCGTCTCGGTTAGTACCTACCGTACCGTAATAGTTAAAACCCCATGAAAGTTGCGCATAGCCACCAATCATATGAGTTGGCTTCATCACTACTTTAGTAACGGAATTATGAATACCACCACGTTTACCGGACAGTTCCGAACCGGGCACATTAACGATTTTTTCCTGAGCGTGATACATCAGAATCATGGTTTCCGGTACGCGCTGGCTCACTACCACACGAGCGGTTAAAGTACCATTCACATTGAATACTTCTACCCAGTCGTTGTCCTGCAAACCTGCACGCTTGGCATCAATTTCAGATACCCAAACATGCGGACCACCGCGAGACAAAGTTAGCATCCGCAGATTGTCAGAATAGGTACTGTGAATACCCCATTTCTGGTGCGGAGTAATGAAATTGAGCACAATTTCTGGATTGCCATTACTGTGATGTCCTTTCACATTCAGCGTTGTTTTCAGATCAACTGCAGGACGATAGGAAACCAATCCTTCACCAAACAGGCGCATCCATTGATGATCCTGATAAAACTGCTGACGGCCGGTAAGCGTACGCCACGGAATCAATTCATGCACGTTAGTATACCCAGCGTTGTAGCTTACTTTTTCACTTTCCAGACCAGACCATGTTGGCGAAGAAATAATCTTACGTGGCTGCGCCTGCACATCGCGGAAGCGGATAGCATCATCCTCGCGCGCAATCGCCAGATGAGTATGGTCGATACCCGTATTTTTGGATAAAGCCTCCCATGCTTTAACTGCTACATGGCCATTAGTTTCCGGTGCCAGCGTCAGAATCATTTCTGCTGCATCAATGGCACTGTGCAATTTTGGCTGCCCTTTAGCTACGCCCTCATGCTGAGTGTTGTTAAGCTTGCGCAACAAATCCACTTCCGCAGCTGTCTGCCAACTAATGCCTTTACCCCCATTGCCGATTTTTTCCAATAATGGACCAACAGAAGTAAATTTATCGTAAATTGCGCCATAGTCACGTTCCACTACCGTCATTTTGGGCATAGTTTTACCCGGTACAGGTTCACACTCACCCAGTTTCCAGTCTTTCGGGTCAAACGGTTGTGCCAGTTCTTCCGGACTATCGTGCATTAATGGCGTTAAAACCAAATCCTTGCGTACACCCAGATACTCTTTAGCGGTTTCCGAAAAAGCTTTGGCCAGACCACGGTAGATATCCCAGTCAGTTCTGCTTTCCCATAATGGCTTCACAGCTTCGCTCAAAGGATGAATAAACGGATGCATATCCGAAGTATTCAAATCATCTTTTTCATACCACGTAGCTGTTGGCAACACAATATCAGCATACAAACAGGTCGTGGACATACGGAAATCCAACACAGTAAGCAAATCCAGCTTACCTTCTGCAGCCGGACGTACTTTTACGTCAATTGGCTTAATGGCGTTGGTTTCATCACTCATCAACGCATTTTGGGTACCCAGCAGATATTTAAGGAAATACTCATGCCCCTTGCCGGAAGAACCAAGAATATTTGAACGCCATACAAACAGATTGCGCGGGAAATTCTGCGGATTGTCCGGATCATTACACGCCATATCCAGTACGCCAGACTTCATCTGCTCTACAGCAAAAGCAATCGGATCTTTACCTTGCGCCTCTGCTTCACGTGTTACATCCAACGGATTGCGTGCCAGCTGTGGTGCTGACGGTAACCAGCCCATACGTTCAGCTTTAACATTAAAGTCCAACTGGCTCATATTAGCCATCTGGCCAGCATGAGTCGGCGCAATCACTTCTGCCATACTCAGTTTTTCATGTCGCCACTGACTGGTGTGCGCATAGAAAAATGATGTACCATTCATCTGCCGTGATGGCCGGTTCCAGTCGGCTGCAAATGCCAGTGGTGCCCAGCCGGTTTGCGGACGCAGTTTTTCCTGTCCCACATAGTGACACCAGCCACCACCACTCTGACCGATACAGCCACACATCATCAGCATATTGATAATGCCGCGGTAAGCCATATCCATGTGATACCAGTGATTTAGACCGGCACCCACAATTACCATACTGCGACCGTGAGTTTCATGCGCATTCTGTGCAAACTCGCGTGCAACCTGAATCACCAGTTCCGGTTTCACACCCGTATGTTTCTGCTGCCACAACGGGGTATACGGCACATCGGCCATATAATCATCAGTAACGCCATCACCACCAAAACCGCGGTCGATACCATAATTGGCGCACATCAAATCAAATACTGTTGTCACCAGCATCTGTTCACCAGCAGCATTGGTTATCTGCTTAACTGGAATGTTTTTCACCACCACTTCAGCCGCATCTTCACCACCAAAGTAGTCAAAAGACACACCCATAATCGCATCGTGATTCTTTTCGAGTGAGATCAGTGCTTTGATTTCTGTACTATCAGATTTTTCCGCACGCAGATTCCATTTGCCCTGTTCTCCCCAGCGGAAACCAATCGAGCCTTTCGGTGCCACGATATCGCCAGTATTTTCATCAATAACCAGCGTTTTCCATTCCGGATGATTGCTCTCATCCAGCTCACCGGCAATCTGACTGGCTCGCAGGAAATAACCGGGCAACAAACGGCCATTATCCTGATTCAGTACCACCAGATTAGGCATATCCGTTAAACGGCGACAATAATCAACAAAATAAGCCGATGGATTTTGCAGATGGAATTCTTTCAGAATCACATGCCCCATCGCCATTGCCAGCGCCGCATCCGTACCTTGCTTCGGAGCCATCCAGATATCACTGAATTTCACCATTTCGCCATAATCGGAAGACACCGCTACGGTTTTTGTCCCCTTATAGCGTACTTCAGTATAAAAGTGCGCATCGGGCGTACGCGTCATCGGTACGTTCGAACCCCATACCATCAGATAATTGGCGTTATACCAATCAGCAGATTCTGCCACATCGGTCTGTTCACCCCAAGTTTGTGGACTAGACGGCGGCAAATCACAATACCAATCATAAAACGACAGCGGTACACCACCAATCAAACTCAGATAGCGCGAACCAGCAGCATAACTCACCATCGACATTGCCGGAATCGGTGAGAAGCCCATCACCCGATCAGGGCCAAACTCTTTAATCGTAAAGGCATTGGCAGCAGCAATGATTTCATAAGCCTCGTTCCAGTCCAGACGGACAAAACCACCCAGACCACGCTGAGACTTATATTTCTTGGCGGATTCCGGATTCTGAGTGATACTTTGCCATGCCTCAATTGCCCCCATACTCTGGCGCTTTTCACGCCACATACGCAGCAAAGAAGCTCGAATCATCGGATATTTCACCCGCTGAGCCGAATAAACATACCAGCTATAAGAGGCTCCGCGTGGACAACCGCGTGGCTCATGATTGGGTAAATCAGCCCGAGTACGCGGATAATCAGTTTGCTGCATTTCCCACGTAATCAGCCCGTTTTTCACAAAAACACGCCAGCTGCACGAACCGGTACAATTTACACCGTGAGTAGAACGTACTATCTTGTCATGCTGCCATCGCTGCCGGTAAGCATCTTCCCATTCACGCCCTTCTGCCACCACCGCACCATGACCGGCAGAAAAGGTTTCTTTGGTTTTACGTAAAAAATTCAGTCTGTCTAAAAAATGGCTCATGAATTTGTGCTCCATAGAGGCCGCAGCCTCAAACAGTTTCTTATTAATTTATATTTCTTTAGCGCCATCATCAGTGACAATGGCGTAGTCACAGCAAGCTAGCAACAAGTTACTGATTGTTTACGTACATAGAACCAGTAATTAATCAGCAAACAGCTCACATAGAAAATAATAAAACCATACAACGCTATTGATGCACTGCCGGTAGCCTCAATTGAAGAACCAAAACTTTTTGGAATCAGAAAACCACCATAAGCACCAATTGCACCCATAAACCCAAGCACCGTAGCGGATTCTTTGGTTGCATGCATTTCAGCAGACTTAGCATCACCCTGATGCAGTTCACGGTGATAGAGCGAGAAAATTCTCGGAGCCTGCGCATAAGTCGAACCATTACCAATACCACTGAACGCAAACAGCAATATAAAACTACAGAAGAAACCTACAAAATTGCCAGCATTACCGCCCAGTGGTTGGAATACCAATACACCGATCACCCCAACAATCATCATTAGATAGCTAATTTCCGTTAACTTCGCAGCCGACATACGATCAGACAGCCAGCCACCTACCACACGCAGCACCGCACCTACAAATGGCCCCAGAAATGCCAGCTTGATTGCATCAATATGCGGGAAAGAACGCGTAATCAGCAAAGGAAAAGCAGCAGAAAAACCAATAAATGAACCAAACGTACCCACATACAACCAGCACAAAATCCAGTTATGCATACGTTTAAAAATAACTGACTGCTCTTTCAGTGAAGAATGCAGGCTGCCAATATCATCCATACCAAACCACGCAGCCAGCGTGCTCAGCACAATAAACGGCACCCAGATAAAGCCAGCATTTTGCAGCCATACCTGCGTACTGCCTTGTGGTGTAATAATTGTCTGTGCTTCACCGCCAAGCGCACCAAATAAACAGGTAGTAATTGCCAGTGGCACCGCAATCTGCACTGCTGAAACGCCCAGATTACCCAAACCAGCATTAACTCCCATCGCCTGCCCTTTTTCGGCTTTCGGGAAAAACAGACTGATATTCGACATAGACGAACTGAAATTCGCGCCACCAAAGCCGCACAACAGTGCCAGCACAAACATCGTACTATAAGCAGTATTTGGATTCTGTACCGCAAAACCCAACCCTAGCGCAGGAATCAGCAAACTGGCCGTAGAAATTGTCGTCCACTTGCGGCCACCAAAAATTGGAATCACAAATGAATAGAAAATTCGCAAAGTTGCTCCAGACAGTGCTGGTAATGCCGCTAGCCAAAACAGCTCATTACTACTGTATTTAAAGCCAACTAACGGCAACTTCACTACCGTCACACTCCACACCTGCCAGATAGCAAATGCCAGCAGCAGAGCAGGAACCGAAATCCACAAATTCCTGCGTGCCACCGCATGACCGCCAGCCTGCCAGAACTGCTTATCCTCCGGCCGCCAGTCTTTCAAAACTTTACCCATACAAACCTCACATTATTGATGCTTCTGACTTTTTAATGAAAAATGCATCCATATTAAACTGATACATACCGTACCAAACATCAGCATAAACGAGCTGGAACGTATTCCTGTCCAGTCCACCAATACCCCAAACATAATCGGCAACAGAAAACCACCCAGACCGCCGGCTAGACCAACCACACCTGATACCGTGCCCATGTCCTCCGGAAACTCATCGGAAATAAACTTAAATACTGAAGCCTTACCAATTGCCAGTGCCACCCCTACTACAAACAGCAGCACTGTAAATACAATCGCATTTAAACCAATATGCATATCCAGATGGCCACTTACCGTGCGAATAGACATCTGCGTCTGCGGATAGGACAATAGAAAAAATGCTACCCAACATACCCACATCACCGCCCAAGTCACTTTATAAGCACCGTATTTATCAGACAGCCAGCCACCAAAAGCACGCAGTACACCTCCAGGCAACGAAAAACATGCCGCCAGTAAGGCTGCCTGCTTCAATGCAAACTGATATTCATTAACGTAATAGCTCACCATCCATAGCGAAATACCTACATAGCCACCAAACACCACCGAATACAATTGGCTGTATTTCAACACCTGCGGATTTTTCATCAGCAGCAGCTGCGCTTTCAAGCTTGGCTGTTTAACATTAGCTGCCTTAGGCTCCGGATAGCTGAAAAACCAGAACAGCACCGCAATCACCAGCAGAACTACTGCATACACCCGCGGTACAGCCTGCCAGCTATAAGCTGCCATCAGCGCCGGTGCCAAAAACTTGTTCAGTGCCGCACCTGCATTACCGGCACCAAAAATCCCCATCGCCATCCCCTGCCGCTCCTTGCGGAACCATTTGGCGACATACGGCGTACCCACTGAAAACGAACCGCCTACCAAGCCCAGCCACAATGCAATCCACAAAAACTGGCTGTAAGTATGCGCATATTCCAGCAGCCATACAGCTGGCACACACACCAACATCAGCAGGAAAAACACTATACGACCGCCAAACCGGTCAGCCCAGATCCCAAGCGGTACCCGAATTAGAGAACCCGATAATACTGGCATTGCCGTCAGCAAACCAAACTCCGTTTCATTCAGATGCAGCTGCTCCTTAATAGGTATTCCCAGCACCGCAAACACCATCCAGATCATGAAACAAGTCACAAATGCAATCGTACTTGACGTAAGCACCGTTACAGACTTCCTGACACCAGAATCCATCCTGCCCCTCCCAAAATAATTTAGTGTAGTGTACGGAATCGCCCGCCTATATCCCATTAGTCATCAGATGCAGAAACAGTAGTTCTAAAGAACTAGACAACATAATCAAAATGGTCTATTGACAAAATCAATAGACCATTTTCAATTTCAAAAATTCAATTACTCTCAAACAGTACTTATTCCAAAGCTACTTATCCATACCATGTTCAACAGCATAAACAGCAGCCTGCACCCGACTAATCACATTCAACTTGCGCAAAATATTCTGCACATGAACTTTCACCGTACTCTCTGTCACTTCCAAATTACGAGCTATCAGCTTATTACTATTGCCACGCGCTAGCCACCGCAGAATTTCCCGTTCCCGTGGTGTTAAAGGTTCTTTTATTTCATCAGCCACATGTTCCTGCTGACGCAACTGCGTAACCAGCTTACTAGTCATCTCCGGCGACAACACACTATCCCCATTAATCGCTTTCTCAATACTGTCCAGCAAAAACTCAGTATCAATATTTTTCAGCAGATAGCCACGCGCACCCAGTCGCATACATTCCACCAGATCACCACCATCCTCCGATACAGTCAGCATCAGCACCACCTGCTGCGGATTATGATTCATCATCTGCGGTAAAGCTTCCAGCCCGCGCATCACCGGCATATCCAGATCCAGTAATACCGCGTCTGGCTGCAACTGCTGCTGCATCTTTACCCCCTCCAGTCCGTCTGTGGCTTCACCCACCACCTCAAACCGCTCGCAGCTGTCAATCAGCGCACGCAAGCCACGACGAAACAGCGTATGATCATCTACTATTAGAATCCGGTACTTCTTCTCATCTATCATCATAAACTCCCAATATAATTATTCCTGCGTATGAATATACTGGCGTGGCACCATCAGCTCCACACATGCCCCACCTTCTGTTCGTACGAAAATCCTCAATTGCCCGTTGATCTTGCCGGCACGCTCTTTCATAATATGAATACCCACATGACCCTGTTGCTCCTTCTGCGCCAACGTATCTTCAGCGAAACCCACACCATTATCCTCAATCCACAGATTCAAACGATCAGCCATGTATGCCAGCCGCACCCGTACCGTATCAGCCTGCGCATGTTTACGCACATTCGACAAAGCCTCCTGCACAATAAACACCACTTGCAACTGCACATCTGATTCCACCTCATACACATCTCCTTCTACCGACCAGTCTGTCACAATATCAGTCTGCTGCTCAAAGCGCTTCATCACCCCTTGCAGCGAACTGATTAATCCTTCCGACACCAGCCGTACCCTGAAATTAGACAGCAACTCACGCACATCATCATAGCATTGCTGAATACCCTCATGGATAAAATCCAGCGTCTTAGCTGCCTGCTGGTTTTTCTCCTCCGAGAGTGCCTTTTCCAGAACCTGCACCTGCATATTCAAAAATGACAACGACTGAGCAATACTGTCATGCAAACCCTGCGCCATCAAATTGCGCTCCTCCAGAATAGCCATTTGCTTATCCAGCTCATTCAGACGCATACTCTCAATCGCAATCCCAAACTGGCTGCATACCGTCGAAATCAGGCGCTGATTTTCCTCACTCAGCGTAAAAGGCATTTGTGCAAACAAATGTAGCATACCGATTTCATCTTCTACCGACTTCACCGCAAACGTTAAGCAAAACGGCAAAGTCTGCCGCATCTGGCAACATCCATTATTCGCAGCATGAATCAGCAGTTGCTGATTCGTAACCACCTGACCGGATTGCAGCAACTGCGCGCAGTGCCCACCATCACAGCGGTAATCACGAAACCTATCTACCTGCTCTTCCGTCAGCCCATCCGAACCAGCTACCTCCAGCATCTGCGAATGACGATTTTTCAACTGCACCACACACGCATCTGCACCACTAAAGGCTTTCATCTTATGCATGAACACCTGCACCAGTACCGCCAGATCATGCTGCTCCTGAAACAGAGACGTCATCGCATACAGCACCGCCAGCTCACGATTGCGTTTCACTACAGCCTGAGTCTGCTCAGCCACCCGATTTTCCAGCGTGTCATATACCTCATATAACTTTGCCGCCATCAGATTAAATCCCCGTGCCACCTGCCCGAACTCATTGGCCGTACCAAGTTGCAAACGCGTGTCAAAATAGCCTTTTCCAATCTGACTGATCCCTTGATTCAGACGCAGCAACGGCACAATCACCAAATGATGTAACAGTATCAGTGACACTATTGCCGAAACCACCGCCATCACAAGTAACAACGCCTGCAACCAGCGCAATAACTGAATATTATGCGTATTATCCTGCTCAATCAGCAGCACCAGCTGGTCAATCACCGCTGTAAACTTCTGCGCCTGTGCCAGAAACGCCGCATCGTCCAACCTGCCCTGCAAATATGCCTCACGATCACTGAAAAAATCTTGCAACTGAGCCTCAACCTTTCCCACCTGCGTCAGTAACTGCCGATGACGCCAGCCATTAATAAAACCTGTTTCATGCAACTGCCGCAAATGATCAAGAATTGCTTTAAATTGATGCTGTTCATGCACAAACTGTTGCTCCACACCCGGAGTTTTCGTCACCAGCACCATATAAAACACCCGTTTGCGCAGACTGCCGGCTTCATTAATCGCCATCCCCTGCTCCTCCAGACGCCACGATGTATTCAGCGACAACCCTACCAGACTGGTAGCCAGAAACAGCCAGATCGTAATCATGACCACCAACACTTTAGAAAGCTTTTGCCCACGTAAAAATGACCGGTCAAATTTTTGCCACAAATTCTTCATAACAGCTACTCTCATTTATTGACAGCAATATAACTGAAAAGTTAGAATGCAGTATTGATAAATTTTTTAAATTTTTAGCTAAATTTTGTTTTAAATGCATTAAGAAAACTGATATATTAATGTTGGATTCAAAGTAACAAAAATATATTTAATTCAGTGTCAAGAATCATTAAGTAGCCCAGCTTCAAAAGCTCAAAAGTAAGATTTCAAACTTTAAGTAAGGGAGTAATTTTATAACTTTGGCATATAGCCAAAGAACGGGTATATTAAAACATAATGGAAAGTTTATAGCTGAAGGATATGCAGGTAAAGGTATTGGAAAAAATACTCCTAAGATGGAAAATATACCAAATATCGGTTTAATCCCCAAAGGTAAATTATAGAATGATTGAATTAATTCAATCACATCCTACTACAGGTAAATATTCAATAAGATTGCAACCTACTCCTAATAATAAATGTTTAGTAGAGCTGTTTTTTTAATTCATGGTGATAGTAGAAAAACCCCTGGTACAGCTTCTAGTGGATGTATTATTCTAAAACTTATATATAGACAACAAATGTGGGAAAGCAATGATAGAGAAATTGAGGTAATAGAATGAAAAAAATATTAACACTAATATTTTTAGGGCTGCTCCCTACTCTTTCTCATGCAAAAGCAACTGGTTGTCATTCTTAGCCTATGAATATGACCGAAGCTTGGATGCAAAATGCTGAAATTGTTGATATCCCGAGTTTAGATGAATCAAAAACTAAAATAACATTATTAGCCTTAGGAAAAAAGAAAAAGGGATTATATACACAAATTTATCATTTTGTTTTTTATGATAGAAAAGGAAACTCATACGAAGTAATTACAAAGAATGAAGCTTCAGATGACGAGTGCTCAATGAGTGATGTAGATAGCTATTTAATATCTAAAAGCCATATCCATTAATAAATTTGACATGATTTTTTCAGGAAAGATGTCTATTGGACGGCAACATAAACTTGTTGCTTTCGATTTCTTTGATTAAAGAGGTGAGCATAGTGAAATGAAAAATCTTCCTTTAATAATAATATTAGCCATATTCCCTACTCTATCTTTTGCAAAAGCACCAGACTGCCACAATTGGCCTATGAATATAACCAAAGGTTGGTTAAAAAATGCCAAGATTACTGATATCTATAATTTAGATGAATCTAGAACAAAAATAACTTTATTAGCTTCAGAAAAAAAGAAAAAAGATTTATATACCCAAATTTATCATTTTGTGTTTTTTAATAAACAAGGAAATACTTATGAGGTAATTACTCAAAATGAAGCTTCACATGAAGAATGTTCGATGAGTAGTGTCAATAGCTATTTAATATCCAATAGTCGTATCCTGTACTAAAAATATAGATACCGATATTGATAGAGTTGAATAAGTTTTTAAAAGTATTTTAGGAAGCTTCATAGCAAGAATATTCCAATAAATAATCTTAATAGCTATTTAAATGAAATTTTTACGATTTCCTTATTAAAAGCATGGCGATATAAAATGAAAAAATTTCTCCTAACAATATTACTGGAATTCTTTTCTATTCTATCATACGCAAAGGCACCAGACTGCCACTCTTGGCCAATGACAATGGCCGCAATGTGGATGAAAAATGCCAATATAGTTGATATGGCAGATATAGATGAACCTAAAAGTAAAATAACATTATTAGCCTCAGAGAAAAAGAAAAAAGGTTTATATACACAAATTTATCATTTTATCTTTTATGACAAAAAAGGAAATACTTACGAAGTAATTACAAAAAATGACTCATCATATGAGGAATGTTCCATGAGTAGCGTAAGTAGCTATTTAATCTCCAAAACTGATATCAGCAATTAAAAGAAAAATTCGTCTTTTTGTAATTGCTGAACTTTAATCGCCTATGTAGAAAATCAGCTTATTATATCTGATTGCAAGTTATAGGAAGCTTCCGACAATTGGATTATCTAAGGTATCATTCAACTATATTGATGCTATAATTGATTAGCTATTGCAGCACTATTGCTTGCCATCTGATGTACCCAATAACATTTAACCGTATACTTTGAAATTCTTCATTATCCGGGCAATATAACAAGAAAAAACTCTAATATCTGCTTAGTTGCTTTGCAATGCTAAATCATATTCTTGCACCAATTAACCACACAACTTATCTTGCTGATAAAGCTTAAGCTTAAACATTTATCATTTGAAATCAGCACTTAATATTCGTCTTACTTGTCTTTCTTGACTCTTATTGCTCTTTTTAGAGTTAAGTTTACCTTACGCCCTAAAGATTGGTATAAATTAGGATAATCATCCCCAGCGTGCTAACTTTTTAAACGGAGGTAAATAGCGTTATAGCATCAGACTACTTAAACAAAGATACCGGAAAGGTTGAGAATTACACTATATTGGTACTATTTCGGTTTGCCGTACAGAGATGTATTATTAGAGTACATCCAGTACCACAGAAGAAAATGATGATTATTTTTTCTGAAGATAACGCTTTCTGATCGCTGCGATTTCATTACTCTGTGAAGCATCAATACATTTCATTACAGTGAGCTGTACATCTTCAAGATAACTTTTATAAGAACGCTTCAGATAATCGTGTACAACCTGCACAGCTTCTTCATAGGCTTCAGCGGGATAGCGACCACGTTCAACATAAGCTCCTATAGCAGCTTTAGCTTCCCGCTGTAGAATTTCACCAAAATCATTTTGTGCCAGACAATAACTAAGAGTGAAATTTTCAAGATTATTTTTCAGCAGCGGACGATCCTGAGCAGATGCCACAGAAATACTGAACATCAGTAAGCTACTTAATACTATTAGCTTAAAATCCAAAATTAAACCTCCTTTGCTACTTCAGCATAACATTTATCGAAATAACCCGAATCATCCCATAATGTGTCGTGACTTATCGCACCGTCCCAAGAAATACTGAAAATAAACAATCCATTTTCTCTTTATAACACACTCATATCAGCTTTTGATTTGTTGTGATTTTTAGGTGTTTACATCAAAAAATTCGACTCAACCTACAATAAACTCTGTCATAAAAATTTTGCTAAATCCCCTCCAATAATATAACATAAATTAAACCATTAAAAGCAAAATGACTGGTTTGATTGGCAATTAATAGTTAATAAATTGAATAAGCTTTATGGAATGTAGTGATAAAAAAATATATGGATATTTAATCTCATCCCATATTTTTTGTATTTGCTCGTTAAAAGTGACTGTTAATTCTATCACCCACTTCTATAATCCACTCATTGCACTCTTCCCATCCTGAATAGGCACCGTCCATTTTTTAGCAGCTTGCTCTATCTCAATTTTTAATTGAACCACCAATTGGTAATACCTTACGTTTCTTAAGTGTATAGCGTATCACACTTTTTAATAACTCTACTGCATTGGTTGTATAAATAGCTTTGCAAATATCCTATGGATAAAAAAACAATATGCTCAGATTGTCCCAATTGATGCGCCAGAATTGGCTAATATGACGTACTTTCAATCCAGACACGGTTCAAAGTGAGTTAAGGCCAATAAGGCTTTTCCTTATAACGCTGCTAGATTAATTGCCTGCAAATCAAAGTTTTGCTTTGTAATTTTTCTGACTAATATATATCTTAAATTGTTGCATACTATATGGATTATACAAAGTTGAATTTTGGTTTCTGGATAAACGGCAGTATTTTGGTATAACCCTACCCACAATTATTCTGTAATAGAAAATTCCGATCGTAAGTCTATCTATCAGCAATGATTAGCGAATAAATATATCTCAAATAGAAACACCATAATCACGAATAATTTATTTTAAATTTGGCATGATTTTATGGCAATTCTTACCTTCCTCTCCTTACACATTTACCCCATTAGCGTGAATACTTTAATATATTTAAACCTTTATATTCACACTACGTAATTCGTAGATAAAATAAATATCATTAAGAAAAGGTACATAAGCGAATCTCATCCATTCATGACAAGCTATTTTACCAGTCAATTATTTGAGCTAGCTCAATATTGCAATTATGGTAATGTACCAATGTCGAGGCTATAAACAACGTTTTTACACTTTTCTGCTCATCAGTACGTTTCCACTAAGCAAAATATGGCCGCAGAAGCAGACTGGTTATAAACAGAAAATACAACACAGCAATTAGAAGTTTAACTACTCATTGCCGTGTGCAAACCAGTTAAAAAAATCCCTGATGAAAACGATTCGGTTTACTCGGTAGTAGCGTCAGGATAACAAGCCATATTTGTCCGATTAATGGTATTAAAGAAATCAGAATCCACCATGCCGAGCGATTCGTATCATGCAGGCGTCTGAACAGTAATGACAAGCTAGCAATCCAAACCACAAAACCAATTGCCAGTACAGCAAAATTAACTGTCCCGTCACCCCATGTATAGATCTCATTAATCGGATGTCCCAGCATTTTTTGAACGGCATATGTCAGAACAATACCAAGAACATAATTTATTATCATAGGCCACCAGTAATCAGCTCGATTTGACGTGCCAGAAAAATTTAGAATGTTATGCCAGAATCGTCTGTAAGATTCAATCATAAACTCATCTCCTGATAATTAACATATTTATATTTACAGATTGAAAGATTCAAATTTATATTTCAGATATAGCCAATCAATCTTAAAGCCTCTTATGAACAGACACAAACGATTTAATTTTTAAAACAATTGATTACAAATTTTATTTTTTTTATAAAACCTAAGAATAAATTTTGATTTTTTTATCCTTAATTTTAAAACAAACACATGTATTAATAGATTATCCGCAATACTTTGCATATATTATTTTGTATATTTTAAAAGAGTAATAAAAAAAATGATATATACAAATAAACGACAATTATTTATCTAAGACAATCTGTCTGAATGTAGCTAATTTTCAAAAAAACCGATTATTAAAACAACACAATCACGACAAATTTATTTTATTCATACAAATAAAAACAATTTCCTAACCATAACCATCACATTAATATCAATAGAGACTATATACTGTTATTAGTGATAATTACGATAATAACTATCCTTTAAAGTCATTACTTCACAACAAAGCATTGTAATAAAAATAAAAACGCATACAGAAGAGTATGCGTTGTGTAAAGTACGAATTTATATCCTATTTAAATATATGGATACTGATTGCGTCGGGTAGGCACAGCTAATCATCCAAATGGTTAGTCTTGGGTGCGAGCACAGTGCGATTACCATTACCCTCAGCAGCAGAAACAATGCCTTCCACTTCCATCTGTTCAACCAATCTTGCAGCCCGGTTATAACCAATGCGTAACTGACGCTGTACTGAAGAAATACTTGCTTTACGGGTCTTTACCACCAGTGCCACCGCCTCATCGTATAAAGGATCCACTTCATCCTCAGTGCTGCGTGTAGAAGCATTACCTGCCAAATCATCGTCACTGACACCAGCTGTTAAAATATCATCTATGTACTTTGGTTCACCAAACTGTTTCAGATAATGCACCACACGATGCACCTCTTCATCGGCCACAAATGCACCATGTACACGCTCAGGATAGGCGGTACCTGGCGGTAAAAACAGCATATCGCCTTGCCCAAGCAGATTTTCTGCACCCATCTGGTCAAGAATAGTACGGCTGTCAATTTTGCTGGATACCTGAAAAGCAATGCGTGTCGGAATATTAGCTTTAATCAAACCCGTTATAACATCTACACTGGGTCGCTGAGTAGCAAGTATCAGATGAATACCGGCAGCGCGAGCTTTCTGTGCCAACCGTGCAATTAACTCTTCAATCTTTTTTCCGGCCGTCATCATCAGATCAGCAAACTCATCCACCACCACTACGATATAGGGCAATTTTTCCAAAGGCTCCGGATCACTTGGATTTAGTGAGAACGGATTAAACAGCTTTTTATTTTGTACAGCTAATTCTTCAATCTTCTGATTGAAACCAGCCAGATTACGCACACCAGCATGGCTCATCAATCTATAGCGTTTCTCCATTTCATTTACACACCAAGTTAGCGCATTGGCAGCCAGCTTCATATCAGTGACCACTGGAGCAAGTAAATGTGGGATGCCCTCATAAATGCTTAGCTCAAGCATTTTCGGGTCAATCATAATCAGACGTACCTCATCAGGCCTTGCTTTAAATAGCATCGACAGTATCATGGCATTGACGCCTACTGATTTACCTGAACCAGTTGTACCTGCAACCAGTAAATGCGGGGCTTTGGCCAGATCTGTTACAACTGGCTGTCCAGTAATTCCCTGTCCCAGTGCCAATGTTAATTTGGAGCGAGACTGCTGAAATACCGGTGCTGAGAAAATTTCACTCAAACGGATAATCTGCCGTTTGGGGTTAGGCAGTTCCAATCCCATACAGGTTTTGCCCGGAATGGTTTCTACAACCCGAATAGATGCAAAGCCCAGACTACGAGCCAGATCCTTTTCGAGATTAACAACCTGATTACCACGCACCCCTTGTGCCGGTTCAATTTCATAACGGGTGATTACTGGCCCGGCAAAGGCATCAATTACACGTACTTTAACCTTAAATTCTGCCAGTTTTTCTTCAATAGTGATGCCATTTTCGAGTAAGGCTTCTTCACTTTGTTGTGCCGCGGGGTCATAATGAGGTGGCAATAATAAGTCCATGCTGGGTAACTGGGGTTTTATCTGCGGTCTGGGCACAGATTTCGCTCCCTCAGTCTTATGCAGTGCTTTTTGTAATGCCATACCTATTGCTGTTTGCTGTACCCGTACACTGGAATTTTTTTTCTGCTCAGCAGGTGGCTGTGGTGGGTTTAAATGAATAACTTCACTCACGCTTTTAACCGACGGTACAGATTCAGTTTGGGTAGCCGAAAATTCTTTAGTCACCAATTCATCAGCTTCAGGTAACGTATCAGAATGGTTAGCTGATTGTATTTCTCCTTGTGGCCAATATTTGGATACGTCAATATCTGTTTCTTTTTCCTCAGACTTGTCCGTTTCTGGAAAATAAGCGGATAAGTTTGCCTCTTCATCAGTATCTGCAAAATAAGGATCTTCAGTAGCCAATACTGGCGCTGTCGCTATAGCAACATCGCCAGCGTTTCCGTCCTGTATAGTTGAAACTGCTCCACCATTACCAAGCATGGAATGAGCAGTATCATCATAATATGAATTTGTTGTACTGGAATTTACTGATACCGTCTGCGCTACTGGCTGTATCTCTGGCGTGTAAGGAATCTGGCTTCTCTCAGAACGCATAGTTTCAGTAATGGAACCATCCATTGGTACTGCATCGAACCCGATAGGATCATCATAAGCCGCATCTGCATTGCTAAAATCATCTGCTGGCGGTACAGTCACAAATGGGGTGGCCGTAATCGCTGCCGGCATCGGCTGAAATGGCGTAAAACGCGTTGACAGTGGTGCGCGTTCTCTACCAGCGGCACCTGCGTAACCTGTCTCAACTGACATATCTGCCACTGGTGCCATCATTTTGACAGCATGACGTTTACTGATGCGCGCTGCCGCCGGAATAACACTTTCACGCACTACTGGGCGCTGGAATCTCTGTTTATTAACAGGGGAATCGGTTTTAGCCAGATTGGCATAGATTTCATCCTCTGCTATTACCGGTACACTGTAGCCTGAATTAATGTGAGCTGGAGCGTCCTGATGACGTTGGCGAGCCAGTCGTTGGCGCAGCAGATTTAAACGGATATCTTCTTCGTCAATAATTTGCACACTATCATGTTGATGTCTGTGGCTATGCTGCTCATGGTAATCACTATTTGATAAGGGAGAAGCCGGATAAGCCAGATGCGACGGAGCGCCTACCGAATTACCTAGCTTACGTTGCGTAGCCTGCTGCAAATCATTCAGATCAAAGTTTTTCAATGCCCGAGCTCTGAGTAAAGCAGCCTGTTCGGCTTTAGTGCGTGAACGAACCTTATTTATTATCGGGTCATCAGCTGTTATCTCTTTTGCGTAACGATGGCTTTGCTGATTCTGACGATTCACTGGTTTGTGCTGCCAGTTAACTTGTATAACCTCAAGTACAGGAGCAGATTCAGCTACTGCATCAGCCAGTGGGTGTGTGGCCACTTTGCGGGTAGCTTCGGCCAGCGTAATGACTTCCAGATCCTTATTCGGAGTAAGCGCTACTACCTGATTAACCGTTTCTTCACTGGTAATTAGTATGTTTTCCTCTGGTAAAGCTTCGTCGTCAGCATCAACTGAGCCATCTAGACTTGAATAGTGTTCTGTTTTTTGCTCAGTCTCCAGCTGAGTATCATTACTGTCTACAGCCTGTATTGGCATCACTGTTAATGATTTTTCCGCAAGCTGCTGTCTGCTTTCCAATACCTGCAATTGATGACTGGTACTTGCGTTGTTTGCAAAAGCTTCGGTTAGTTCACTTGCTGTTTTATTTTTGGCTGGTTTAGGACTGGCTTCGGTTACAGTAATCTGCTTCGGAACTGGCTGTTGTGGCGGTGACTGTGGCTGGTTGATTTCTGCTGGCTGCGATTTGTGCTGTGGCTGCTCATTAGCATACGTGAATACAGGTACAGGAGGAGGTTCTGATATAGGCTCAGTCTGTGCCGGTTCTGTAGCTGGTGATTGCTGTTTCTGTAGTGATGCTGGTGCTGACTGATGATACAACTGCCCACGCCGTGACATCAGATTGGACACAATGCGCTTTACCAGTGACACTTTCTTCGCCTGCGGTGCAGTGATCTGACCAGGCTGAAGCCGATTTTCATATCGGGACAGATAAGTTATTTCCAGCTGCCACTTGCGTTCCTGAATGTTACGCCACCAAAATAATGCGCCTATAGCAATAATTAACAGTATTAATACAATCCACCACATACGTATTCACTCTCCCTTTTGGTAAATATCTGATTAACAGACAATTTTTATTATCAATGGGACAAACACACTTCTATATTATCAATTAAACGAGTGCTACCCAGTACAGCGGCTGCAACAATCACCAGATGATTATCAGAAATCTGTGCTTTTGTCAGCGTCTGTGCTTGCCGGGCTTCAATATAATCTACTTGCCAGCCATGCTGCTGCAAATACGTAACTGCATCGTTTTCCAGAGCGGCAAAATCTCTATTTCCTTCTTCAATTGCTTTTGCCATATTTCGCAAACAGGCAGATAACTGTGCCGCCTGTGCGCGCTCATCTTCTGTAAGATAACTATTACGGCTAGACAATGCCAAGCCGGTTTCAGCTCGCTCAATTTCTACCGGAATAATTTCTATATTCATGTTCAAATCCTGTACCATGCCTTTGATTACGGCAAGCTGTTGGTAGTCTTTTTTACCGAAGCAAGCCACATCAGGCTGGACAATATTGAACAATTTGGTTACCACTGTAGCCACACCACGAAAATGGCCGGGACGACTGCGACCACACAATTCATTCTGGATTGCTGGTGGTTCTACAAAATAACACTGCATTCCATTTGGATACAATTCACTCTCAGCTGGCGCAAATACCACATCGACACCCTCGGCTGTCAGCTTTTTCACATCCTGCTCCAGTGTACGTGGGTACTGGTCAAAATCTTCACCAGCACCAAATTGTATCCGATTTACAAATATACTTACCACTACTGCATCGGCATGAGCTTTGGCCGTACGCACCAGTGATAAATGGCCTTCATGCAGGTTACCCATTGTAGGCACTAAAGCCACACGTTTAACTTGCTGTCGCCACGAACGTAGTTCTGTAATGGTATGTATTAAATGCATTATCTATCCTGTAAGACTGGCTGATACATGACTTGCTTACTATCCATGTAGTAGCAAAAGCAGGATTATAGCACTGCAAACCAGCCTTACAGTGCAATGTATAAAGCTTGTTTCATCAGCTAAATATGTTACTATCAAATCGAACATGGCAGTAAAAATGCATATTGTACGGTACAAACTGTTGTATGGTTAGTAACTTTCAGCTTATAAATCAAGTGGAATTTAAGGACTCATCATGAAAATCAAACACTGGCTGGCCGCTGCGGCTATTGGTTCGACGCTGTTTTTAACCGCCTGCGGTGGCAATGATAACAATTCAACTTCAACACCAGCACAATCCGGTGCCGACAAAATTTATATTGTCGGCACAAATGCCGAATTTGCACCTTTTGAATCACGTACGGCGAATGGTGCATTAACAGGTTTTGATGTTGACCTGATAAATGCAATGGCTAAAGCCGGAAATTTTAAGGTACAGTTTAAAGACCAACCCTGGGATGGCCTGTTCGCCAGTCTGAATAATGGCGATTTGGATATTGTGGCCTCCGGTGTGACCATTACTGATGAACGCAAACAAAGTATGACTTTCAGCGATCCATATTTTGATATTTCTATGATGGTACTGACACCGAAAGCCAAAACATTCCATTCGTTGACTGAATTAAACAGTATGCATCGTGTGGCAGTGGCAACAGGCCAGACTGGTGATCTGGCAGTTCAGAAAGTACTTGGTGCCCAAAGCACCAAAATTGCCCGTTTTGACAGCGTACCTTTAGCCATTAAAGAATTGGAAAATGGTGGAGTTGAAGCAATGGTATCTGATGGCGCGGTAATCAGTAATTATGTTAAAGCAAATGGTGCGGATAAATTTACCATCAATAAAGTGCCTGAATTTGGGATAGACCATTATGGCTTTGTTGTACGTAAAGGTGATACAGCCACGGTGGAAAAACTGAATGAAGCCCTTAAAAAAATTCGCGCCAGTGGCGAATACGATAAAATCTACGCCAAATATTTCTCGAATTAAAACTTATCTGTATATTTAGCTAGCATCAATTTAAGCCCGTTATTCAATGTAACGGGCTTTTATGCTGCCCTACCTAGTGAATATCGTTTTTCAATTCGCACGCAGACCTGTAGGGCGGTTGGCATTTGATTTGGCTTTTATATTACTGCACTCTAAAATAGCGACTTTGTTAAAATACTCTAAAAAGATTATGAGTTATCAGATCACTGTTTTACCAGCTGGTGAAACCTATTGTGCAGAAAAGGGGCAGTCGCTACTTAATGCAGCGATTGATCACGGCATGATGCTTCCACATGCCTGTAAAAGCGGCTGCTGCGGAGCCTGCAAGGCACGGCTAATCAATGGCCTGACCAGCGAAATTAATAATCAGGCAGCTTTAAATAGTAAATACAACCATCAGCAAGATATTTTACTCTGCTGCCAGAGTGCGGAAAGTGACATTACCCTTTATCTGCCCGATTATCATGGTAGTAATAACCTGCCGGCGCAAACGCTGACTGTACGGATAGATGATATTCGTTATTGCGCCAATATTGCTATTGTCACCCTGAAACTGCCACCAAATAAGCATTTCAATTTTACTGCCGGACAATATATTGATATTGTTCTGCCTGATAATCTTCGCCGCAGCTATTCCATTGCTCGTTTTAACGATGATACTCGGCAATTGATTATTCATGTCCGCCGTCGTGCTGCTGGTGTCTTTTCTGAACAGTTGTTTGACGGCCGGCTTAAGCCCAAAGACATCATCCGTATCCATGGTCCATTAGGCTGCTTCCACTTACAAGAACAGCATAAACCGCTGATTATGCTCGCCTCTGGTACCGGCATAGCGCCAATTGAAGCAATGCTAGTCGCACTGGCGCAACAACAATATCAGCAACCGGTGTTTGTTTACTGGGGTGTGGCTGCTGAAGAAAATTTATATGATAGCGCTTTACTAAACGAACTCTGTGCCGGCTTGGCACAGGCACAATGGACAGCGGTATTATCGCGAGCATCTGATACATGGCAGGGTGCTCAGGGATATGTCCAGGATATCGCATTAGTCAGACATCCTGACATGAGCCACTATACAGTCTATGCATGCGGGCATCCGCAAATGATTGTTCAGTCCAAAAATTTATTTACCAGCCATGCCTGTCTGGCAGAAGAAGCTTTTTTTGCCGATAAATTCACTCCCGCACCCTGAGTCATCTATGAAAATGACATTACGGAAACATTATCTGCTGCTTGTAGTGCTCTTGCTCATTTACAGCATCGTATTGATTTATGCACTGGCCTATCCGCCCAATCCAAACCGGATTATTGAAACCTGGCTGCTTACTCTGCTGTTACAGCGTTTCTACCCACGCCTGTGGCGTGGCCTGATGTGGTTCAGTGCCATCACTATTTTGCTGTATCATCCCACTGCTGCCCTGTATGGACGGCCAAGTTTTGGTATTGTTGCCTCACTATTAAGTACTACCGCCAGTGAAGCCAGTGAATATATCGGCGCTATTTCATGGCGTACCTATATCGCTACCTTGGTACTGGCATCCGTACCGCTGCTTATTGTACGCTTAAGCCGTAATATAGCTGCACCATGCTGGGGTAGATACTGGGGTCTTTTAATAGTTCTTATTCTTGTGGTCATGACAGCACAGACTGCACGCAAGGGCTATACTACCGGCGGTTTTCCCTTGCGCGTACAGCCAATAGAATTTCTGGCCGATGCTTATCTGCAACCACAAGCTTACTTCGCCGAATTAGCCAAAATAAAAGCAGATCTGGCTAAACCGGATAACTGGCATATCAGCAGTAGCCATCAGAATTACCGTAACTATGTATTGATTATTGGCGAAAGTGTACGCGCAGACTACATGCACTTGTACGGATTTAAATATGCAAATACACCATTTCTGGACAAACATGCCAATATTATTATGGACAAAATGTTGTCTGCGGGTCCGAATACCCCTATTTCGCTATTACATGGTCTGACATTAAGCCACGGCAAACCATTCAGTATTCAAAACAATGTCATTACGCTGGCCAAAAAAGCCGGCATGGATACCGCATGGCTGTCAAATCAGGGGGCGCTGGGGCAATACGATACCTCAATTTCCACCATAGCATATCAAGCAAATCATGTTACTTTTCTGAAAACAACTGGTTACGATTTTGGCGAGCGCAGCTTCGATTATCAGCTTATAGCGCCCTTACAAAAAGTCCTTGCTCAGCCGCTGGACAGCTCAAAATCGCGTCTTATTGTGCTGCATATTATGGGTTCACATCCCAATCCTTGTGACCGCCTGCCACAACCACCACATCCTTACGTGGAAAATAATAATAGTAACTGTTATATCGATAGTATCCGACAGACAGATAGCTTGTTACACCAGATATACACAGCATTAAAATCCAGCGACCAGTCGTTTAGCATGATGTATTTTAGCGACCATGGCTTGAGCCATGATAAAAACAGTTATGAAAAAAACAGTATTGTGCGTTCTTCCAGCATTTTGCGTCACAATGACCATTATTATCAAAACTATCATGTGCCTTTAGTGGTTATAAACAGCGACCAGACTGGACAATCACGCAATACAGCACAACGCAGTGGACTGGAACTTTTGGATGGAATAGCAAAATGGTTGGGTATCCAGACACCTCAACTACCTTACGGAGAACAGTTTTTCAGCCCTACTCCCAGCCAAGATGCTCAAATTCTGGATTTCAATCAACATCTACAACCAGCAAACCAGCTCCAGAGCGATCCTTTACCCGCTAACTTACGTTAAATTAATTTATTATCCAGCCTGATTTCATTAATAAAGTACATGTTTCTGACTTATAAATAAAACAGAAATATGTACTTTATACTGGATTTTATCTGCTTAAACCTTTTCATTTGACTTGCATCAAAACACTTAAAAGCAAAGAGATTATAATGAATTCACTTTGATTGGTTTCCTCTTGATGTGTGTGTTTAAGTGTGGTGTTCAGCCACACTTTTTTTTTATTTTTAATTTGTATTTTTTAACATAATTATTCAATAGCTAATGATTCAAGATTTTTGCAGTCGGACAATTGTGAAGCTGAAAAATTCAATACCACTTTGTCTGATTGTGGCTGATAATCAATAACCACACTACCGCCTTCGCTTAAACGCCCGAACAGTAGCTCATCTGCCAGTAACTTACGAATCCGCTCCTGAATCAAACGATGCATCGGTCGAGCACCCAGTGCTACATCAAAACCATGTTTGGCCAGATAAATACGTAAGGCCGGCGTAAACTCGGCCACCACCTGTTTAGCCAGTAGCTGATGCTCCAGCGCCAGCAAAAATTTATCCACCACTTTAGCAATTATTTCTTCATTTAGTGCTTTAAACGGCACAATGGCATCAAGGCGATTACGAAATTCGGGAGTAAAGGTTTTTTCAATCATAGCCAGACTATCTGATTGCTCACGCACGCCGGTAAAACCCAGATTGTGTTTAGCCAGTTCAGCAGCTCCTGCATTGGTAGTCATGATCACAATTACATTGCGAAAATCTGCACTCCGACCATTATTATCAGTAAGTCTGGCATAATCCATCACCTGCAATAGCACATTGAACACATCTGGGTGTGCTTTTTCAATTTCATCCAGCAGCAACACACAATATGGCTGTTTATTGACCGCGTCTGTCAAAAGACCGCCCTGTTCATAACCAACATAGCCCGGTGGCGAACCAATCAGGCGTGAAACGGCATGTCGCTCCATATATTCCGACATATCAAAACGCAGTAGTGGCAAATCCAGCAACTGTGCCAACTGCCTAGCCACTTCAGTTTTACCGACACCCGTAGGGCCTGCAAACAAAAAACTGCCAATTGGTTTATCTGCCTGTTTCAGGCCGGAACGCGCCATTTTTATCGAAGCAGCCAACACCTCAATAGCCTGATCTTGTCCGAACACTTTGGCTTTCAGATTATCTGCCAGAAAACGCAGCACTTGCTTATCGTCATGCGACACCGTTTTTTCCGGTATACGTGCCACTTTAGCAATTATCGCCTCAATTTCTGCCCGTCCGATAACTTTACGCTGTTTGGATTTAGGCTGTATTTTCTGTGCCGCAGCAGCTTCATCGATAATATCAATAGCCTTGTCAGGTAAGAATCGCTCATTGATATAACGTGCAGACAATTCAGCAGCAGCCTGCAATGCCGCACGGGTATATCGCACCTGATGGAATTGCTCAAATGCCGGACGTAATCCCTGCAATATCTGTACAGTTTCCGGCACAGATGGTTCTACCACATCTATCTTCTGAAAGCGCCGGCTCAAGGCATGGTCTTTATCAAAAATAGTACGATACTCGTGATAGGTCGTTGCACCTATGCAGCGCATGCTACCCTTAGCCAGAGCGGGTTTAAGCAGATTTGAGGCATCCATCGTACCGCCAGACACACTGCCAGCACCAATAATGGTATGAATTTCATCAACAAACAATACAGCTTTGTCCAGTTCACTTAATTCCTTGATAACGGCTTTCAGCCGTGCCTCAAAATCTCCCCGATATTTGGTACCGGCCAGCAAAGCGCCCATATCCAGCGAAAAAACCACGGAACCTTTAATCGATTCAGGCACCTTATCATGTACCAGCAAATATGCCAGCCCTTCTGCCAGAGCGGTTTTACCAACCCCTGCCTCACCCACAAGCAAAGGATTATTCTTGCGTCGCCGGCACAAAGTTTGAATCAGGCGTTGCATTTCCTCACTTCGGCCAATCAATGGATCAATCCGGCCAGCCAGTGCTTCCAGATTCAGATTTACCGTATAGAGATCTAAAGCTTTTACTTCTGGCTTGGTTGCTTCATTATCATTACTCGGTTCAGTATCTTTATCTTGAGTAAGATTAGGATTGCCCAGAGTTAGGTAACGCAATACATCCAAACGATTTACCGACTGTGATTCCAGAAAATACACCGCAAAACTATCTTTTTCCGACATAATAGCCACAAGTACATCTACTGGCGTTACCTCTCCTTTTGCCTGTGCTGCCCGTACATGTACAATAGCTTGTTGCAAAACGCGCTGAAAACCAAGTGTTGGCTGCAATTCTGATTTTTCCCGCTCACTTTCCGACAACACTGGAGTATTTTCGCGAATATTTTGCTGTAATTGTTTGATCAATAAGCTATTATCTACACCTACAGCCTGCAACACTTCACTTACATCGTTACTTTGCTGCAACAGGCCGAGCAGTAAATGTTCGATACCAATAAATTCAAAAGCCTGACTACGCGCCTCGGCATAAACATACTGCAAAATTTTTTCAAGCTGTGCCGAAATCATATTCGACCTCCTAGCAAAGTATCGTCATCAATTATGACTATAACAAAATTCAGTCATTTGCATAAACATGAAGCATAGATGATAAAGTTCAAGTTGCATCTGACCCATATGGCATTTCAATTTCAGAACACTGTACTTAAATCAGCAATTTCAGGCCTCTTCAACTAGGCATTGCAGTGGAAAGCCGGCCGCCTCTGCTCGCAACATTACCTGATTGCATTTGGTCTCGGCGATATCCTTCTGAAACACACCGCACACCCCGCGGCCAGACTCATGCACCATCAGCATAATGGCAATGGCTTGCGTGTGTGGTAAATGGAATACATCTGTCAACACCTCCACCACAAATTCCATTGGCGTATAATCATCATTTAACAATACCACTTTATAGCGTTTTGGCGGCTTTAACATGGTTTTCTGGTTCTGGCTAACAGTTTGTGTATTCGTATTTGACATTGTGTACAAATCTACATTTATCTGTGGGTTTTTAGTAACGGTTGTAATAATTTTATCATTTTTCAGTAAGCTTGCTTGACGTTAGTTCTTAACCTATGTAAAAAGACTACTTAACAAGTCAGACACAGGCTGCCAGACAAACTGTCGTACAGTCGTTCACTATTTTTTTGGTCCTGCTGTGTCGCAAACTTGTTCTTTATTTTGTTTTTTATGTATAGGAAGTTTCATGGCAACTGGTATTGTTAAATGGTTTAACGACGCTAAAGGTTTTGGTTTTATCACTCCAGATGAAGGTGGCGAAGATTTGTTTGCTCACTTCTCTGCAATTAACATGAATGGTTTCAAAACCTTGAAAGAAGGTCAACGTGTATCTTTTGACGTGACCACAGGTCCAAAAGGTAAACAAGCGGCTAACATTCAGGCAGCTTAATCTTAGCCGGTTGTCCGGTTAGTATCAGAATAGCGGCAGATGCCGCTATTTTCTGTTTGGTACAGGAAATACATTCACACCATTACCTGCAACTTGCTACTCAGCCAAACCATATGCATCAAATAGAAATATTTAGCCAGTCGTATGAATTTTCGGGTAGTGCAGGTTCAATCATGCTTAAAAAGACTATCTGATTGCATCAGATGCATTTAGCTGGCTTTTGCCAACATTCTTTGTTTACACAGTTCGAATTTATAGCTTTTTTTGTTTTAGCCACCAGATAAGTGCCGGCCTGTTTTTCAGGTTATCAATAATTGAGTTAAAAAGATTTGGATAACCTGATATAGATTACTATAAGTTAGCTGATTTATTCACGTGCAACCAAGAGCATATGTTAATCCGCTTACTTATACCAAAGGAATCAATAATTTACTCTATCTGTGCAGTATAGAAAATTGGACAAAGAGTAAAGCTCCGAGAAGAGTTTTTAAAAACTTAATTTTTTTCTTCATCTCTGGCTATGGATGCGTCAAATTCTTTTTTTCCTTTTTGATTCGCTCAACAATGGCATTGTAATCAGTCCCTTCCAAATATGCCGGTGCCAGCTGAGGATTCATTGAGTAAATTAACATAGTAATGTCTGATATATGCCCTAATGCGCAAGCACATACATATACAGTTAGATCTGGATAAAAGTTGTATTTTCGCTGAAGATCTTGAGCGAATTGATCAATATTAGCAAATAGTTGATTTGCTCGCATACTGATTTCAGTTAACTGTTCCAGCTGAATTTCTGTTTTATCCGTGTTGTTTACCAATGATGATTAATTACACCGCCAAGTAAGTCAACAATACTTTATCCTCGGCAATGATTATATGTAGCCCAATATTGATGATATGTTATATCAGGCATTATACCTGTGATATACAATACATATTAAGATATACATCGTCAAATTAGGAGTCTGATATTAAGGGTATTCAGCATTGAAAAACCTTAAATAATCAGCGCAATTAAGCTTTTAACATGATAATTTATAAAATAATAATATTTTATAATACAAATTGTGTGGTAATAACGTAAGCTAAGTTCCAAGGTTCTTGCCCATTTTTTATTTATTATTAATAAGGTAAAACAGTTTGGGTATTTTTAAGATAAGTTGTGAATTAAATTTTTGTACTTACCTAGTCCAGCCAGCAAACGAAGCAACTAAATCTACTACACCATAATAAAAAAGATACATTTTAATTGAGCACAGCTCATTAGCCAAAAAAATATAGCGCAACCACTGGTTACGCTATATTTAGAATTGGTGCCGGCACCAAGAGTCGAACTCGGGACCTTCTGATTACAAGTCAGCTGCTCTACCAACTGAGCTATGCCGGCTAAGGAGATGCGCATTATGCGCAATTAAATTCGATTGCGCAAGCTTTTTTTTTAATTTTTTTTGGATTGAGCAATAAACTGCTGTTTCATTGGTTAATTAAATTATTCAAGCTTTGGCTTACGAGTGACAAACTATAACTATTTTTTATACCGCCATATACTATAATGCAGAGTTTTGTTTATTTAATGGGGAGTATCGGATTGGGACACCAATTTAAACTTGCGCTTGCTGGCGCACAAATCCTGTTTGTTGCATTTGGTGCCATGGTTCTGGTACCGCTGCTAACGGGGCTGAATCCTGCACTGGCATTGATGGGTGCTGGTATTGGTACTTTATTATTTCAAATCTGTACTAAACGCAAGGTACCGATTTATCTGGGTTCTTCGTTTGCATTTATTGCCCCGATTATTTATGCCATGCAGGAATGGGGACTGGCTTCTACCATGTTTGGTCTGTTTGCTGCCGGCTTTATGTATTTTGTGTTTGCTGCATTGATTAAATGGCGCGGGCTGGCTTCGGTACACCGTTTGCTGCCACCAGTGGTTATTGGGCCGGTAATTATGGTGATTGGACTATCAGTAGCAGTGGTGGCCAGTAATATGGCCATGGGCAGATCAGGTGATATACAGGTGGTGGATTACACTCATTCGCTGTTTTTGTCCGGTTTTACATTTGCTGTAACAGTGATTGTAACGGTATTTGGCAGCAAAATGATGCGTTTGATTCCCATTCTAATTGGTGTGGCCGCAGGTTATATCATGGCTTTGTTAACTGGAATGGTGGATACCAGTGCGATGGCGGCAGCGCCATGGTTTGCCCTACCTCATTTTGCTACACCACAAGTTAACTGGCAGGCTGCGCTATTTATGCTGCCGGTAGCCATTGCTCCGACTATTGAGCATATCGGCGGGATTATGGCCATTGGCAAGGTAACTGGGCATGATTATGTAAAAGAGCCCGGTTTGCATCGCACTTTGGCCGGTGATGGTTTGGGCGTGTGTATTGCCGGTTTGATTGGTGGCCCTCCAGTGACAACCTATGGCGAAGTAACTGGTGCTGTAATGATTACTAAAAACAGTAATCCAGTAATCATGACATGGGCAGCTGTATTTGCGATTTTTATGGCTTTCTTTGGTAAGTTTAATGCATTTCTTAGTTCCATCCCGCTGCCAGTGATGGGTGGCATTATGTTGCTTCTGTTTGGTACGATTGCTTCATTAGGTTTGAAAACACTGATTGATGCCAGAGTGGACTTGATGGAACCGCGTAATCTGGTTATTGTAAGTTCCGTATTGGTTGTGGGTGTTGGGGGCATGGTAGTCAAAATTGGTACTATGGCTTTTGCTGGTGTGGGCTTATGTGCCTTACTGGCGATAGTACTGAATTTATTGTTGCCATCCAAATCGTCTTCTCAGACTTGAATAGTCTCCTTTTAGAATTTATTACAAAATCGCAGTTGCTTAGGCTCTGCGATTTTTTTCGGTATACTGTGATTAAAGAATATATTATGATTTTTTGAATGAGTAAATAATTGACTTATTCTGATATTTCAAAGTGCCAATATGAGTAAGTTTATTGCCCTCAATAGGTTGAGACCAATTATTCAATTATAAAACAATAATCTAATCCAAACATTGCTACTATCAGATTAATCTTACATTGATTAAATCATTATTCGCAGAAACCAACAATTTGTTTTAAAATAGCTTCATGCTGAGCTTTTGTTACCCATCCACCTGAATTACTCAGGAATATTGGATGGCATTTTTAATTATAGCTGCTTCAGCAAATTATATATGGCAGCAAGAATTCCATGTCACATACCACCTATCAGTTAAAACCGCATGAACGCCCCATGATGGCAGGTTCGCCCTCGTTCCCAGACCATCCGTGGCAACGGCGTGTCTGCTATGGCATCATCGGTGTACTTGTGGGTTTAACTGCCGGATTTACCAATGGCATGATGCTGGCCAATATTCCGCAGATGCAAGGTTATCTGGGGCTAACACCCGAACAGGGTGGCTGGATACAAGTATCCTATTACATGTTCAGTGCCATTATCAGCGTATTATTATTCAAAATCCGCCAGAATTTCGGCCTACCGCGGTATGTCAGTTACATTATTCTGGGGCTGATACTGACCAATAGCCTACAGTTTTTTTTCCATAGCTACCATATGGAATTAATCGCCCGGGGCATGAGCGGACTGGTAGGTGGCAGCTTAAACAGCATGGCCATGTATTACATGATGCAGGCCATGCCAACCATTCATCGCGGTAAAGGCATGATACTCGGACTGGGGCTAACTCAGCTTAGTCAGCCGCTAGCAAGATTCATCTCTCCCCTATTGTTACAATACGAACAATTTCAGCTTATATTCAGTTTTCAGTTAGGAATGGCTCTTCTGGTATGCGCAGCAGTATGGCTATTACCTATTCCTTCCGGCTATCTAGAAAAATCATTTGAAAAAATTGACCTCATCAGCTTTCCCTTATTGGCTGCCGGCATTGCATTTATTTCTGCCGGTGCGGTACAGGGAAGAATTGTCTGGTGGGACAAAGACTGGATTGGCTGGCTTTTTGTAGCTGGCGTTGTGTGCTGTATGCTCGCTGTTATCATCGAATACAATCGCAAACGGCCAATGCTTGATATCAAATGGATGATGCACACCAACGGAATGCTTCAAATCCTGATTTTCGGTTCCCTGATTCGAGTAGCCCTATCCGAGCAAAATATGGGTGCAGCCGGTTTAATGACTGTATTAGGTCTGAGTAACGACCAAATGATGCATTTTTATGCAGTCACTTCCTGTGGTGCAGCGCTAGGTCTGATTACCAGCGTACTCACATTCAAACCTACCGATATTAAATTACCTCTGGTCATTTCGTTTGCCATCATTGCCGTGGCCAGTTTTATGGAAGTAGGACAAAACCAGTGGTCAAGGCCGATTAATTTCTACATTCCAGAATTTATGATTGCTTTCGCCTCTTTGTTTTTCTTCGGGCCTGTAATGATGGAGGGACTGATTAGAGCTATCTCAAAAGACTCAGTATACATCATGAGTTTTTCCGCAGTATTCGGTTTTTCTCAGACTGTTGGCGGACTGATTGGTTCAGCCCTGCTTAATGCATTTATCACTATTCGGACACGCGTACATTTAATCAATAGTGCCGATGGCTCCTATCTTACAGACCCGCAGATTAACCATTTAATCCAGCAAAATGCACTTGCCAGCGAGCGTTTCAGCTTCGACAGCACATGGAATCACGCCTATGGTGTCAGCAAACTGATTCAGCAGGATACCATGCTGGCACAAATAGCTGCCTACAATGACTTATTTGTCGCAGTTGGTATGGGTTCATTAATCTGTTTTCTCGTTGTCGGCGCACATCGCTGGTGGCATCAGATACATGGCACCAACCCCATCGGGCACGAACTGAGAAACTATGCAGCAGCCCGCCAACGTGCGATGCAGCAAGAACCAAAACAATAACATAGAGGATAATAATGACTAACATAGAGCAAAAAAGCGTTGAACAACCTTCAGAAACAGACCAGAAGCAGACTGAAAAACCACAATCATCAGCATCCATACAGCCAGTCGATAATCAGGCTGATTCAAATCAGCCCGCAGATAATGCTGCACCGGCAGAAAAAGAAAATCCATCGCCAGCCCAGACAGTAGCCAGCCAATGGCAACCTCCGAAACGCAAATGGTTTGTTACTGCCATACTGGTACTGATATTAATGCTCGGTATTCTGATGATTTTACGCGCCTGGAAATTACCACCATTTCGCAGTGCTATAGTCTCTACCGATAATGCCTACATACGCGGTCAAACCACAATCATCAGCCCGCAGGTCACTGGATACGTGACTAAAGTATATGTGCAGGATTTTGACGACGTTAAAGCCGGCCAGCCATTAATTCAGATTGATGACCGCATTTATAAACAAAAAGTTGCTGCGGCTGAAGCCGGAATTGGTCTGCAAGACAGCAGTCTGGCCAATTATGAGCAAAACCGCCGCAGTAAAGAAGCCACACTGGCAGCACGGGCAGCGGATATTGCCAACGCCCAAGCTCAACTGGAAAAAGCACAGGCAGACATGGCGCGTGTCAACATACTGGTAGCCGATGGCTCGTTGTCTTTACGTGAGCGTGACCAGACTCGTGCTGCATTGAAACAGGCTCAGACCGGCGTAACACAGGCCAAAGCACAATATCGGATTGCTCAGGAAGAACTGAAAAGTACTCAAGTCAACAAAAGCGGTCTGAAAGCGAACGTCGATAATGCACATGCGCAACTGGGGCTGGCGCAGATTGACCTATCCAATACAGTTGTGCGAGCACCAGAGAATGGCCGCTTAAGTGAAATCACGGTTAAAAACGGCCAGCTTGTTAACGCGGGCACACAATTAATGTTTCTGGTACCGCCACGCAAATGGGTTGTAGCCAATTTCAAGGAAGCACAAACAGCCAATATTCGCGTTGGCCAGCCAGCTTGGTTTACTGTAGATGCACTTAATGGCGCCAAAATCAGCGGTACAGTGGAAAAAATCTCTCCAGCAGCCGGTAGTGAATTTTCTGCTATCAAGCCGGATACCACCACAGGTAACTTCGTTAAAGTACCACAGCGTATTGCCGTACGTATCCGCATTGATAACCATAATGAACTTTTTGAGCGTTTGCGCCCGGGCATGTCTGTGGTAGTGAATATTGACACCACCAGAGTAAGAACATGAAAACACCCTTAGTGAAACTATTGGCACTGACAGCACTAGCCATCAGCGTAAATGGCTGTATTCCACGCATTCCCGCTATCCCAGCAACAGCACGGGTAGAGACACCTGCACAATGGCATGAACACTATCCTCAAACAATACAAAATATAGATGCACAATGGTGGACACAGCTGAATGATCCGGTTTTAAATCAGCTTATCAACGAAGCCCTTATCAATAACGTCGATATTGCTCTGGCACAAGCGCGGATCCAAGAGGCTCTGGCTCTGGAACATGCCTCGCGTGCCTCATTGTTACCCAGTATCAATGCCAGTGGTGGTACCACCCGGCAAAAAAGCCTGAATGCTTTTGGCGTAGCGAACATTACCAGAGTTGAACAGCCTACTTTTCAGGCTGCCTATGAACTGGATATATTTGGTAAAAATCGTAATACATTTCAAGCCAGCCGCCTGAGCCGGCAGGCTACCGAAATGGCAGCATCAGCTACCCGCATCAGCGTCATTACCACCACAGTCAAATCTTATATTACCCTGCGTGCTCTGGATGAAAAACTGAATCTGCTGCAAAAAACACTGAACGCACGGCAGCGTGAACTCAGAATTGCCGAGTCTAAGGCCAACGTCGGTTATACCTCACAACTTGAACTTAATCAGGCACAGGCTGAATATGCGGCTACGCTGCAACAGATTCCAGTGATTCAATCCAGTATCAGTCAGCAGGAACACGCACTCAGTATGTTGATAGGCAGTGATAGCCGAATTATCGAACGAGGCTTATCTTTGTCTGAACTGCATGCACCGGCCATTCCCGCCATGCTGCCCTCCGATCTGATGAAAAACCGCCCGGATATCGTACAGTCATCATTATTACTGGCCGCCAGTGACGCCAATCTGGCCTCAGCACAGGCAGAGTTTTTTCCATCAGTAAAAATCAGCGCCACATTTGGCCGCGTGTTTTCTACTGCTCCCATTAAAGAACCGGTTAATATATGGAGTATAGGCGGCAGCGTACTGGCACCCATCTTCGAAGGCGGAAAAATACACGCCAATTTTGACCTGAATGTCGCTAAACGGAACGAAGCAGCTTGGAATTATCGTAAAACCGTGTTGACTGCGCTGAAAGAAGTCGAAGACCAACTTTCCAGCAGCTACCACTTGCAGCAACAGGAACAGGCTCTGGAAATGGAACGTGCAGCGCTAGCCAATGCCCTGCACCACGCAACCAATCGCTACCGTAGCGGCTATTCTCCCTATCTGGATGTTTTAGACAGCCAGCGTAATCTGCTTAGTGTAGAAAGCCAGCTTATTCAAAGCAAAGCCGATTATCTAACCTCACAAGTTTCCCTCTATCAGGCTCTAGGTGGCGGCTGGACAATAGTAAAAAAATCTCAATATCAATAAGCCCTGATTAATATATCAATACATTCTTAACAGGAAGCTGCACACCAACATCTTCAAAAAATAGCTTGGCAGTACCTGCTGATTCGTTACCTGATCAGTATGTTAAAATAGCTTTGTTTCCCGTATCCAGTTTTGCAGTTTTATTATGTCTATTGATTCAGAACACATTGACCGGCTCTTACCTCAGACACAGTGCAGGCAATGTGGTTATCAGGGATGTTTGCCGTATGCACAGGCGTTAAGCCGAGGAGAAGCTGCGATTAATCTGTGCACCCCGGGTGGCACCACCGTTATCATGGATCTGGCAAAATTACTGAATAAGTCTGTTCTGCCTCCAGCCGATCCGTTCAAAGCGCAGCAACCCAAAGCAATAGCATTGATTGATGAAGCAGAATGTATCGGCTGCACTGCCTGCATCAAAGCCTGTCCGGTTGATGCTATTCTGGGCGCAACTAAGCAAATGCACACCGTAATCAGCAATGAATGCAGCGGATGTGAATTATGCATTGAGCCCTGTCCGGTAGACTGTATCACTATGCAGCCAGTACAAGAACACTGGCTGCCACGTGCCCGACAATTGGCCAACAAACAGCAGGACGAACGTTTTGCCGCTGCCACACAGGCTAAGGTACGTTTTCAACATCGCACAGCCCGTCTGCAACGCTTACAGCACCAGAAAGAACAGCAACTACATGCACACCGCCTGCAAAAAACAGCAATAACAGCTACATCTTCAACCAAATCAGCCAGTAGCATCAATTCGGCTGCACTGATTGCCAAAGCTATGGCCAAAGCTCAAACCCAGCAGTTACAACGACGTGTTCCTGACAATCAAGAATCATTCCAGCAACAACAAATTGCCAAAGCTCAGGAGCAAGCAGGCTATCGCCGCGCGATGCGTGATTTACAATATGGTAGTGAGCAACAGAAAGCCGATGCACTCACTTGGTTACGTTTATATAAACAACAGCATGAACCCCAGCAATAATATATTTAGCCTGATAAAATTAAAAAAAATAATAAACTTACAAGTTATAATCGAAATTAATTAACAACCCAAACTAATGAAATTCAAAAAATGAAAAAGCTAAAATTGATTCTGACTTGCATAACCACCCTGCTGGTGCTTAATGCCTGTACTTCTGCACACAAGCCCAATACCAGATACTTATCCGGCAACTGGCAAATTCGTACCCTGAACGGCGAACCCACGCCTGATGCGTCTGCGCGCATTCGTTTTGATCCTAAAACCCATCAATACTTTGCTTACTTTGGTTGCAACCAAATAAGTGGTACTTATCACGATTCTAATCATACTTTGCGCTTAAGCCAGCCTGCTGGTATCAACAAATTGTGTGCCAATATCGAAGATGAACGCACCGGTACTGGCACACTTGGTTTTGTTGACTCATGGCGCATAGTTAATGACAATATTGGTATGCGTCTGCAATTACTGGATAAAAATAATTATGTTCGAGTTGAAGCACGTTTAGTCCAAGAAACTGAAAACAAAAATAAATAAATCTCTTCAACACCAGTAACTCATTACAGACAGTCAAAGCCGCTGATTTCATCGTATTGAAAAAGTTATCCCAACAAAAAAGCCACATTATTACCATGTGGCTTTTTCTCTAGCTTATAACATTAATGCGGAGCAATCATATCTTCTGGAATGACCCATTTATCAAATTCTTCTGCCGTCAGAAATCCAAGCTCAATTGCGGCCTGTTTCAGACTGGTGTTTTGTGCATAAGCGGTTTTAGCAATCTTAGCTGCTTTTTCATAGCCAATATGACGGTTAAGTGCAGTAACCAGCATCAGAGAATGATGCAAATTGGCATCAATCTTTTCCCGTACTGGCTCAATGCCTACTGCACAGCGCAAATTAAAACTGTTGCATGCATCTGCCAGCAAACGCACTGATTGCAGAACATTAAACACCAGCACCGGCATAAACACATTTAGTTCAAAATTACCGGAAGCACCTGCGACAGTAATCGTTGTATCATTACCCATCACTTGAGCAGCTACCATCGTCATCGCCTCACACTGTGTTGGATTTACTTTACCCGGCATAATACTTGAACCGGGCTCATTGGCCGGAATAGTAATTTCACCTATACCGCAGCGTGGACCACTGGCCAGCCAGCGGATGTCATTGGCAATCTTGTTCAGACTTACGGCCAGCGTTTTCAGGCTGCCTGAAGCAAATACCACCGCATCACGCCCGCCGAGAGCTTCAAATTTGTTAGGTGCAGTAACAAACGGCAAACCAGTCAGTTCTGCCAGTTTTGCCGCAGCTTTTTCTGCATATAGAGGATGACTGTTCAGCCCCGTACCCACGGCAGTGCCACCTAGTGGCAACTCATAAAGCCAGTGCAATGCCTGCTGCAAGCGTGCCAGCCCATGATCTAGCTGGCTAACATAACCGCTAAATTCCTGTCCCAGTGTTAATGGTGTTGCATCCTGTAAATGAGTGCGACCAATCTTAACAATATCTTTAAAATCCTCAGCTTTTGCAGCCAGCGTATCCCGTAAAGCCTGCACAGTAGGAATCAGATGCTGGTTAATCTGAATGGCCGTAGCCACATGAATGGCTGCCGGAAATGAATCATTGGTAGACTGTGCATGATTAACATGATCATTCGGATGCACCGGTTGATAACTGCCACGTGGCTGGCCAGCGATTTCATTAGCGACATTGGCCAGAACTTCATTCATATTCATATTGCTCTGAGTGCCAGAACCAGTTTGCCATACTACTAATGGAAACTGATCAGCAAGCTCGCCAGCCAGAACACGTTCAGCTGCCTGCACAATCAGACTGGCACATTCATCACTGATGCGTCCAAGCTGCTGATTGGTTAATGCTGCTGCTTTTTTAACCAAAGCCATTGCCTGAATCATGGCTGGAGGCAAAGTTTCGCCACCAATGTCAAAATTTTGCAGGCTACGCTGAGTTTGCGCACCCCAATAAACATTTTCAGATACAGCGATTTCACCCATGCTGTCATGTTCAATACGTGTATTCATACCGTCTCCATAATAGCGTGCACATTAATATTCAAATTCAAAACAATAATGTACACACCAGTCAGACATTAATTACATTCCCAAAATCTCTGGAAAATATTTCATCCACATTACCATTAAAACAGACTGAATTGTGCAGTGACTCAATCAACCTCACCGCCAATTTATTGCATTTATAAACATATATTAAAATAAGAACAATATTTTGCCATCAAATTTATTATAATTTACCGACATATACCAATATAGATATATATTGTACAACCGAAACACACAATCAGCATTCAGATATCCCGCTCTCTCATATAGATCTGAACGAAAATAACAATATTCAAACCAGTTTGTGGCAAAATATAAAACTGGTAAACAACACAAGCATAAACAATGGATATAGCCTTTCAGTTTTCAGCATTACTGGCATTAGGCATGGGTGCACAATGGCTGGCTTGGTATCTGAAACAACCGTCCGTACTGTTTTTGCTGTTTACCGGCATCATAATTGGTCCTGTACTGGGCTGGTTTCAACCGGATGCAGTAATGGGAAACATGCTTTTTCCCTGCATCTCACTGGGTGTAGCAATTATTCTGTTTGAAGGTGCCCTTACCCTGCAATTTCATGAAATCAGCCAGCATGGCCGTGTCGTGCAAAATCTGGTCACATTAGGCGCATTAATAACCATCATCGTATTATCACTGGCTGCACACTGGCTGTTTAAACTGGATTTGCGCGTGGCTTTACTGTTTGGTGCCCTTGTTTGCGTTACCGGCCCGACAGTGATTGCACCGATGCTGCGCAGCGTGCGTCCGCGCACTCAAATTGCCAACATCTTACGCTGGGAAGGAATTATTATCGATCCGATTGGCGCCATAGCTGTAGTGCTGGTATACGAATACATCGTTTCCAATGGCCACGAAAACTCACTGCTACTTTTCAGCAAAATTGTGCTTGTGGCCATCATCTGCGGTGGTTTGGGTGCTGTGTTTCTGGCCAATGCCATCAAGCGCTACTGGTTGCCCGAATACATGCGCAATGTAGTGACCTTTGCTTTTGTGCTCACTGTATTTTCCGTATCCAATTATCTGGAAAGCCAGTCCGGTCTGTTAACCGTTACCATCTTGGGGCTGGCACTGGCCAACTGGCCACAATTCCCCCGACAAAGCATACTGGCCTTTAACGAATCCCTCACCCTGTTATTTATTCCCACCCTGTTTATTATTCTGGCTGCGCGCATGGATGTGGCTGCTTTACTGGGTCTGGGCTGGCGTGGATTGGCCTTATTATGCATCGCCATGTTTGTTGCCCGCCCTCTGGCCGTATGGTTTTCATCCATTAATTCCGGTTTAAACGTACAGGAAAAGTTGATGATAAGCTGGATTGGACCACGTGGTATTGTTGCCGCATCCATTGCCTCATTGTTTGCACTGCGCCTGCAAAACCAGCATTTAGCCGGCACTGAGCTATTAGCACCCATGGTTTTTCTGATTATTATTGGTACAGTGCTGATTCAAGGCTTGGGTGCAAAAACCGTAGCCAGCTTACTCAAAGTGCGTGAACCAGGCAATAATGGCGTACTAATAGTAGGCAGCAATGAAGTTGCCCTTATGCTGGCCAATACCCTCAAACAACTGAATATTGATGTGCTAGTAGCCGATTATCACTATGTCCAGATTGCTCGCGCACGCATGCAAGGGCTACGAACCTATTTTGGCAATCCCGTTTCAGAAAACGCGCAAACTCAGCTAGACCTGATTGGTATTGGCCATCTGTTTGCCGTGAGCCGTGATAAAGAACTGAATACCTTATGTGAGCTACAGTTTCGGCATGAATTTGGTGAACAGAATATTTACCGCATCCGTTTTGCCGAAGAGCAGGATTTAACTTCCCGCGCACAAAAACAGCATCAGTACGTATTCCGCCAACTGTTTGAAAAAGATGTCACCTTCAGCAGACTGGAAAACATGCTCAACAAACAGGCAAGGATTAGAATTACCAATATTACAGCTACCTATGATTATCAACAATACTGCCACGATCATCCGCAGGCAATACCCCTGTTTCTTCAGGATAAAAACAATACCCTATCTATCATCAGTACTGAATTTCAGCCTGCTACGGCGATTGGCAAAAGACTGATTGCGCTGGATTATTAGCAAAGAACAACAGCAGCCTATGTTTTGAAAATACAGCTGTAACTCACTATCAGCAAATACAAATTCAGAAAATAATATTAAGTAAACAAGTATTTAAATTAAATTTAATAACCATATTTACACGAAAATCATTTTCACCATACCAATATGAGCATGATAGGTACTATTAATTCTGCTCATGCAATATCGATTCAAAAGCTTTCAGACGTTTATGAATGGATAAAAGCTCAATAATAGTTTTCCAAGAATTAATCAGATACTGAAAAGATTCACGCACATTATTAAACACATTAATAATCTGATTAATCAACCCCAGAGTCATCGTGCCAGCTGCAATAGAAGGTGTTAACACAAACAGACCAAACAGCCCGTCTAATTGTAGATACCAAGTACTCACCATATTGAAATAGGCATAGTGGAAATACAAGCGATAATAATTCACCCGCACCCGCTCAAAAAGCTGTTGCAAGGTAGCAGGCCGGGCGCGCTCACCATAATCTTCCCCATAGACCAGTTCCTTACGGTAGGCGGCTTCCACTTTCTGATTATTGTATTGAAGACCAGGCAGCTTAATACCCACAGCCATCAGCAATACCGTACCAAACAATGACCAACCCAATGCCGCCCATACCAGCGAATATTTAACTTCACCAATCAGTGGTAATACTGGTACATGGCTGGATAGCTGAAACAGAATCGGTAAGAACGCAATCAACACCATAACGGCTCGTACCAAACTCACACTCAGCTCTTCCACAATCGTGGCAAAGCGCATGGTATCTTCCTGAACACGCTGGGAAGCCCCCTCAACAGTACGTAATTTTGGCCAGTGGTCGATATAATACTGATTCATGGCTGTACGCCAGCGAAATACATAATGGCTGACAAAAAAAGCATTCAGCATAATCACAGTCACCGCCACCATCGCAATCAGTAAAAATGTGAGCATATTCTGATAAATATGATTGATTGACCCACCACCACTACCGAGCATCTTCTGAATCATGTCCCAGAACGGACCATACCAAGCATTGATGGTTACATTTACCTGCACATTAAACCAGATATTGAACAAAATTAAGGCCGAACCCCATATTGACCACCGTTGCCACGGATGCCGTGCTATCACTGACCAGAAAACCGCAAAAATGGTTGTCGCCAGTACAAACCAGATATAAAACCATAAAAATGCAGGTGACCAGAAACGCGACAGACCAACAGCCAAAGGCTTGTCAGCATAGCCAGGTGACCAGCCAAACCATTCACCTGCTGCTTTACCGCCCGCATACCAGAGAAAAATATTCAGACCAATCCACAATATGGCGGACAGGAAAAACCAACGTGGCTTTGGGAAAAATGACTGAAACACAATACCATCCTGATAAAATGACTGCCGGTTGAAAGACAAAATATTTATGGTTTCAAACTATGTCAGCTATTGTTGTCTTCTGTCACAATGCTTACACAACCAGACTAATTGTAAAGCAGCTATTAAATAGTTACTTTTATACAAAGTCAATTAATATAATCTAATTCTGGTAAGGTCTGATTTCGTCAAGCGGCAAATCCTGATAATCAAAAATATTCAAATCTGTATCAATCACCTGAATTTTTTTACGCGGGATAAAATCTGTTGATAAAACAGAATGTGTATTTAACTCATTGACTTTCTCAATACCCATCCAATCGTGAATTAAATAATAATTATCCTCAGTAGGATATACCTCCTTATATTCACCTGTCTTTCTACTATTATCGGGCACTTTTGGGCTATACCAGATAAATTGCGGCACATCTAGCCCCTCTTTAGTTGGATGCACAACAGCATGTGTATAATCTATCTGCCCCCGTTTAATCTTAATAGTTTGCCCATGGTCTGAAAAGTACAATAATGAGGCTTTTTTATTGCGTAAATGATTAAAAATTTCTCCCAATATTTTATCGGTAAAATGAATAGAATTATCATAACAGTCTTCTATTGAAGAGCGCCCATTCTTAAATACCTGTTCACTTTCCGGATACCTTGTACATGCATTTTTATGACTACCATTTATGTGCAGAATAATCAGTTTTTTTTCAACACCATTCTCATTCAATATTTTTATAAATCTGGGCAGTAAAGTATCATCATATCCATCATTCAACCATTCCTTGTTCTCTGCCGCATTTGCAATAGCTGTAATTAATGTTTCATATTTATTAATTTTACCCTGCCTACTTAACCAGTAAGTTTTAAAACCAGCCTGAGCAGCCAGATTTACTATATTATCGTTCAGCTTATCAATACCTTTGTCATTTATCGTTCTTTTGCTTAAAACATTTGGCACCACCATCAATGTTACCGGAGCCGGAGCAACTGCTTGTTTAAAAATAAATAAATTTGTACGCTCTTTGTCAATATTGGGTGTAGTTAATCTGGAATAACCATAAAGACTTAAATTCGCACGTCTGGCTGATTCACCTATCACCACCACATAAGTATCTATATCGGTTTCTTTACGTTGCAATTCATATACCGTTTGCTGCCCAGCTACCGTTTTAAGAACATGCATGTCCTTATAAGCACGCGAAAATATGGCAAAATTATTCAATCCAGTATAAGGCCATACTTTTTCTCCTAAATCAAAATTGTCTTGACTGAGTCTACCTTTAGCAATCTGCTCTAATGCTTTAAGCGGTATAGCAGCTATAAATATGATTACAATAATTTTAAGAACCGGCAAAGATAAAATCTGTGTTGCAGTTTTAATGAGTACAATTAACAAAATAAACATGAACATTAAACACAAGACCACATGCCAGTAAGAATACAGAAACTCTATCGCTTCACTGGTATTGGAAGCTAACATAGTAATAGCAAGCTCTGCATTAAAATGACAATGATATATCTGAAACATTATCAGCGATATACCAGTATTAAAACACCAGAGAAATAACAATAAGATTGAGAAAATACGCGTAACCCTGCTTTTCCATAACAGAATTAACAGACTAAAATAACCAACTGTCGCAAAATATAAACCAATCTGATAAATGACGGAGTAACTTGAGGTACCAAGGACAGATAAGCCACAAAAAACGAGCAACAATAAAATGACAAATATATTAACAACTAACTTCAATGCTACTTCCCCGATGATATAAAAATAAAGAATTAAATTTTAATCAAATAGCATAGAGATATAGTAATTGTCTATTAAACGGCTTAAATTATACTTTAACCTGTATTAAACAACAATTATCAAAATTTATAGAATTTCTTGACCTTTAACATTGTATAAGCAAAAAAGTAGTTACATTTGATAAGTAAGCGAAAACTTCTATGATTTATATACAGATATCAGATTAATTACCATCTTTGCTGAGTGAATAGCAGCCTGTTGCAAAAACTGATCAAAACTGATTGAAGCATCAGCATCACCATTATCTGAAATAGCACGGATAATCACAAACGGGACATTGAGCTGATGGCAGGTTTGTGCAATTGCAGCTGCTTCCATTTCCACGGCTACTACATCTGCAAACTTTTCTTTAATAAAACGATTTTGTTCAGCAGTGCCGATAAACTGATCGCCACTGACAATTAAACCAGTATAGATTTCGGCACCAGAAAAAACTTGTGCAGCCTGTCTGGCTGCATCAATAAGATACTGGTTTGCAAAAAATCTTGGCGGCAATTGTGGTACCTGACCATGCTCATAACCAAAAACAGTCACATCAACATCATGATGAGCTACCTCATTGCCAACCACTACATCGCCAATCTGCATACCCGTTTTCAGACCGCCGGCACTGCCCGTATTTATGACATAATCAGGAGCAAACCTTTCAATGAGAATAGAAGTCGTGAGCGCAGCATTGACCTTACCTATACCACTGAGGGCAAGTATCACCTGCACCCCGTTAATTTCACCCTGATGAAAATGTACAGCACCAGCCACACTATCCTGCCGCTTATCCAGCTGTTCAAGTAAATAGTCCAGTTCCGGCTGCATTGCAGCAATAATTGCCATTAAAGGTTTATGCATAATCCAGTCTTTATGATATTTGCTCACAAAGTAGAATAGCATAAATTAATTACACAAACCACAATATTACAAATGCATATTTTTATACATAAGATGACGTAAAGAAATGACAGACAATATTATGGTTACTAAACAGACAGAATTAAAATAAAGATAGCTGTGACTGTTTTTTAGCTAACTGAACCAAAGCAGTGCCTAATCCACTGCGCCGCTGCTGGTTATTTTTTATGCCTTGTGCCAGTTGTTTGGCTGTCCCACAAAAAGTGAACTGCTGTCTGGCACGGGTCAGAGCCGTATACAAAAGGGAGCGATTAAACAGAGAATCTTCCGCCGCTGCCTGCGCCTGAGGAGCCAGTAACCAGATACAATCGTATTCAGAACCTTGACTTTTGTGCACTGTAATCGCAAATGCAGCTTCATGCTGAGGTAAACGACTAAGAGAAATAGCACGATAGCTTGCACCATCAGCAAAATAGGCAAGTAGATGGCCTGAATTATCCTGATCTGGCAGAACGACACCAATATCACCATTAAACAAACCAACACCATAATCATTCTGGGTAATCAGAATTGGCAGACCCGCAAACCAGCTATCTGTATTCAGATGCAGCTGCATGCGTAAATAACGCCGGTACTGCTGATTAAATGCCTCTGCATCTGCACGCCACGCTGTCAATACCATGATATCTGTCAGATGGCTGAAAACCGCTGTCATATCATTTTCAGCCACTGCCTGCCACCACACTTGCTGCTGTGAATATAGATCGCGGCTCAATCGCTGCAAATCAGCCTGTCGCAGCTGCAACTGTTTCGGAAAACTGGTTATAGCATTTAGTGCCGCACCATCATCACCATTGATACATGCCGTTGCCAGCGCACCAATACCCTGCGTAGCGTCAAAGCGATAACTGTGACTCAAAGTAGCAACGTGTGCAGCCATATTGGCATCGTCACGGGAAGGTGGTAAAGACTGATCTGGCAATAGTGCTGTAAGTTGCCGTTTCAGCACGGGCGACAATACCGTTGGCTGAGATAATTCAGCTAGCACATTGCCGGCACCAACTGCTGGCAACTGATTGGCATCTCCGAGCAAGATCAGACGCACATCAGCTTTTAACGCACGTAACAGTGCCCGAAACAGCGATAAATCCAGCATAGAAGATTCATCAACCACCAGAATATCAACTGGCAACGGATGTTCAGCATCATATGGACCCGTTAACAACGGAGGTTGTAACTGTAGTAACCGGTGCACCGTCTGACCTGTTAAACATCCCAATAATTGCATACGGCTGTCCGGCAGTGGCAATTTATTCAGCGCACGCTGTAAAGCAGTAGCCATATGAGCTGCCGCCTTGCCGGTAGGTGCTACCAGCGCAATCTTCGGCGGACGCGATAGTGACCAAGCATGCTTGAGTAATAAGCTCAGAATCTTAGCAACCGTGGTTGTTTTACCTGTACCCGGCCCGCCATTAATCACCACAAAATGCTGGATTAAAGCCAGTGCAGCGGCAAAGCGCTGCTGAGCACTATCTGCCTCCGGAAACCATTCAGCCAGATCGGCAGCCACAGCAGCTTCATTTACGCTTGCTGGCGCGATATTGGCCAGTTGCCACAAACGCTCAGCAATATCCAGCTCAAGCTGCCACATTCGTCCGAAAAATAAATGATTGTTCTGCAAAATAAACGGCGTGTAAGCTCCAGCTGCACCAACCAAAATACCACAGCTGCGGATTGCGGCCAGATATTCACGAGGTACAGTAATATAACTGTCTCCCCGATTAAAAGCCCATAACAATGCATCAGCCCATGGCTGCATAACAGTCCACTCAGCGTGTGCAGCCGCGCCAAGCACTCGAGTCATTGCCTGTAGTGCCGGATGAGTGGCCGGTACAGAATCCTCTACCTGATCGACATTATCAACCATGATTACAAATACAATTTCTCTGATTCAATCAGCAGAGAATGATAATAATCTGCCGTCTTTTACCGTTAAAATATCATCAAAGCGGCTGGCCAGCTCTTCATCATGTGTCACCACAACCAGACTGGTATCAAGTTCACGCTGTAAATCCAGCATTATATCCAGTACATTACCAGCATTTTTCCGATCCAAATTACCAGTTGGTTCATCGGCCAGTATACAGGCGGGATGAGTAACCATAGCCCGAGCAATCGCAGCCCGTTGCCGTTCTCCGCCAGACAGCTCACTCGGCCGATGAGCCATACGCTGGCTTAATCCCACTTTATCCAGCATTGCTTTCGCCTGCTCTTCAGCCTGAGCTTTGGACATGTGCCCTATCAGTAGAGGCATCATCACGTTTTCCAGTGCCGAAAACTCCGGTAATAAATGGTGAAATTGATAAACAAAGCCTAAATATTGATTACGCAACTGACCTACGGCTTTCTGACTTAGCTGAGTTATATCCTGCCCCATCAGACGAATTGTGCCACCACTAGGCGTATCCAGCCCCCCAAGCAGATGCAGCAAAGTTGATTTTCCGCTACCTGAAGCACCCACAATACTGATACTTTGGCCACGCCTAACATTAAAATGCAAATCCTCCAGCACCGATACCTGTAAATGCCCATCATCATAGGTTTTACTGACATGTTCGCATTCAATAACGTATTCATAATTATTCATAGCGCAAAGCCTCTGCCGGTTGCATTTTAGCTGCACGCCAGCTTGGATACAGAGTGGCTACAAAAGCCAGCAACAAAGAAATCACAGCAATCATAAAAACGTCAGAAAATTTGACATCTGTAGGCAGATAACTCACAAAATAAATCTGTGACGGAACCAGATGTTTACCGGTCAGATGCTCAAAAAAAGCAACGATTCGACCAACACTTAATCCGAGTGATACTCCGAAAAGCACCCCGAAAAAAGTACCGAGAAATCCTGCTATTGCCCCCTGTATCATAAAAATGCGCATTACGCCTGCAGGAGAGAGTCCGAGTGTGCGCAATATAGCAATATCAGCCTGTTTCTCAGTCACAGCCATCACTAAAGAAGACACCAGATTAAAAGCGGCTACAGCGATAATCAGCAACAGAATAATGAACATTATGCGTTTTTCCATCTGCACCGCATCAAAATAGCTGCGATTTTGAAAAGTCCAGTCGCGAATCCAGATCTCATTCTGTAAATTTGCCGGTATAAATTTCTGAATTATAAAAGGTGCGTTCTGCGGATCAGCTAGCTTCAGGCGTAAACCGCTCACATTATTACCTAAACGGTACAATTTTTGTGCATCAGTAATATGAGTTAAGGCAAGGGTATTATCCACCTCATAAATCTTGGTTTTAATCACCCCTACCAAAGTAAACTGTTTTAAACGCGGCACCATACCGGCGGGTGTCACATTGCCATCGGGCGTGATGACGGTAATTTTGTCGCCAATATTGGCACCAAGCCCATTAGCGAGGTCTTTACCCAAAAGAATACCAAACTCCCCCGGTTTAAGAGCAGCAAAACCATTTTTAGGCATTCCCTCCCCATAATCGGCAACATTGCCTTCCTGTGCCGGATCAATCCCGCGAATTTGCACGCCACGCACTTCACCGGCATTGGCCAATAATGCCTGATCGGCGACATACGGCGCTGACCCCAGCACTTGAGGATTACCTTTTACCAGCTTCTGTAAATCCTGCCAGTGCTTATCGAGACTGTTTTCATAAAATCCCATTTCAGCATGAGGAGCCACACTGAGTAACTGATTACGGATTTCTTTTTGAAAACCATTCATCACCGACAATACAACGATTAATGTTGCCACCCCAAGTGCGATCCCAACGATAGAAACCACAGTGATGAATGACATAAACCCGTTGCGTTTCTTGGCACGTAAATAGCGTAAGCCAATCCAAGTTTCCAGAGATGCCATGAGTACAATATTTCAATAGAAAAAACAGATTGTACCCGAGCGTGACAAACAACGTCATGTTTATGACTCACTATGTTATTGTTAATTTTTGCAAACAAGATAAGCACAAACTTGCAGCCGACAATAAAAAATAATTCCACGCAACACCTAAAACCATTTAACCATCTGAAATTAATATTTTTTAACATCTAGATCAATACTTGGAAATTTTAAAACAAGTGCTGATATCCTTAAATGTAGCAACAATATTTCTGATTATTTAATTTCGCCAAACACCTCAAAGCTGGACGTGAAAGCAGGCAAAGCCTACTACAGGTGCAATACTCGTCAGGATTCGTTGGCTGTTGCGCACCAGAATTCAATACCAGTGAAGATTTTGTCAGGAAGCACTCACAAAAAATCACACATATATTTGATTTACAAACAATAAAAAGCATTTAATTTACCATATTTAATCAATCATATTTGATGCGTATCAATACAATAAATTAAATTCAGACTGAAGTAATATTTATACCTTTTGTCCAATAGATAACCCCTTATATTTTGCGCTACCATGCGCACATTCCTTATTTTTCACTTACTTTTGATTAACTGGCTTTGAATATGACTAATCCATCTTCTCCCCTGTTTAATCCAATAACCCTACCCAATGGTGTTGTATTAAAAAATCGTTTGGTGATGGCACCAATGACTACCTGCTGTGGTTTTTATGATGGTAGCGTTACTGATAACCTGATTAATTATTATCGGGAACGCTCTGGCAGCATTGGCACGGTCATTGTTGAATGTGGCTATGTAGATGCACTGGGTCCTGCTTTTCCCGGCGCAATAGGTATTCACAACGATGACTGCATTGAAGGTTTAAGTCTTCTGGCCGCAGCTATAAAAGAACGTGGATCCAAAGCAGTTATACAAATCTATCATGGTGGACGCATGGTTGAGCCCCAACTAATCGGCGGTCAGACACCTATAGGCCCTAGCGCCATCGCTATTCCAAGGCCGAATGCAACCGTACCGGTAGCCATGACAGCTGGCGAAGTTGAAGACATGATTGGCAAGTTTGGCGAAGCAACACGGCGCGCAATTGCCGCAGGTTTTGATGGCATTGAAATTCACGGTGCCAACACTTATCTGATTCAGCAATTTTTCTCTCCCCATGCCAATCAGCGTCAGGATAAATGGGGCGGTAGTCGCGAAAATCGTATCCGCTTCCCGCTAGCAGTGCTGGAAATCAGCCGGCAGATGGCACAGAAACATGCTACTAACGAATTTATTATTGGTTACCGGTTCTCACCAGAAGAACTCGAAGTACCGGGCATTACCTTTGAAGACTCTTTATTCCTGCTGGATAAACTGGCTCAAGTCGGTCTTGACTATGTCCATTTCTCCATGGCCGCAACATTACGCTCTTCCATTATTGACACCAGTAGCAAAACTCCATTAATTGACAAATACATGCAGCTTCGTTCTACAACGCTGGCTAAAATTCCGGTTATTGGCGTAGGTAATGTCGTAAACAGGGCTGATGCAGAAACCGCAATGGCACATGGCTATGATCTGGTCGCTGCCGGACGAGCTTGCGTCGCTTATCCAGACTGGGCTGAACGTATTCAGAATCAGAATGATTTACAGCTATCTATAAACAGCGACCAGCGTGCAAAGCTATCCATACCAGAACCCCTATGGCGCTTTCCTCTTATTTACAGTATGGTACGTGAAATCAATACGAAAAAATTCCATGCCGGTAGTTATCAGCAAACTGTCAATGATGATTATGACAATACATTCGTTATAAATGTTGAACTGGGACAGGATTTTATTAAAGATCTGTCACTGGTAAATGCCGAACAACTGGATCACGTATCTGTACGTAATTTTAATGAAATCAAAGAACGCATTCTGGCAGCCAACAGCCCTTATGTGGATGCAATCAGTGGTGCCACTTCTCAATGTGATGCATTTAAAAAAGCAGTTACCAAAGCCATATCTACCTCCTATAAAGTAGCCACTATTGTCGAAGGCGGTGATGCTGATGACAAATCCTGTGATGTCGTTGTAGTGGGAAGTGGTGGTGCCGGCTTGGCCGCAGCAATAGAAGCACATGATAAAGGTGCCTCAGTTATTATAGTTGAAAAAATGCCGATTACCGGTGGCAATACCAACAAAGCCTCAGCAGGCATGAATGCAGCAGAAACCCGTTTTCAGCAACAGGCTGGAATTATTGACCATAAAGAATGGTTCTATAATGAAACCCTTAAAGGCGGTAAAAACAAAAATAATCCGCAATTACTACATTACTTTGTCGAACATGCTCCGGCTGCAATAGACTGGTTGGATGAAAAAGGAATTCAGTTAAATAATTTAACCACTACCGGTGGCATGAGTGTGGATCGTACCCATCGCCCCAGCAGTGGTGCAGCCGTTGGTGGTTTTTTGATTAGTGGATTGCTTAAAAACATCAATGATCGCGGCATTGAAGTTATGCTTGATACCTCTGTTACCGATATTGAAATGAAAGATGGGCGCGTCAATGCAGTCATGGTGTGCGATGAAGAAGGCACAGAACAACGCATCAGCACCAAAGCAGTAATTGTTGCTACTGGTGGCTTTGGTGCCAATGCTCAGATGGTTACGCATTACCGGCCTGACTTGGCTGATTTTGTCACTACCAATCATAAAGGTGCAACTGGTTCAGGTATTGCTTTATTACAAAAAATCGGTGCCGGCACTGTCGATATGAATGAAATACAGATTCACCCTACGGTAGAACAAAACACAGCCTATCTGATCTCAGAATCTATTCGCGGCGGTGGCGCCATTCTAATATCGCAGCAAGGTAAACGCTTTGTCAATGAACTGGATACACGCGACAAAGTTTCCAATAGCATTATTGCCCTGCCCGAGCATTATGCCTACATATTGTTTGATGAACAAATTTGTACCCAAAACAAAGCAGCAGAAACCTATATCGGCAAAGGGCTTGCTGTACAGGCAGCTACACTAGCAGAACTAGCAGATAAACTAGCCATTGATCCCGAAAGTCTTATCAACACAGTAGAACGCTATAACCAATATGTAAAACAGCAACACGATGAAGATTTTGGACGTACTACCGGCATGCGTCACCCACTAAATCAGCCATCTTTTTACGCCATCCAGATTGCGCCAGGTATTCACCACACCATGGGAGGTATTACCATTAACACCAATACAGAAGTGTTGGATACCAATGCACAGATTATTAAAGGTGCCTATGCTGCAGGTGAAGTGGCCGGAGGCATACATGGTGGCAACCGTATTGGTGGCAATGCCATTGCTGATATCATCATTTTTGGTATTCAGGCTGGTGATCAAGCTGCCGCTTATGCTAAAAAGCATTAATTATTAATAAATAGCTCATCACCATGACTGGTTCATATTATACCTATAGCCAAAAGCTCATGGGTACGACTGTCTCACTTCAACTGTATGTCGAAAACCCGGCAGCAGTAAGCGCTGTTTTCAATACCATTGAGGCACTGGAAACACGACTAACGGTGAACAGGGAACATTCAGAGGTGATGAGCATTAATCATGCTGCCGGCAAGCACCCGGTAACAGTAAGTAAACTGGTATTTGACTTAATTCAACAGGCTAAAGCAGCCAGTCTGCTGCCATACAGCCGCTTTAACCTTGCTATCGGCCCGATAGTCAAACTGTGGAAAATCGGCTTCAATGGACATAGCATTCCTCCCGCTGATGAAATAACACACCGATTAAGCTTGACTAGTCCGCATCTGATTGAGCTGGATCAGACAAACCATTCAGTATATCTGGCCAAAGCCGGTATGGAAATAGATTTGGGCGCCATTGCCAAAGGCTATATTGCCGATATTACCAAACTAGTATTAGCCCAATATAACATTCATCAGGCCATCATCAATTGTGGCGGCAATGTATTAACTATTGGCAGCTCACCACTTAGCTCAAGCCAAGAATGGCATATCGGTTTGAAACGTCCTTTTGCCGCAGCAAACAGCTTACTGGGCATATTGCATGTTCAAAACAAATCAGTGGTCACTTCTGGCATTTATGAGCGTTATTTTATTTTCAATGAACAGCTTTATCACCACATTATCGACCCATTTACCGGCTATCCACTAGATAACGAACTGCAAAGTGTCACCATCATTTCAGACAATTCATTAACAGGAGATATTTATTCCACCATACTGTTTGGTTTTGGTGTCAGACATGGATTGAATGAATTGGAAAAACATAAAAATATGGGGGCAATATTCGTAACAAAAGATCAGAAAATTTTTATCAAATCCAATCAGCATTTCCAGTTTGAATTACTGGCAGATGATTATGAACTTTGCCAATCACTCATACCAGCATAGATATCATAAACTATTTTTAGTTTCCCGAATTGGCCACCATTATCAGTATAGTCATAGCAGCAGATAACCTGCTTATTACATCAACATTTGTTCCAGCACCATAACCAACCGTTGCTGTTGCTCCTGCGTTCCTACACTGATCCGGAGAAAATTACTGATTCGTTCTTGCTGAAAATGGCGCACAACCACACCATGTTGCCGTAGAAAACCAGCAATCTGGATTGCTTCTTTACGACTATGGCGTGCAAATACAAAATTTGCCTCAGAAGACAAAACTTCAAACTCAAGCCGCTGCAATTGCGCCACTAGCCAGATGCGGTTTTCAATCACTTTGGCACAGGTAATGCGGAAATAATCATCATCGGTAAATGCAGCAATAGCCGCTGCCTGAGCTACTCGATCAAGCGGATAGGAATTAAAACTATTTTTAACCCGTTCCAAGCCTTCAATCAAATCAGTATGCCCCATTGCTAGACCAATTCTCATCCCAGCCAGCGAACGGGATTTAGACAACGTCTGCACCACCAACAAATTAGGGTAATCATCAATCAGCCTAATTGCAGACTCACCACCGAAATCAATATAAGCCTCATCCACCAGCACCACACAATCAGGATTTGCCCGCAATATCTGCTCAACCTGAGTCAGTGGCAAAATACAGCCAGTCGGCGCATTCGGATTTGGAAAAATCACCCCTGCCCGGGCTCCACAATAATCGGCGGGATTAATAGCAAAATGCACATTCAGCGGCACATAACAGGCTTCAACATCATATAACTGGCAATACACCGGGTAAAAACTATAGCTGATATCTGGCAACAACAATTGCTGTTTACCTTGAAAAAAAGCAGCAAACGCATGTGCCAGCACTTCATCTGAACCATTTCCCACAAAAACCTGCTGTTTGTGCAAACCATAATAGTCAGCGATCGTCTGCTTTAACTTTTCCGCATTCGGATCCGGATATAAACGTAAATTATCATTAATTGCTTCCTGCATTGCGGCCAAAACCTTCGGCGATGGCGGAAATGGGTTTTCATTAGTATTGAGCTTAACCAGATTGGTTAGTTTAGGCTGTTCCCCTGGTACATAAGGCTGCAAGCATTTAGTTTTCTCACTCCAAAACTTACTCATTTCTCCCTCCTAAATGAATAAAATAAATATTCAGTATAAAGTATTCATATCTGACTGCCTGTTCCTGTAACAATGAACACAATAGCTTATACCATCACAGATTCATTCAGATATTTATGCTCTATCAATAAAGACTCAGCATCACTAGTACTAAACTGCTCAGGCAACAAATATTCCAGTTTTTTGGCCATCAGCGTCAAACATGCCTGTTCACTTAAACCACAGACAAACAACATCTTACCCTGTTGATGCAATTCGCGCGCCAAAGCTTGTAAGTGAATAAATACAGTAACATCCACATGACAACCAGCGCTCACATCCAGATACACATTTTGAACATCCAATGTACTAACCAAATCATGACAGTGCCGTAACTGTGTACTAACATTAGCAAATAGCAAAACTTGAGGCAAAATGACAAAAGCATCATGGGTAAAAATCTGAACGTCAGGCACTAATATTGGACAAGCATGCAAACGGAACGAATGCCAGCACGTTACTATTAACCCCAATGAAATAACTAGCCATAAACCAGCATATATACCAAACAAAATAATCAGAAAAGCAGAACCACACAACCACAGCAAATCACACCACTGCCGATAATATAAACGTAATTCACGCCAGTTAATTTGTACACAGATTATATATAGTGCAATAACCGCAAGCACAGGTAAAGGCACATAAGTCCACCATGACCAGCAATAAATCAAGGCCAACAACCACAGCGTTGCTAGCAAAGTATTCAAGTTGATTTTCACTGCCTGATCAGCCTCGAATCCCAGACTGACTACCATACCGCCAGTCACCGCAGCCAATATATTGGCAAAGCCTACCAAGCCAGTACCACGCTGGTATCGATCGGGTAGATACTGGCAAATCTCCATATAAATTAACAATGCTATTGTGGCACTTAAAAAAGCCAGCAATGGCCAGTCAGCCTGTATCGGATGCAGCACAGACCCTAACTGCCAGCTTTGCTGAACAGGTGTGGCAATCCCGATAAGTGAAAACGGCCATATATAACTGAGAATCCACACCAGCAGCAGCACCCACAAAGCCTTGGGTTGAGATTTACTTCTCCAAAGTATCAGTAAGGCAAAAGATATTCCTGCCAGAACCACACTTGGCCAGTTCCAGTTGTGCCAATTAACCAGAACTATCCAAAGTTCCAACCATGAACTATTATTGGCAGGAACACCAAGAATAACCGGCGCCAGCATAACTATTAAAGTCAAAACAATACCAGCACTGATACCATGCCACACCGGACGGGCAATCCAGCTCAAACAATGTCGAGGTAACAATACAGCCAGTAATAATAGCCAGATACCCGTAAACAAAGTCAGCATACTGGCCACAGCAACCCGTTCGGATACCGCTCCGGCATAATAAGCCAGTGATGCCATAAGCATTAATGCCGAAAATGGCGACGGTGTTAGTAAAATCTTCTCACGACCACAGAAAAGCATACAGCACAGCAACGCACACACAACACTGGCAAGAGCCATTGATGTGGGTAGCCCAGCAATACCGGCACACGCCAGAGCCATTGGTAATATATACCCAAGCGATATCCAGCTATTTGAAAATCTTATTAACCGAGACAATTTTGTGCCCATCAATTTCAAAGAATTATCTTTTTGCTCATATCAACAGAGCTCATTTAATACAGTTGAGTACAAATTTTGAGTATTATTTTGCAGACGAAGATGAAGAGATTGCGCTGTTTGCCATGCCTGTTCAGAATCTTCAGCCAAAACCGTAAAATGTCCCATCTTACGTCCTGGGCGAACCAGCTTTTTGCCGTACAAATGCAAAGAGGCAGTACTGTGATTAAGCACAGTACACCAGTCTGGTTCGCTGTCTGCCGGCCATATATCCCCCAGAATATTAGCCATACAGCAAGGCTGTAATAAATCAGTAGCAGCCGGAGGCAAACCACACATCAGCCTTACCTGCTGCTGAAACTGGTCAGAACTACAGGCATCTAAAGTATAATGGCCAGAATTATGTGGCCGGGGTGCAACTTCATTGATAATTAACTGCATTTCACTGCCTACAACAAACATCTCTACTGCCAAAACCCCTTTATAATTCATAGTATGAGCCAATTTTAAAGCCATGTATTCAGCCTGCTGCAATACAGACTGTGGCAACCTGGCCGGTACCAGAGAGTAAGCCAGAATACCATTTTCATGTTGATTTTCTGCCGGAGGAAAACATGCAACTTGCTGCTCGTTCAGACGCGCAACAACAACAGATATTTCAGCGCGCAAATCTACCTTTTTTTCCAGTACACAACGCACATTCTGCAATTGCATAAAAGCCGCACGTAACTCGCCAATAGTGCCTACTACTATCTGCCCTTTACCATCATAGCCCAAAGTAGCTGTCTTCAAGATACCGGGCAATAACACTTCCAGATGGTTATCAATATCAGAATCGTTGCAGATAATCGCAAACGGTACCGTAGCCAACCCAGCTCTAGTAATCCACTCTTTCTCTTCTTGCCTATCCTGTGCAATAGCCACACAATCGCCAGACGGTGAAACCTGTGTAAATTTTGCCAACCAGCGCATTGAATCAGCACTTACATTTTCAAATTCAGTTGTCACGGCCGCACATCTGGTCATATTCTGCAAAGCAACAGCATCATCAAATGCTGCACATATATGTACATCTGCGTACTGTGCTGCCGGAGCATTCATATCAGGATCCAACACCATTACCTGATACCCCATTGTTTTAGCTGCAACAGTAAACATTGCACCCAGTTGTCCACCACCCAGAATTCCAAGCATTGCCGGAGGCAGAATACAGGAAGAAGAAAAAGACATAGTGGTATACAGTTACCTTACCTAAAATTATAAACAGTATTAGCTTAAATCATGTTCCTGCTGATATCTTTATCAAAGTTAAATTAAACATCAAACAACATATCAACATTTTCCCTGACAAATCAGGCCAATAACAAGCACTACTCTCATTGAATCAAAACCTACCAAACTGCGAGTAAGTCTGATCAAAACTCTTTCATTTAGTTAAAACCAAACTCGTTTAGCATGAGTTATTTCAACTATCTGCTTTATAAAACATACCTATAACAAATTCGTATAAATTCAGAAAATTCATTACAAGCACCATATTAACATAAATAAATATATTATTACAAAATTTGCCCATCAATTTCAAACTCGACCTTATCTGAAATATTTTTAAATATTTCCATAAATATATTATTATCAAAATTAAGAGCAAGTATATAAAATATAACTATATAGCTTATAAATAAGATTCATCAAACCCCGTAAACGACTTAATGAAATTGCTGACTGGCCACATCCCGACAAGGTTGTAACAGCAAACGCCCTTGCCCACCATCCACACATAAATCACTGTTGCGGTCACGTAACTGCCGGCCAGTCAACAGCCAGTTATTTTCTCCATTTGGTGCACAGGAAACCATTCCCACTGCATTATTTCTTACTGCCAGACAGCGACCGTTCAGCCATACCTGCCCCTGATGGAAATACATAGCTTCACTGATTTCACCATCAGAACAAGAATCAAACATAACAGGCTGCCAAGCAGAATAAGCACCAGCAGGACGTAAACAGACACGTTCAACAGGACGTAAGCTAATACTAGAAGGACTAGGACGAACCGGCGGATATGGTAAAACAGTCGGATAATGCGGATAAGGTGATACTGCCGGATAAACCGGCGTATCCGTATAAATCACCGTTGCCCCTGCCGGTGCATCAATATGCACAGTTTTATTAATTGTAGTAGTTGATGATATCGGTAAATCAACGATAATATCGCGCTCGCCATGCCCTGAGTGATAAATTACTGCTGCATCGGCAACAGGCGCAAGTAAGAACAACATATCCAATACAATCACAGCAAGCCTTATTAGTGCCTGTCCAACCATCATCATCTCCTAATAAATAAACTTACCAAATTAACATTTCCGGATCTCCCAGCATTGGTGAATACGGGCATTACGAAAATCTTCCGGTAGCGTTTTTCTGGAAATATTTCTTATCTCATAACGCTGTTCTAAAGCAGAATTCAGCCTAAAACTACGCAAATTATTCGAAAAAAACAAAACTCCCTGTGATGCTAACAAACTCATAGCACCATCTATTAACTTTTCATGATCACGTTGAATATCGAGAATATCCAGCATTTTCTTGCTATTAGAAAAACTAGGCGGATCCAACATAATCAAATCAAACTGCTTTCTTTGCTCAGCAGCCAATTGTAAATATTGAAACACATCAGCTCGCACAATCTGATGTGCATGCATATCCAGCTTATTCAATTCAAAATTACGCCGAGCCCATTGCAGATAGGTATTTGACAAATCAACCGTTTCACTAGATAAAGCACCACCGGTAGCAGCATAAACCGAAAAACTGCCTGTATACGCAAAAAGATTCAGAAAACGTTTACCAGCAGCCATAGAACCAATCTTTTGGCGCGTATGACGGTGATCAAGAAACAAACCCGTGTCCAGATATTTATCCAGATTCACCCAAAAAGCTCGTCCATACTCATAAATTACAAAATCCGTACCATCAGCACCAGTTTTTTCATACTGCTCTTTACCTTTCTGGCGCTGTCGCCTTTTCAAATGAATATGCTCTCTGGGCAAACCTGTTACAAATACCACTGCATCTATAACCTCCGTCAGCCAGTCTTCATATTCCGATTGACGCATTAACCAACCAGTATCGTACTCCTGCAAATGAACATGGTCTGCATAAATATCTATAGCAAAAGGATATTGCGGTATATCACGGTCATACATACGCCATGCTTCCAAGCCTTGACGCTGTGCCCATTTGCGCAAATGTTTAATATTCTTGCCAAGACGGTTGACAAAAGCACCAATATCATCACTCATAAATAAAACTTTACATATCTGACATAATCACCATAACAGCCACATTGTAACGGAAAAAAACATTTAATACCCCTTACACCACAGAGCATTTTTTACAACCACCCAAGTATCAGCTTGCTTAAAAAATTAAGATATTTTATAATCACTCACATAATTTGAAGCCATCGTTGCAACCTGATTAAACACGGCGTGCTCAATTTTATTTTATTATGTAACGCCGTATACCAACATCCGCAGCAATGCGTCCGTTGCTTGGTTGTCGCCGATGTATAACATACCCAAACACACACGCTTACGACAACCAATTGCTAACTTTAATTATTTTCCTATTTGGTCTAAGCTAGCAACAATTCCCTGTAATCTAATTTCTTTTACAAACTAGATTATCACGTTTGGTTGATCGTTTTAACCAAAGGAAAATCATGACATTGTCTTTTTCAGATTTACATCTAGACAAACAACTTACAACCGCACTGACTGCCGCCGGTTATGAAACACCTACTCCGGTACAACTGGAATCAATCCCCGCCGTTCTTGACAATCAGGATCTCATGGTCTCTGCCCAGACTGGTTCCGGCAAGACCGCTGCCTTTTTATTACCTACTCTACAAAAACTGCTCAAACGTAGTGAGAAGACAGGTAAAGGTCCTCGAGCATTGGTATTAACACCTACGCGCGAACTGGCACAGCAGGTAGAAAAAAATGCCCAGATTTATGGCAAAAACATGCCATGGCTCCGCACAGTAACACTGGTTGGCGGTACTGCTTTCGGCCAGCAAATCCGTGCACTATCCCGCCCTATTGACCTGATTGTCGCAACACCGGGACGACTGATGGATCACATGCGTCAAGGGCGAATTGACTTCAGTCGTTTAGAAGTACTAATTCTTGATGAAGCAGACCGCATGTTGGATATGGGCTTCATTGAGGATATTGAAACCATTGTTGCCGCCACCCCTAGTGAACGCCAGACCCTGCTGTTCTCAGCTACGTGGGATGGCATGGTTGGCAAACTGGCACAGAAACTAACTCATCAGCCACAGAAAATTGATATAGCCCGCGAAGAGAAACAGGGCAAAATTGATGAACAACTGCTTTATTGTGATGATCTGCGCCATAAAAACAGACTACTTGATCATATTTTACGCGACACCAGCATTGATCAGGCTGTTATCTTTACTGCCACCAAAGCCATGTCTGAACAACTGGCTGATGAACTATACGAAAAAGGTTTTTCAGCCAACTGCCTGCATGGTGACATGCCTCAGGGTTGGCGTAACCGTACCCTGATGGATTTACGTAAAGGTCGAATTAAAATTCTGGTGGCAACTGATGTCGCTGCTCGAGGCATTGATGTACCTTCCATTACCCACGTTATTAACTATGATCTGCCCAAACAAGCAGAAGACTATGTACACCGCATCGGCCGTACCGGACGCGCAGGGCGTACTGGTCTGGCTATCACCTTTGCCGAAGTAAATGAGTACATCAAAGTCCATAAGATAGAGCGATACCTAAATCGTAAATTACCAGAACATACCATTCCTAACATGGAACCCACCCGCAAACGTTCAGGTAAAATAGCGAATAGAGGTCGCCGTTCTTCTGGCAGCGCCAGCAAAAATGGCAACTGGGGCGCAAACCGGCGCAAAAATGGCGAACAGCAGCCAAACCGCAGTCGTCAGCGCAGCAGTCAGCAAAACAGGCGTACTAACAACAGTCAACCTAAGTCTTAATTCTAATCAACGTCATTATATCAGGCAGCTACTGCTGCCTGAAATTCCCTCAAATCCGCCATTTTCCGGCCATCAATTATATTTAATTTTTAAAGGCAGCCTCAGATTACTGCCTTGCCAAAGTCTGCTATATCTTATATATTGTTAGTGAACAAACAAATAATTATGTTAAAAAACAATAATTGTACCCATAACTGGATCGGTATTATTGATCATTCAGCATAGGCTGTACATACAAGTTATAAATGACAATAGTTGGTGCGCAACACCGACAAGCGAGAAAGGACCTAATTATGCAACACCGTCGTAGACTACAGATTTTTCAGGCAGCCAAACGTGCTGCTTTCTATCAGCATGCTCAACCCGAAAATGGTAAAGAGCAAATGCCTGAAAATGAGAAAACTATTCACACTTTAGAACCTATTCATTCGTAAATCCGAATAGATTAAACAAAATTAAGCCATATCTGAATAGATATGGCTTAATTGCTAAATAAACCCTGTCTAACACTCAATTTAGGAATTAAAAGAGTTAAACGTCTCAACCATACTCAAAACACCAAATCAAATTAAACATCAACGGGCACATTAGCACCCATCTTTTTAATTTTAATAAACAAAACTATAAGTAATTTATAACCACAAAAAAGATAACTTAGCTGACGCAGCACACCTGATTTAATCCTTACTGGTCTCATACCCCGATTTGTGCGAAAATCCAATTTATTTATTGGGCGAACTACCATGTTAGACAGAGAAGGTTATCGCCCCAATGTCGGGATAATCATTACCAACGACCGAAACGAGGTTTTTTGGGGCAAGCGGGTACACGAACACTCCTGGCAGTTTCCGCAGGGGGGCATTAAGCCAGGCGAGAGCCCGGAGGCAGCCATGTATCGCGAATTGATGGAAGAAGTGGGTCTGTTGCCACATCATGTCAAGATAATTGGGCGCACACGTGACTGGCTACGTTATGATGTCCCTACGCATTGGATTAAGCGCGAATGGCGAGGTTCCTATAAAGGACAGAAACAGATATGGTATCTGCTACGCCTAACAGGACGAGAAACTGATGTGCATCTGCGCGCCACTCATCATCCCGAATTTGATGCTTGGCGCTGGCACCAGTACTGGGCACCAGTAGACGAAGTGATTGAATTCAAACGCAGCGTCTATCTGAACGCACTGCACGAACTATCGCGCTTTTTGCATGAACTGCCAAGCTGGACTGATTTTGTTCAAGCCCGCCAGAATCATGATGATAAATATTTACTGACTGAGTAAGCATTAGTTATCAACTCTGTACAGTAGTTCCTTTCCAGAGTATAAAACAGATACAAATTACCGAAAAAATAACCTTTTTACGGTAATTTGTTTTATATTGTCTTTGATGTATGTCTAAAAATAAAACTATGAGCAAATCCATAACTTATGATGAATCCAGCGTTACTGTTCTCAAAGGTCTAGCACCAGTCAAAGAACGCCCAGGGATGTACACCAGAACGGACAGTCCTACCCATATTATTCAGGAAGTTATTGATAATGCTGCTGATGAAGCACTGGGCGGCTATGCACAGAATATTGATGTCACCTTAAATCAGGATGGTTCTGTTACCATCAGAGACAACGGCCGTGGCATTCCTACGGGACTACACCCAACCGAACATGTCCCCGTCGTTGAATTAGTATTCACCCAACTTCATGCCGGTGGCAAATTCAACAAAAAAAGCGGTGATGGTGCCTATGCCTTTTCAGGTGGTCTGCATGGTGTCGGGGTTTCCGTAACCAATGCACTGTCTTCACGTCTGGAAGTTACCGTTAAAAGAACCGGAAAAATTTATCATATCGTTTTTGCAGATGGCGACGTTATCCAACCACTATCAGTAATTGGCAAATGTGCCAGCAAAGACAGTGGCACAGAAGTTCGTGTCTGGCCAAATGGAAAGTACTTTGATAACCCGCATTGCAATCTGGCCGAACTTGAACGCTCGTTACGTGCTAAAGCTGTTTTATTGCCAGGAGTCAATGTTACCATCACCCGTTATCTCAACAATAGTGATGAAGCACAAACCCAAAACTGGCATTACCCAAATGGCCTGAAAAGCTATTTACTGGATTTACTGGGTGATACCCCAACCGTAACTCCGATTTTTGCTAGCGAAAACTATCTAAATACTAATCATGAAACCGAATTCAATCCGGGCGAAGGTGCTGGCTATGCACTAACTTGGGTAGAAGAAGGTCACGCGCCAAGTGAAAGTTATGTAAACCTGATTCCCACCGCAAACGGTGGTACTCACGAAAAAGGACTAAAACAGGCTGTTTACCACGCTGTAACCAATTTTATTAGCCACCACAATCTGCTTCCGCGTGGCGTAAAATTACAGCCGGACGATGTTTTTTCGCGAGTAGCCTTTGTTCTTTCAGCCCGACTACTGGATCCGCAATTTCAAGGACAGACAAAAGACGCACTGACCAGCCGTGATGCCAAAAAACTGGTTGATACCATTTGTAGTGATCCATTAGAGTTATGGTTAAGTCAAAATATCGATACCGGTAAAAAAATTGCTGAATTAGCCATTCATCAGGCTCAAGCACGTATGCGTTCAGCCAAAAAAATAGAAAAGAAAAAAGGTTCAGGCGTAGCAGTTTTACCGGGCAAACTCACCGATTGCGAAAGTGAAGATATTCGCGAAAACGAACTTTTTCTGGTCGAGGGCGATTCTGCCGGTGGCTCAGCCAAACTAGCACGTGATAAAAATACGCAGGCCATCCTCCCCTTACGCGGCAAAGTCTTAAACAGCTTCGAAGTCCATCGTGATCAATTATTTAGCAATGCTGAAATTCACGATATTTCAGTAGCTATTGGCGTTGATCCACATGGAAAAAATGACACTCCTGATTTATCCGGTCTTCGTTACGGCAAGATTGCAATATTATCTGATGCAGATGTAGATGGCGCCCATATACAGGTACTGTTACTTACTCTTTTCTACACTCATTTCCCAAAACTGATTGAGGCCGGTCACATCTATGTCGCTCAGCCACCCCTATTTCGCGTAGATATTAATGCTCAAGGAAAAACCAAACCCGCACGAAAAATCTATGCTCAGGATCAGGCAGAGCTTGATAGCATTCTAAAACGACTACAACTGGAAAAAATAAAAGAAAGTGCATACACCATCAGCCGGTTCAAAGGTCTAGGTGAAATGAATCCAGATCAGCTTAAAGATACCACCATGAATCCGGATACCCGCTGTCTGCTACAAGTCCATATTCCGGATCAGGACAACAACGATACCCAGAATATATTCATCAAACTAATGGGTAAAGGAGAAGCAGCCTCACGACGCGTCTGGATGGAAGCTGAAGGTGATAAAGTAGAAGCAGATATTTGATCCAAATACCAATCACATAAATGCTCCATTAATACCCTAAAATCCGCTTTAGGTACAGTATTAGCCTACAAGACAATTGTTTATTCACTACAGGTTGTTATCTAATTAACAACCTGTCTTAATTATCTGGTTTCAACTCCATTTTCTTTAGCCTTAACCCTCTTTGAGCAGATAAAAATATTTCCTTTTACTCACAATTTTCTGGATCACCAAATCAACTATCAGCCTAATTCACCAAAGTGCGCCCAGATACAAATTAATGTTGCCTCGAATTTATACGTTATTGTAAATTAATAATCGTCAAAACTTCCGAATACAAAATTTTGATTCAATCAACCTTACAAATACCAACCAGGATTTTTAAACCTCAATCCAGACAGTTAGTTATCTTCAGATTAGACACATAATTTGATTAATATCAAAATTTCACTGATAGTGTAACTATATTCGTCATAATAGGTTTTTCAAAATGTTATAATGTAATTTTATGCATAAAATTTGCATGACAACTCTAAAGATAGTACCCAAACGTAACAGAAATAAGTCAATAAAAATAAGATATTGTAAATAATATAAAAATTTTTAATAAAGATAATTAATAAAATTTAATAACATTTTTTGCAAAAAAACTTACCAATCTCTATAATTGTTACGGTTACAGTCAATTTTTAGAGGAATTTTCATGAAATATGATTTTATCGAAAGCGTGTTAAAAAATCTGAACAGCACTCCTGACATTACTTCTTCAGCTGTTATTTCAACAGATGGTTTGCCAATTGCTTCTGCATTACAAAGCGGTATGGATGAAGACCGTATTGGTGCAATGGCTGCTGCATTACTGTCTTTGGGTAACCGTTCTGCAAAAGAAGTCCTGAAAGGTACTCTGGATAACACCATCATTCATACCGACAAAGGATATATGTTATTGTTTCAAGCATCTGAAGCCATCTTATTAACCATTACCACTACTCATGAAGCCAAATTAGGTTTGATTCTGTTTGAAGCCAAACGAGCCTTGAAAGAGCTGGCCGACCACTTTGAGTAATAATCAGTTTACTTGATCGGAAACGTGCTATACCATTTAAACCTCCGATCATGAAAATTTGTAATTACTTGTTTTATTGACATTTTTACAAATAGTGCACAATATTGAATAGATCTAATCAGAATATCCAGTATTGCCGCTAATCCAGATTCCTTCTAAAAATCTGGCTGGATCTATGTCAGACTAGCTTGAAACAAACGAAAATTGACCTAATTGCATGAAAGGGCGTTTAAATGTTTATACAAGTTAGTAAGTTAAAACATCGCGCTGCTATATAGTGGATAATTATTGCTTTATCCCAATTATGTGCACATTCAGAATGTTTGTAGTACCAATTAATATATAAGACCAAGAATAAGTTAGACTGCCGTACTTTTACAATAACACTCTGAAATATATCTCGTTAAATACACTCATCCTTTATGAGATTAAACCGAAATTGAAGGACAAATAATATGGATATGAGTCGTTGGATTCAGCCAAAACCAGAGAGCGAATTTTCTGAGCATAAAGTTAAACATTATCAACAGGATGGGGAATCAACCGTATACGTCACCAATCAGGAATTTCCTTATCCGGATGGTGCTCTGATTGTATCCCGTACAGATCTTGATGGTATTATCACTCATGCAAATGATGTGTTTGTTGATATCAGCGGTTGGACCCGCGATGAAATCATTGGTGCACCACATTGCCTGTTACGTCATCCCGAAATGCCTAAAGCACCTTTTGCCGACATGTGGGCTACTTTACAAAGGGGCGAACGCTGGTATGGTTATGTGAAGAATCTGCGTAAAGACGGCGGTCACTATTGGGTATATGCTACTGTAATTCCCAATTTACGTCAAGGAAAAGTAATTGGCTACAGTTCAATCCGCCGCAAACCAAGCCGTGAACGGATTAACGAAATGTCTGCCTTGTATGCAGAAATGTTGAAAAATGAACAGGAAGGAAAATAATATGCTGAGTTTAATGGTTGTACCCGATTATTTACCTGATCAGTTCAGCACTTGGTATTTGCTCAACAACTACCTGCAAAAGCAAAGTGACCAGAATATTTCCTTGCTTATGCCTCCTTCATTCGATGAAGTAACCGCGCTGCAAGAAAAAGAAAAAGTATCTATGCTTTTCGTTAACCCCTTTTCAGCCGGTAATTACGTTCGCGAACAGGGATATTTACCACTGGTAAAACCAAAAAATAAATCAGATGAGATCGTTATTGTTACGGCTGCTGATTCTGATATCAATGCCATTGAAGATTTGAATGGCAATGTGGAATTAGCACTTTCACACAATGAAGATGCAAATTTTATCGGTTTACGCCTGCTAGAACCAGCCAATCTGAGTGATGATGAAATGGTTATCAAGCGCAAAGATAACTTTCTCATGGTAGCTTCTAGCGTAATACGCCATCAGGCTCAGGTTGGGATAGTTCAGGCGGATGTATATGATAGCTTCAACTCAGTTACTAAAAATCAGTTGAAAGTTTTACTGAAAAGCCGGATTAACGAAGTATCCCATGTCATGTTATATCATCCGGATGCTGCTGCACAGGCTGAGCCACTGAGAGAAATACTGTGTAAAATGGCAGATAATCCTGATGGGGCTGGTATTGTAAAAGCTTTAAACCTTCCAGAAGGCTTTGCTGAATTATCAGTAGAAGATATGGAATTTATGATTGACGTTGTAGATACAATGCGAATGTAATTTCCCTAGCCCATATCAACCCGTGTTATCCCAATCAAAGATAACACGGGTTGTTTTATCTGTTCACCAGATAAAACAAGTCAAAAGATTTTTATTCGCTGCAGAACAGCAGAATTAAAGATATAGCTTCAATAAATCTATAAAATCTGGCCATGTAGTGAAATATTATATATTTCATTTTGATATTGATATTTTTCAATTGATTTTATGCATGAGATAAAGCTATTTTATTTGAAACAAAAAAACTCTTTATAAATTTAAACAGTTAGAGTAAAAACATTAACCATCTCTCAACATAGATAAAGTGCTTAACTTCTAAAATTTGATTTCTCAAAAAAAGCGCATTTAACCACCATTAAAAATCAGTTATATTAATTTATTATTCCTGACTTATAAATTATACATACACTTGTCACGACTTACGTATTTCTGTTAACAGATCAAAGCACTACATCATTCTGCTATAATGAAAAAACCACCATCAATAAATAGCAATTATGGCTACCGCTCATAACAATAAACCATCACGCTTTCTGCCCATATTATTGGCAATAGCCATCTTTATGCAGCAACTGGATGCAACAATTCTGAATACAGCCCTGCCCTCAATGGCCGCCGATTTAGGACAATCACCATTGAACATGCAATCGGCTATTATTGCGTATGCACTCACATTAGCCATCATGATGCCTTTATCTGGTTTTCTATCCGACAAATTAGGTACACGTAAACTTTTTATGGGCTCTATGATTATATTTATTATTGGATCTGTCTTGTGTGCAGCCAGTAATAATCTAACTCTCTTAGTACTGGCCAGAATTATTCAGGGATTGGGTGGAGCCATGCTGACACCGGTAGCCCGTTTAACCATGATGCAGGCTTACGAGCGCTCCAAACTGATAACGGTTATGAATTATGCCATTATGCCCGCCCTTATTGGACCGGTACTCGGGCCGATTATTGGCGGTTATCTTGTCGAATACACTAGTTGGCACTGGATTTTTCTGCTAAACGTACCCATAGGGCTGCTTGGATTGCTGGCTACTTGGTACATCATGCCCGATTTTAATCATTCGTCCAACAATTATTTTGATGGATTAGGTTTCTTTCTGTTTTCAGCCTCTGCTTTTTGCATGACTCTGACCTTTGAAACTATGTCACATGCAAATAATGTACTTTTTGGTTGCATGATGGCTATTGCAGGTATCGGCGCACTAATCGCCTATGTAGCACACGCGCGCCAGAATAATCGTGCACTATATCCCCCTCATTTAATTCTGGTACGTACCTTTCGTCTGGGGCTGGCTGGTAACTTAGTTAGCCGTCTGGGAATGAGTGCTTTACCACTATTATTACCGTTATTATTTCAGGTTGCCTTTAACTATGATGCAGTCAACTCAGGCTGGCTATTGATGCCACTGGCTCTTGCTGCAATATTTGCCAAACCATTTTTGAAGCCATTAATGAATCACTTCGGCTATCGCAATATACTGGCCTGGAACACTCGTATTATTGGCATATTGATGATGTCACTGGCGCTTATCAGCGCCAATACGCCACAATGGCTGATTCTATTGCATTTGTGCATTCTTGGTGCATGTAACTCATTACAATTTACCGGTATGAATACCATTACACTGGCTGATTTACGTCCCAATCAAGTTAGCAGTGGTACCAGTCTGATGGCAGTTAACCAGCAGCTAGCACTGAGCTTTGGCATTGCTATTGGAGCATTACTGTTACAAAGTTTCAGTCATTCCAACTTTATCAATCACAATATCACCTCAGCCTTTCGCATCACCTTTATTATTCTAGGCATATTTACCATGCTTTCAAGCTGGATATTTGCACGTTTACACGCGATGGATGGTGAAAATCTGCTCACAAGGAAAAAATAAATACTATTATATAAATTTTTTATTATTCAATAATTAACAACAGATACGCAGTTTTACCCAGCTATTCTAGAAAACAAGACAGAATTATTCATATCTAGTTTTACTAAAATACAGTCTCAAGCAAATTAATGAGATCCCTTTCAAACATAAAAATAGTCCTGTGCTTAATTTTATAATCAATTGATTACGAAATTAAGCACAGGACTAATGTATATGACTGCCAAAAAATTTAGACAGCCTTTTTAGCACATATCAATTAATGCGGAATATCATCGCTTAAATATACCGCAGGTTCGCTTTTATCGTGTGGTAACAACAGATTCAAAATAATTGCCACAATTCCGCCCATACAGATCGGATTCTGAAACAGAATGGGCAGCTGAGCAAAAACTTCCGGTTCAAATGCTACTCCTAATCCAAGACCCAGTGATGTAGCACAGATAACTGCTTCACGGCGACGAATCCCGGCAGTGATAATAATCCGTATCCCGGCAGTCACAATCAGACCAAACATAACTACCATCGCGCCGCCGAGAACCGGACTGGGAATCGTGGCGAAAACGGCACCTACCCAGGGAAATAATCCGAGTATAACCAGAATTACTGCAATATATTTGCCAACATGTCGTGAAGCAACACCAGTCATCTGAATCACACCATTATTCTGAGCAAATGTAGTTAATGGCAAAGAACCCAGAGCAGTAGCAATCACTGAAACCAGACCATCAGCCATTACCCCACCACGCAGACGACTTGTGTACGATGGTCCGTCTACCGGCTGATTGGAAATCATGGCTGTAGCAGTTAAATCTCCAACTGCCTCAAATACACTTAATAAATAAATTGTGCTGGCTACCATGAATGCATGCCAATCAAAAGCAAAACCATACTTAAATGGGATCGGAATGGTAATCAGAGGCAAGTCATGCAGATTAGAAAAATCAACAATTCCCATAAATATGGCAATTACATAACCGGATATCAACCCCACTGCAATACCAGCCATACGCCACCATGCATTTTTGAAGCAATTAAATAGCAGTACAGTGAATAGCACAAATGTAGACAATGCCAGATTCGACCATGACCCGAAAGTATGATTAGCCTTGGCTGAAAGACCGCCGCCAAAATCGGTAATGCCAACATGAATCAGGCTCAGACCTATCATCAGAACCACCACTCCGCTTACTGTGGGCGTAATGATTTTTTTCAGAAAAGGCAATAACCATGATGCGCCAATTACTAAAAAGGCGCCTACAAAAGAGACGCCCAGCAAAGTAGAAATCATGGTATTTTCGTTCATCCCGTTTTCTTTCATGCCCAACCCAAGCGCAATCATCACGGTAACAAAAGAAAAATTAACTGATTGAATTGATAACAGCCCCGAACCAATCACACCAAATCGGTGTACCTGAATATACGTTCCTACACCTGAGGCAACCATAGACATAGACACCAAATAAGCAGTCATGTCTGCTGGCAGTTTTAAAGCACCGCCAACCACCAGAGCAGGTGCCACCATTGGCACAAAAAGAGCAAGTAAATGGGTTAATGCACTGAGCAAACCATTAAAAACAGGAGGTTTTTCCTCCAGACCATAGACCAGATCAGAGTGTTCATTTTGTATACGAACAGAGGAATTGTCGGCCATGTCATCCTTCCTTATTTGCTTTATGCATGTGTTAAATGAATATAAAGCAGCGTATTTTAAGCGAAGCAGTGACATTTAATCCAGATCAAATTATTGAGCAATAGAATCTTTAACACAACCAAACCACTTTTATCAAAAATAGTTTGATAATAGGCTGTTTTCCATCAAAGGAAAAAATACGCTACAATCATCACATTTTTAGCTCACCTGTAAAGGGTAGAAATATGTTGACAGGCAGCCTTGTTGCCATCGTAACGCCTATGCATGCAGATGGCAGTATTGATTATGAACAATACAAACAGCTTATTGACTGGCACATCGAATCTGGTACCGATGCTATTGTCGCTGTAGGAACCACTGGCGAATCAGCTACTCTCAGTGTTGATGAACACCTGACAGTTATCAAAACTGCGGTACAACACGTAGCTGGGCGCGTTAAAGTAATTGCTGGTACAGGTGCCAATAATACGCATGAAGCGATTTATCTGGCTCAGCAAGCACAGCAGTCTGGTGCTGATATGACATTATCAGTAGTGCCCTACTACAACAAACCCAATCAGGAAGGTATATACCGTCATTTCAAAACCATTGCTGAAGCCGCCAGTATCCCCATGATTCTATACAATGTACCTGGCCGTACTGTTGTCGATATGCAACCGGATACTGCTTTACGGTTAGCACAAATCGATAATATCGTAGGTATTAAAGAAGCCACTGGGAATATTAGCCGTGCATGTTATTTACTTAAACATGCACCTGAAAACTTCGCAATATATTCAGGAGACGATCCCACTGCCATGGCATTCCTGCTATGTGGTGGTCATGGTGTCATCAGTGTTACCGCCAATGTGGCACCAAAAATGTTTGCAGATATGTGTCATGCAGCCCTACGTGGTGACATTGCCAATGCACGCACTTTGAATGACAAATTACAGCGCCTGCACGGTGATCTTTTCTGTGAACCGAGCCCGGCACCAACTAAATGGGCTTTATCGAAACTGGGCAAAATCAGCCCAGTGTGTCGCCTGCCAATTATCGAACTATCTCCTGCTGGACAAGCTACAATACTGGCTGCCATGCAAGATGCCGAATTAATCTAAATACACAAGCCAACATTGCCATAGTAATGCATACAGAAAGTGGCCGATATGAATATAAGTAAAACCGTCGTTCTGACTCTGCTGGCAGCAAGCCTTGCTGCCTGTGCCAGCAAAAAAGAAAGCCTGCCCAAACTGGATTATCAGTCAGATAATAAAAAAATTGTGCAGCTAGATGTGCCACCAGACCTGACTGATCCGAATCAAGGCAATCGTTTCAGTGCACCGGGTAGTTCACTGATTAGTGGCGCGGTACGTGCCAGCGATATGAATAAAACTGCTAGCAAAAATCAGACCAATGCCAATAATCAGGTTTTGACACAAGTATCAGGTATTCATTTTCAGCGTGATGGTAGCATCCGCTGGCTGACCATTGACAATAAACAGGCTGCGGAATTATGGCCTTTGTTGAGAGCATTCTGGCAGGAACAAGGTTTTACTATTGAACGTGAAGAACCAGCAATCGGCTTAATGCAAACCAACTGGGCAGAAAACCGTGCCAAACTGCCTTCAGATGCCATCCGTGGCATATTTGAAAAAGTAGGTCTGGGAGGTATTTATTCCAGTGGTGAACGTGACATGTTTACTATCCGGCTGGAGCGAAACAGCAAAGGTGGTACCGATGTATTCTTCAGCCAGAAAGGCATGAAAGAAGTCTATACCAGTAAGGATCGAGACAGTACTGCATGGCAACCTCGTCCGAATGAGCCTGAGCTGGAAGCTGCATTTCTGGCACGTTTCATGCAATATCTAGGCGCAGATGCTAAACAGGTACAACAACTGGTAGCAGCCCAGAAGCAAAATGCGAATGAAAATACACTGGCAAAACTAGATGGTAATAGCGTTTATCTGTTAGGTTCACAAGAACGCAACTGGCGTCGTGTAGCACTGGCTCTGGATCGTATTGGCCTAAATGTCATCGACGAAAACCGGAATCATTATGCTTATCTGGTTGAAGTAGCAGCTGCTGAAGCTTCTTCTGTTTCCAATAAAAAACCGGGATTATTTAGCCGTATGTTTGGACGCAGTAAGAAAACCGAGCAACAACCGCAGCTCAAACAACAACCACGTTTAGTCGTGCTGGTACAGCCACTGAAAGATGGTGGCACACGTGTCAGTCTGGCTAATGAAGATGGTACGCCTTATTCTGGCAAAGATGCTAATAAATGGATTCAGCAACTGGATCAGCAATTGCGTTAAGATGAAAGCCTGCTTATGCAGGCTTTTATTTTTCCATACTCAACAATCAGGCACATATCCAGTATCCTAATAACATTCATAATTTCAATTATTTAAGCAAATAAACAGCAAAAAACATATTTACCTCATGCCGCAATACAATTGATCTTGCAAATAGTCTGTGAACACAGTCATTCAGACACTGCACCCTCTAGCAGCAGCATATTAATAACCTGACTCTGGTTATCATCCCTGCTACTTAAAATGGCGACTTAATACACTGAAATAAGAATAACTGATATAGCTGTACAAATTCAGTAAAATCTTATTTATACGAATTTGCTCTGGTAAATTGAAATTCAGATAATATTTAGATATTTAATAGTATAAAGCATGGTTGTAGGATCAATCAGCTTTGATTATTTTCAGCATCACAATCAAATGTTTTCTGGCCAGTATGAATATTTTTCGGGTTAAAATATTATTTTTAGCATTTATAACCCGATACTTAATATATATGTTTGGGATGCAAATAAACGGTTGATACTAACTTTAAATACTGATATTAAAATGCCAAATATGAAAAAACTGATTATAAATTATTGTTTTCTAGCAATGACGGTGATTACCAGTCTCGTTATGGGTACCATCTTCTTTGCCGATATACGTTATCCTTTGTGGTACAGTATTTGCTGTTTTATCATTGCTGCCATTGGATTGATAATAATAACACCATTTACGATTAAGCTAATTAAAATCAGCCGGAATTCAAATTAATAACCAGCAACTGCAAGCAAAAATTCATTCATAGCTAAAGAATAGATATTGATTAAAGTTTTATTGTAAAATAGTGAAAATCTTACAAGACTGATTTTCATTAATAGCCTTCTTCTTAAAGGGAACAACACTAATGAAAAAACTGATTATTATCTATATTGTTACATCATTACTATTTATGGCATTCATCAATATCGGTTTTTTACTATATCGAAATGAACACCAGCTTTCTGCTTATAGTACAACATGTTTTATTATTAGTTTTATTATTGCAATTGCTGAATTACCATTAACCATCAAAATAGCCAAAATGAGGCAGAATAAAGAACAGACACCAGATAGCACTACAGATTTTACATCGCTTGGAAAAAAATAAATTTTTACATCTGAAAATACGAATGAGTATATTGAATTGAAGAAACTGTATCTCATTTAAATCCGGATGATAACTAATGATTAATTCATTTTATATTCTGTTTCATTCTGAAAACCATAATCTGCTATAAACTATAGGGATTTACCTGATTACTATAGCCGGCTTCAAGCCATACCATTTATTTTTGAACATGCCAATATGACTAAACTCAAACTGTTATTACTCATTCTGGCTTCATGTACCTTTATGTTTATTGGCTGGGTGGTACTAGGCTGTTATTATTGGGTGCATCAACAGCACACTATTACGATAATTTGCTGTTTACTTGCTTTTGTCTGTGCGCTGGGACAATTTGCAGCGTTGGCATTTACACTACGCGAACGCGCCTGCCAGCAAATGTATCAGACCTTATCCTCTAACGATATTAATCATGAATAAAATTGTTCTTGCCAGTAATAATCAAGGCAAACTGGCTGAATTCAGTCGCCTGTTTAGATCATTGAATATAGAAATTGTGCCGCAGTCGGTTTTCAACATCACCGAATGCCCAGAACCCTATGTGACTTTTGTAGAAAATGCACTGGCTAAAGCTCGACATGCCAGCCGCCATAGCGGGTTACCAGCACTGGCCGATGATTCCGGTATTTGTGCCAATGCCCTGCATGGCGCTCCCGGCGTACATTCTGCTCGCTATGCGGGCACAGAGCCAAAATCTGATGCCGCCAACAATGCCAAACTGGATGCCCAACTGCGCCAAAGTAGTGACAAAAGCGTATTTTACGTGTGTGTACTGGTACTGGTGAGCCATCCAGACGACCCACAGCCACTGATTGCCGAAGCAAACTGGGCAGGACTATGGCAGTCATCTGCTGCCGGAAATAATGGCTTTGGCTATGACCCACATTTCTATTTACCTGAACAGCAATTAACCGCAGCACAAATGAGTCAGGAAGAAAAAAACCGCATCAGCCACCGAGCGCAGGCTCTACATATTCTCATGGCAAAACTCCAGCAACAATACGGCCTGAATTCTAATGCCTGAGTATCCTGTTTTATTACAAACACCACAGAGTTATTCTCCACATCTGTCCAGCTTACCGCCATTGTCGCTGTATATTCATATACCATGGTGCATCCGTAAATGCCCGTATTGCGATTTTAATTCGCATCAGTTGAAACAAGAACTGGATGAGCAGGCCTATATTGCAGCTTTATTAACCGACCTGGAAACGGAGCTACCCTATTTCTGGGGCAGACCGGTGCATACGATTTTTATTGGCGGTGGTACCCCCAGTCTGATTTCAGCAGCCGCTTTTGAACAATTATTAAGTGGCATTCGCGCTCGGGTAAATCTGTTACCAACAGCAGAAATTACACTGGAAGCAAATCCGGGCACATTTGAACGTAATCGTTTTGCCGGCTTTGCGGCAGCCGGCATTAACCGCCTGTCAATCGGCGTGCAAAGCTTTGCCGATGATAAGCTGACTACACTCGGACGTATTCACAGCAGCAATGAAGCCCTCAGTGCAATTGAATCTGGCTTAACTTTGTTTCCAAAAGTGAATATAGATTTAATGTATGCTCTGCCCAGCCAAACGATCAAACAGGCAGAAGAAGACATTCAGACAGCCATTGCAACCGGTGTACAGCACATCAGTGCCTATCAGCTTACTCTGGAGCCGAATACACCGTTTGCCCATACACCCCCGCCATTATTACCGGATGATGACCATATCGTTGATATCGAAGAAACCGTGCACACAGCATTACAGCAGGCCGGATTTACTCGCTACGAAACTTCAGCATTTGCTCAACCGCAACAAGAATGCCAGCACAATTTGAATTACTGGCAATTTGGTGATTATATCGGTATCGGTGCAGGAGCACATGGTAAAATCTCAACAGCTCAGGCAATTGAACGTACAACCCGTAGTCGGCATCCCAAAGATTATTTGCAGGCCATGCAGCAGCAACCACAGCATGCCATTACTCGTCGACAGGTATCGGTACAGGATTTACCATTTGAGTTTATGCTCAACGCCCTGCGTTTGACTGCCGGTGTGCCTAGTACATGGTTTAGTGAACGTACCGGCCTGCCTTTGGCTTCAATACAGCATACCATTAATGAGGCGGTTGAACGTGGTTTGCTAGATACAAATCCACTGTATTTACGCCCCACTGCATTGGGACGCAGTTTTTTGAATGATCTACTGGCTTTATTTTTAAAGTCTGATATCTGATAACCTTTTTTTCTTTAAAGCAAAGGAGTAACAACGTGAGTAAAACTATTATTCATACTGATAAGGCCCCAGCCGCCATTGGCGCTTATTCTCAAGCTGTACGTGCTGGTAACACCGTATACCTGTCTGGTCAGATTCCATTAGTAGCGGAAACAATGCAGATAGTAGAGGGAGGATTTGCTGAGCAGGCTCATCAGGTATTTAAAAACCTTCAGGCAGTTACACAGGCTGCTGGCGGCAGCCTAAACGATCTGGTGAAAGTAAACGCTTATCTGACTGATTTAGGTAATTTTTCTATATTCAATGAGATTATGGCGCAATACTTTACTGCTCCCTATCCCGCTCGTGCTGCTGTTGAAGTTTCTGCTTTACCCAAAGGTGTACTGGTTGAAGCGGAAGGTGTTATGATTTTGGACAAGTAAGCGGAAAAAAGCTGCTCGTTGCTGAATTGCCGGGAAATTGAATATGGCGCAATATGTAATTGGTGATATACAAGGCTGTCTGGCAGAATTTCAAAATCTGCTGACTAAACTGGATTTTAATCCCGGTATCGACACTTTATGGCTCACCGGTGATCTGGTCAATCGTGGCCCACAATCACTGGCTACTTTGCGCCTGATTAAACAACATGATGGCTGTATGCAAACCATTCTGGGCAACCATGATTTGCATTTACTGGCTTTGCATTATGGCTATGGCAAACTAAAACGTGCAGACACAATCAGTGACATTCTTAACGCACCAGACAGAAAAGTATTAATTGACTGGCTATGCCAGCAACCTTTATACCGTCAACAAAAAGACTATGTACTGGTGCATGCTGGTATCTGGCCGGAGTGGACGTGTGCTCAGGCTCAGTTGCTGGCACAAGAAGTGGAAACCGTTTTACAGCATAAACCCGCACATTTTTTTGCTCACATGTACGGCAATCAACCTGTACGATGGAATAAGCACCTCAGCGGTGATGAAAGACTGCGCTTTATCACGAACTGTTTTACACGAATGCGTGCAATAACGGATCATGATGCTTTGGATTTTGATTACAAAGGCACACTTGACGATATGCCGGCGCATTATTTACCGTGGTTCAAAGCACCAAACCGCCGAAACATTGATAAAACTATCTTATTTGGTCACTGGTCGGCATTAGGTTTGTATGAAGCCGACAATGTTGTCTGCGTAGATACTGGAGCATTATGGGGCGGTAGCCTAACTGCTTTTAATCTGGACGACAGAAGCGTGGTACAGACGCCAAGTGAAACGAAGTTAAACTTTGAAAATTTTACACATAAAAAACAATGACTATCAAATGAATATACTCCGTTACTAAAGCAAATATTCTATTGAAACATAACGTTGTGCAGGCATTTTTAGCGATAGACTTTTAATACAATAACAATAACATTATATTTGGTATTTTTAATACTAACCAACGTTAGCTAAAAAAGACTAAGATACATCCATTGCATCTTTACCTAAGCCAAGTATGATGGTTTACGTTATCCAAAAATTTATTCATAAATGCTTGAAGGAGTTATCATGAAAAAAGTTCTTATCCCTGCTGTGATGTTAATGCTTGCTCTGACTGGCTGTGCCTCTAAACATCATCACAAGGCACCTGTTGCCCAGTCAACCACTACCACGACAACAACAGCTTCTACCGACAATGTACAGATTGACGCACGAAAAGAAGTATCTTACCTGTGTGGCACTGGTAACGATAAAAACAGCTTGCGAGTAATGTATGGTCTGCAAGGTCAGAACGTAGTGGCAGCTCAAGTAAATTATCAGGGCAAACTGTCTCCGGTAATGATACGTGATGCCCGCGACGTTAATTACAATACTTTTGTTTCTCCTGAAGGCATTACTTGGAAAACAGCCCTGGCCACCAGCGACACTGTAGACACCGTTGGTGCCTTGGGTTTGGTACAACCTAGCAAACAGGTTGTTAATGGTCAGGAAAGAATCGTTCCGCAAATCGTTACCCAGAATTGCGTAGTGGACAATGGTACAGTAGCAGCTGCTCCTGCAAAAACCAAAACAGTCAGAACCACTAAAACAGTTACCACTAAAAAAGTCTACAAACACAAAAAATAACTAATTGTGTTTGAAAAACGGCAACCTTTCAGGTTGCCGTTTTTCTTTATAGATTAAACCAGTTACCCTAAAAACAAGACATATCTTTAAATAACACGCCAACTGAACATTCGACTTAGTAACTTGAAAGCTGACTGACAGCCCTTATTTAAAAGTAGTTATTTTTTTCCAACAGTTATGTGGCTGTTGGTCAATTAAGGATCACGAGACATGCAACAATTCGACGGTACCACCATTATTTCCGTTCGGCGCGGTGAAAACGTTGCCATCGGTGGCGATGGTCAAGTGACATTAGGAAATACCATAATTAAGGGTACTGCACGCAAAGTGCGCAAACTATATAACAATCAAGTTCTGGCGGGTTTTGCCGGCGGTACTGCCGACGCATTCACCCTGATTGAACTATTTGAAAGCAAGTTGCAAAAGCATCAGGGCAAATTGATGCTGGCTGCAATTGAGCTGGCCAAGGAATGGCGTACTGATCGCGCCTTGCGCCGTTTAGAAGCCATGCTAATTGTGGCTGACAAGAAAAATACACTGGTCATTACCGGTAACGGCGACGTACTCGAACCAGAACATAGTATTGCAGCCATTGGTTCCGGTGGTGCATTTGCCCAATCCGCAGCCCGCGCATTGATGGAAAACACCGAATTGGAACCTGCCGAAGTAGTTAAAAAATCACTGGAAATTGCCGGTGATATCTGCATTTATACAAATCAGAGCCATACTATCGAAACCTTGTAATTGCCTAGACTGGTAAATTTACATTGTCAATAACGGTCAAATCTCAAGATTGGAACAAAATGAGTACAGCAGTAATGACCCCGAGCGAAATCGTTCATGAATTGGATAAACATATTATTGGCCAGACTCAGGCCAAACGTGCTGTAGCGGTAGCCCTCAGGAACCGTTATCGCCGCAATCGTGTTGCCGAACCGTTACAAAGTGAAATTGTCCCGAAAAACATTCTGATGATTGGTCCTACCGGCGTGGGTAAAACTGAAATTGCCCGCCGCCTTGCTCGTCTGGCCAATGCCCCGTTTATCAAGGTAGAAGCTACTAAATTTACTGAAGTAGGCTATGTTGGCCGTGATGTAGACAGCATTATTCGCGACCTGATTGAAATTGCACTGAAAAACATTCGCAGCCAGACCATTGCCAAAAATCGCGACCGTGCACAGGATGCAGCTGAAAACCGTATTCTGGATGCACTTCTGCCTCCGCCACGTAGTGTCGGTTTTGCCGGAGAACCACAGGAACAACAACCGGAAAACCACACCCGGCAAAAATTCCGCCAGATGTTACGCAAAGGTGAACTTGATGATAAAGAGATTGAAATCGAAATCGCCGTTTCCGCTTCTCCAACCATGTCTGTAATGGGTCCTCCGGGAATGGAAGACTTTACCAATCAGTTACAGGATATGTTCAGCAGCATGGGACAGGGTAAAACCAAAGCGCAGAAAATGAAAGTAAGCGCGGCCATGAAACTGTTACTGGATGAAGAAGCAGCCAAGCTGGTAAGTGAAGATGAATTGCGCGAACAAGCCATCAAGGCGGTTGAGCAAAACGGTATTGTATTTCTTGATGAAATCGACAAAATCGCTACTGATAGCAACCGTAACGGTGGCGATGTATCCCGCCAAGGCGTGCAGCGTGATTTGTTACCCTTGGTTGAAGGCACAACAGTGCAAACCAAGTATGGCATGATTAAAACTGACCATGTTCTGTTTATTGCTTCCGGTGCATTCCACCTCAATCGTCCAAGTGATCTGATACCCGAATTACAGGGGCGTTTCCCCATTCGGGTTGAGCTGGATAACCTGAGTGTAGATGACTTCAAAGCCATTCTCACTACGACACACGCCAATCTAACCGAACAATACGCTGCCCTACTGGCTACTGATGACGTAAATCTGCAATTCACTGATGATGGCATTGCCCGTATTGCTGAAATTGCATTTCAGGTTAATGAGAAAACTGAAAACATTGGCGCACGCCGCTTGCATACAGTGATGGAAAAATTGCTTGAAGAAGTTTCTTTCGAAGCTCCTGCCGGTAATATAGCTATAGATGCAGCTTATGTAGATGCGCGATTGCAGGATATTGCCAAGCGTGAAGATCTGGCTCGCTACATACTGTAACCTAATATTCAAGCGGCTGCGGCCGCTTTTTTATTTATCAGCATCTGTTTTCTCACCTGATTCTTCTTCATAATTCCGGCTTTTCATGAATACCATAATATCCCATACTTATCGTCCCTATCTGCTGCAATACTGCTCTATAGTCCGATGGCAACGCAAATTGCTGGCTACAACGGCCGCTGCCCTGATTATGGCTTTATCAGCCAATATCAGTATCCCTCTGCAACCTGTGCCTTTATCCCTGCAATCTCTGGCAGTTTTACTGCTTGGTGCTTGTCTGGGGCGCAGACTTGCCGTATTGGCTATGATCGAGTATTTAATACTGGGAGCTTGCGGCCTGCCATTCTTTGCTGGTGGTCATGGCGGGATAAATGCTCTGGCATCAGCTTCAGCCGGTTATCTGTATGGATTTATTGTCAGTGCCTACATAGCAGGCTTGGCTGCGGAAAGAGGTTATGACCGGCATTTTTTCAGCGGATTGTGTGCCTTTGCACTTGCTCACCAGATGATATTTATCTTTGGAGTAATCTATCTGGCTTTCTACCTGCACACAGATATCCATCATGCCCTGCAACTAGGCTATCTGCCGTTTGCCGGTTTTGATTTACTCAAATTCTTTATGGCTACTGTAATTATGTTAGGTCTGTGGCATCATTCAAGCCAAAAACGCTACTGATTATTATATATAAACAGTAAAACCATCCACATACAACTGATATATAAAACTATTTTTTATAATTGAATGCAGACGGTTTGGCATTAATCTAGTCTACGTTTAAATTGCCGCTTCATTTTGCTCACCAGTACGGATACGCACCGCTGCCTCCACCGGCAATACAAAAATTTTACCGTCACCGATTTTACCAGAGCGTGCAGCAGCCACAATGACCTCAATTGCCTGTTCAACTCGATCAGCAGGCAATACCAGTTCGATTTTCACCTTAGGTAAGAAATCCACTGCATATTCGGCACCACGATAAATTTCTGTATGTCCTTTCTGGCGTCCAAAACCTTTGACCTCAGACACAGTCATTCCGCTAAAACCTACATCAGATAAAGCTTCACGTACATCATCTAGTTTAAACGGTTTAACGATTGCTTCAATTTTTTTCATAATAGCACCTCTTTTAACTGTATCCACAGAGTTAAAAACTACCATATCCTAATCCGAAACTCAAACCAGCCATACCCACTAATATAAAATCAAGCATCGTACTTGTTTTTCGCGTAAAATTGCGCTTCAGCCCAAACCCACTACCGAAGTGAGCTACCCTCATTATGTCAGTTGTACTGTCACTGTGCGGCGAGGTCGCACTTTCCCCTTTTCGTATTGAAAAATTGTTACAGCAGGCTGCAAAACTGCAACTGGATTGCGATATTCAGATAAACAGCGAATTTCGCTATTTTGTGGCGTCAGCAACTGCGCTTAATTCAGACAATCAGCAAAAATTACTTGAATTGTTGCGTGCCACGCAGCAGAAAAGTAATACTCTTGCCGGTACTCAGCTATTAGTTATTCCGCGTTTGGGGACTATTTCTCCCTGGGCATCTAAAGCCACCGATATTGTTCATAATTGTGGTCTCACTATGATTGAACGCATCGAACGCGGCATCCTGTATACCTTTTCCCGCCAGCTCAGTCAGCAGGAACAAGATCGCTGGCAGGCAATATTACACGACCGCATGACCGAAAGCGTACTTGCTTCTGTAGCAGATGCGGCACAACTGTTTCATACAACAGCAGCGCAGAGTTTTACCTGTATTGATGTACTAGAAAAGGGTAAATTCGCGCTGGAAACAGCAAACCAACAATTAGGACTGGCATTATCCGCGGATGAAATAGACTATTTGGTTGAGAATTATCAGCTGCTGCAACGCAACCCCACAGACGTAGAGCTGATGATGTTTGCTCAGGCAAACTCTGAACATTGTCGCCACAAGATTTTTAATGCCGAATTTATCATTAATGCTGAAGCCAAGCCTAAATCTCTGTTTGGCATGATTCGCGCTACCCATCAGGCACACCCTGAAGGCACACTGGTAGCTTATAAAGATAATTCTTCAATTATAGCCGGTGCCACTATTGAACGTTTTTATCCTCAGGCGAATCAACAGCAATACCAGTTTAATACTGAACAAACCCATATTCTGATGAAAGTTGAAACCCATAATCATCCTACTGCGATTGCACCTTTTGCCGGTGCCGCTACTGGCTCCGGAGGTGAGATCCGCGATGAAGGCGCTACAGGCAAGGGTGCACGCCCTAAAGCAGGTTTGAGCGGTTTCAGCGTTTCCAATCTTTCTATACCCGAATTTATCCAGCCATGGGAGCAATATACAGCTACCCGTAATCAGTATGGCAAACCGGCACACATCAGCAGTGCACTGGATATCATGCTGGACGGCCCGATTGGCAGTGCAGCCTTTAACAATGAATTTGGTCGCCCCAACCTTCTCGGTTATTTCCGTACCTTTGAAGAATTATTCAGCGGTACCATGCGTGGCTTTCATAAACCCATCATGATCGCCGGTGGATTGGGTAATATTCAGGCACAGCAGGTGTTCAAGGATAATATTCCCGCCGGTGCATTACTCATTCAGCTCGGTGGCCCCGGCCTACTCATCGGTTTAGGTGGCGGAGCTGCATCCAGCATGAGTACCGGAGCCAATCATGCCGATCTGGACTTTGATTCAGTACAGCGCGGCAATCCAGAAATTGAGCGTCGTGCTCAGGAAGTTATCGACCGCTGCTGGCAACTGGGTACAGACAACCCAATTATCTCCATTCATGATGTCGGTGCTGGTGGTTTATCCAACGCCTTTCCGGAATTGGTAAACGATGCCGGCCGTGGGGCTGTGTTTCAGTTACGTCAGATACCACTGGAAGAACATGGTCTCAATCCGCTGCAAATCTGGTGTAATGAAGCGCAGGAACGCTATGTATTAGCGATCTTGCCAGAAAATCTGGCAATTTTTCAGGCCATCTGCCAGCGTGAACGCTGTCCGTTTGCTGTTGTTGGTACCGCTACAGATGAGGGACAATTACAGCTACATGATGACTTGTTCAACAATAATCCGGTAGATATCCCACTGGACGTATTACTGGGCAAACCACCAAAAGTTACCCGTCACGACTATACCATTAACGAAGAAATCGCCCCCTTTGATGGCAGCAAACTGGATATTCGTGAAAGTCTTTACCGGGTATTACGTCTGCCCACTGTAGCCAGCAAGCAGTTTTTGATTACCATTGGTGACCGTAGTGTTGGCGGCCTTACCCACCGTGACCAAATGGTTGGACGTTTCCAGACACCAGTTGCAGACGTTGCGGTTACCAAAATGGGCTTTAATACCCTGCTTGGTGAAGCCATGAGTATGGGCGAAAAATCACCTCTGGCATTATTTTCCGGCGCAGCATCTGGACGCATGGCCGTTGGCGAGGCATTAACCAACATTGCCGCTGCCGACATCGGCACACTCAGTAAGATTAAACTTTCTGCCAACTGGATGGCTGCTTGTGGTTTTGCTGGTGAAGATGCACGTCTGTATGAAACAGTAGAGGCAGTATCTGAACTATGCCAGAAATTACAGCTCAGTATCCCTGTTGGCAAAGATTCCCTTTCAATGCAAACAATCTGGCATGATACCGGCGAAGAAAAAAGAGTGGTTTCCCCCCTGTCTGCGGTTATCACGGCTTTTGCCCCGGTAAACAATGTTTGCCATACCGTTACGCCTGAACTACAGAATATTGCAGACACTACCCTGCTGGCCATCGACCTTGGGCAGGGCTGTAGTCGCATGGGTGGCAGCGCCTTGCAACAAGTATGGAAAAATCTCAGTGGCCGTGCGCCTGATGTAAATACACCAGCCCTGCTGGCTGACTTTTTCCAGCTCATACAATCATTAATCCGCGCACAGAAAATACTGGCATACCATGACCGCAGTGATGGCGGTCTGGTAGTGACACTGGCAGAAATGATGTTTGCCTCCCATATAGGCGTTACCATCAATATTGCCTCACTTATCCAGCAGACCAACCAGCATAGCCACAACCAGAAGCTACAGGATGCGGCTGTACGTAGCCTCTTTACTGAAGAACTGGGTGCCGTGATTCAGGTACACAATGAAGATGTTGCCAGTATTCAGGCTGCCTTTGCTGCGGCCGGAATGACTGATACCCTACATATTATTGGTCATATCAACACCACCGACCGATTGATGGTACACCACGGCAATACAGTTCTACTCAATGAAAATCGAGTGGATCTGCAAAAAAGCTGGAGCGAAACCAGTTATCACATGCAACGTCTACGCGATAATCCGTGCTGTGCAGACAGTGAGTTTGCCCTACTGGAGCAGGAACGCTTATCCGGATTATTTGCCGAATTAAGCTTTAATCCTGCCGAGGATATCGCTCTGCCCTATATTCATCGGGGCGCGCAGCCTAAAGTGGCCATTTTGCGCGAACAAGGCGTAAACGGACAGCTGGAAATGGCTGCTGCATTCACTCGTGCCGGTTTTGCTGCCCATGATGTGCATATGAGCGATTTACTGGCCGGACGTGCAACACTGAAAGATTTTCACCTGCTGGCTGCTTGCGGTGGTTTCAGCTATGGCGATGTGCTCGGTGCCGGTGAAGGCTGGGCCAAGAGTATTTTATTTAATCAACAACTTCGGCAACAGTTTACTGAATTTTTTGCCCGTCAGGACACACTGGCACTTGGCGTATGTAATGGTTGCCAGATGCTCAGCAATCTGGCTGAGATTATCCCGGGTACAGATACATGGCCACGCTTTTGCCGTAACAGTTCCGAACAGTTTGAAGCACGCCTGAGTATGGTTACCATTCCTGCCTCTCCATCATTAATTCTGGCGGATATGGTTGGTAGTAGCTTACCGGTTGTCGTAAGCCATGGTGAGGGACGGGCAGACTTTACCCATTTGCCGGAAAACAAAGTACCACCAGAGCTGGCTATTGCACTACAATATGTGGACGGTCATAATCAGGTAACGGATAGGTATCCGCTCAACCCGAATGGTTCTCCGGCCGGTATTGCAGGTGTCAGCAATCAGGATGGCCGAGTCACCATCATGATGCCGCACCCGGAACGAGTTTTTCAGACGGCACAAATGAGCTGGGCTCCACGAGACTGGCCGGAAATGTCTGGCTGGTACCGGCTGTTTGCCAGTGCCAGAAAAGTATTAGGCTGACAATTACAAAGGAATCATCATGCCATTACTGGATAGTTTTACTGTAGACCATACCCGTATGCAGGCACCAGCAGTGCGTATAGCCAAAAACATGTCCACGCCTAAAGGGGATGACATCACCGTATTTGATTTGCGGTTCTGCAAACCCAATCAGGCTATTTTGCCAGAAAAAGGCATGCATACACTCGAACATTTATTTGCTGGTTTTATGCGCAACCACCTCAACAGCGATAAAGTGGAAATTATCGATATTTCCCCCATGGGCTGCCGCACCGGCTTTTACATGAGCCTGATTGGCACCCCTGATGAAGCCACCGTGGTCAATGCTTGGGCTGCGGCCATGCAGGATGTGCTTGCAGTAGTCGATCAGAATCACATACCCGAACTGAACCGCTATCAGTGTGGCAGCTATACCATGCATTCGCTTGAAGAAGCCAAAGCTATTGCTCAAAAAGTGCTGGAAAGCCAGATTAGCATTAATTACAACAATGACTTAAAATTAGATGAGTCACTATTGCAACACTAGAATCCTGTATTTGTAATTACTGTCTAAAATTAAGTAACGCCGAGCCGAGCTTATATTTTAGGCAGTATGTCTTTTTCCTTGTAAATGTAGCCAGATACAGCGCAGATTTATCCCCCGATATAAAAAAACTGAAAATTTAATAATTTTTTTACAGTTTCATTCAAAATGAGACAAATCAGACCAAACTATTTGTGAATCAACAAAAATCATTACATCGCTTAACTCACTCATTATGAAGAAGCGGATATAGTCAGTTTTGACAAGACTTTTTTTTAAAGCAAAAAACCAGTATATTGTGTTTAGAATAACAGTTGACCACTACATTTTGTGGCGTCACTGTTTTTTTCTGCTTTACTTGTGCTAGAAAGAATCACTCATGAATGCGGTAGGCAATCTCAAAGTAACCAAACGTAACGGAAGTTTGGAAGATATCAATCTGGATAAAATTCATAAAGTTGTTACCTGGGCAGCAGAGGGACTGGATAATGTATCCGTATCTCAAGTAGAAATGCGCTCACACATCCAGTTTTACAATGGTATTCGCACAGATGACATTCACGAGACCATCATCAAGGCCGCTGCCGACCTGATATCTACCGAAACACCAGACTATCAGTATCTGGCAGCCCGTCTGGCGATCTTTCACTTACGCAAAATTGCTTTTGGCCGGTTTGAACCGCCACATCTGTATGACCACGTAACCAGCCTGACTGAATCAGGCAAATACGATGAACACATATTACAGGATTATTCACGGGCTGAATTTGATGAACTGAATGCCTGCATTGACCATAATCGCGACCTAAATTTCTCCTATGCCGCGGTTAAACAACTTGAAGGCAAATATCTGGTACAGAACCGTGTTACCAGACAAATTTTTGAAAGCCCACAGTTTTTATATATACTGGTAGCAATGTGTCTGTTTGCACGCTATCCAAAAGCTGACAGACTGGAATACGTAAAAAAATTCTATCATGCCATCAGCACCTTCAAAATTTCCCTGCCCACACCAATAATGTCCGGTGTGCGCACACCAACACGCCAGTTTTCTTCCTGCGTACTGATTGAATGTGATGATAGCCTCGACAGCATCAATGCCACCACCAGCGCAATTGTCAAATATGTATCCCAGCGAGCCGGCATTGGTATTAACGCTGGACGCATTCGCGCCCTAGGCAGCGAAATACGCGGTGGTGAAGCCCAGCATACCGGCTGTATTCCATTTTATAAAATGTTTCAGGCTGCCGTTAAATCCTGCTCACAGGGAGGAGTACGCGGCGGAGCAGCCACCCTGTTCTATCCTTTATGGCATCTGGAAGTAGAAAATCTACTGGTACTGAAGAACAATCGTGGCGTAGAAGAAAACCGTGTTCGTCATCTGGATTACGGCGTACAGATTAACCGCCTGCTGTATACCCGCCTGATTAAAGGAGAAAACATCAGCCTGTTTTCACCATCCGAAGTGCCAGGTCTGTATGACGCATTTTTTGCTGATCAGGACGAATTTGAACGCCTCTATGTCTTATATGAAAAAGACAGCAGCATTACTCGTCGCAGTATACCTGCTGTTGACCTGTTCTCCCTGTTAATGCAGGAGCGCGCCGGTACCGGACGGATTTATATCCAGAATGTTGACCACTGCAATACCCACAGCCCGTTTGATCCCAAACTGGCACCAGTGCGCCAGTCAAATCTGTGTCTGGAAATTGCCTTGCCCACCCGACCACTAAACGACATTAACGACCCGTCTGGTGAGATTGCCTTGTGTACCCTGTCAGCATTTAATCTGGGGGCACTGGAAAATCTAGAAGAATTGGAAGAACTGGCTGAGCTCACTACCCGTGCTCTAGATGCCTTACTGGATTATCAGAACTATCCAATCAAAGCTGCCGAACTGGCCACCATGAACCGGCGTACACTTGGTATCGGAGTGATTAACTTTGCTTACTATCTGGCCAAAAACGGCGTCAAATACAGTGATGGTTCAGCTATCAGCCTTACCCACCGTACATTTGAAGCTATCCAATATTACTTGCTCAAAGCATCAGTTAAACTGGCAAAAGAACTGGGTGCCTGTCCTAAATTTAGCGACACCACCTATGCACAGGGCTTATTGCCAATTGATACCTACAAAAAAGATCTGGACAAAATCTGTCAGGAGCCTCTGCATCTGGACTGGGAAGCATTACGCGCTGATATCGTCAAACATGGCCTGCGTAACTCCACCCTCACGGCACTGATGCCTTCAGAAACATCTAGCCAGATTGCCAATGCCACCAATGGTATTGAACCACCACGCGGGCTCGTATCCGTGAAAGCATCCAAAGACGGCATTCTCAAACAGGTCGTACCAGAATTTGAGCGCTTGCACAACCACTACGAACTGCTGTGGGATATGCCAAATAATGAAGGCTACCTGCATCTGGTGGGTATCATGCAAAAATTCGTCGACCAATCCATTTCTGCCAATACCAACTACGACCCGCAACGCTTTGAAGGACAAAAAGTCCCGATGAAACAATTAATCAAAGACTTACTGACGGCCTATAAATTCGGCCTGAAAACCCTGTATTACCAGAATACCCGTGATGGCGCCGACGACATGCAAACCAGCATTCAAGATGATGGCTGCGCCAGCGGAGCCTGCAAAATCTGATTCCCCAAGGGTGCACAAGCACCCTTTATTCCCCGTTTATATCAATTTAAATAAAGAGTATCGCCATGGCCTGTGAACATCTGTCAATGAACTACAGCACATTCTGTCAAAAACCGAATAATGCCCTGACAGAACCAATGTTCTTCGGTCAGCCTGTCAATGTAGCCCGCTATGATCAACAAAAATTTGATATTTTTGAAAAACTGATTGAAAAACAGCTGTCTTTCTTCTGGCGTCCGGAAGAAGTAGACGTATCACGCGACCGCATCGACTATGCCAATTTACCTGAGCACGAAAAACACATCTTTATCAGCAATCTAAAATATCAGACTTTACTTGACTCCATACAGGGGCGCAGTCCTAATGTTGCCCTACTGCCTCTGGTATCCATTCCCGAGCTAGAAACCTGGATTGAAACTTGGTCGTTTTCCGAGACCATTCATTCACGCAGCTATACCCATATTATTCGCAATATCGTCAACGATCCATCTATCATATTTGATGACATCGTACAAAACAAACACATCATTGCCCGTGCTGAAGAAATCGCTTGCTATTATGATGATCTAATCGAATATACCCAATACTACAACTTACTAGGCGCAGGTAAACACCAGATTAATGGCAAAACAGTAGAAATCAATCTGCATGAGCTGAAGAAAAAACTCTATTTGTGTCTGATGTGCGTCAACGTACTCGAAGCAATCCGTTTTTATGTTTCATTTGCCTGTTCATTTGCGTTTGCCGAACGCGAACTAATGGAGGGCAATGCCAAAATCATCAAACTGATCGCCCGCGATGAAGCATTACACCTCACCGGAACACAACAAATGCTCAACTTAATGCGTACAGGTGCAGATGATCCGGAGATGGCTCAAATTGCAGCAGAAACCGAAGAAGAATGTTTCCACCTATTCCGTCGTGCCGCCATGCAGGAAAAAGACTGGGCTGAATACCTGTTTAAAGATGGATCCATGATTGGACTGAATAAAGACATTCTCGGTCAGTATGTCGAATACATTACCAACTTGCGCATGCAGGCCGTAGGATTGCAGCCTGCTTTTGAGCATGCCAAGCAAAATCCGATTCCGTGGATTAATGCATGGTTGTCTTCAGACAACGTACAGGTAGCACCACAGGAAGTTGAAGTCAGTTCATATCTGGTTGGCCAGATTGATGCCGAACTGAATGAAGACGACTTAAGCGATTTTGAACTTTAAATCCGCCCCTACCCAGTCTGGCAAAAGCCACAGACACTAACCAAACCGCAACGATACAGGAAATGAACTTAATCACCACCTGCGACAAAACGTTTACCCTGCAACAAGACGAAACCTTGCTGGAAGGGCTAGAACGTACCGGACACGAAATTGAATACCAGTGTCGCAGTGGTTATTGTGGTGCCTGCCGCCTCAAACTGCTTTCCGGACAAGTAAGCTATCCCGAGCAGCCACTAGCCTTTATCGCGCCAGGTGAAATCTTACCCTGCTGTTGTCAGGCAGACAGCGATTTGCATTTAGTCTGCCATCTCAGGGACGACACCCCAGAACACAATCCTGATCTCTTTGATAACGATTTATTTGCAGCAAAACAAAGTTAAATCAGTTTATCTTTACAGCCGGGTAAGGGTAAAGTATCGTAACATACCATTTAACTAATACTAGGTAAAAGCTTATGCTACTTGGCGTAAACATAGATCATGTTGCAACCGTGCGTAACGCCCGCGGCAGTAATTATCCCAGCCCACTTGAAGCCGCATTACTTGCCGAAACGCACGGCGCCGATCTGATTACCATGCATCTACGCGAAGATAGGCGCCATATTCATGATGCTGATGTATTTGCTGTCAAAAATGCCATCAGCACCCGCCTCAATCTCGAAATGGCACTCACCCCGGAAATGCTGGATAACGCACTGGCCGTTCAGCCTACTGATGTATGCATCGTTCCGGAAAAAAGACAGGAAATCACCACCGAAGGTGGGCTGGATGTATTGTCACAACAAGACAAAGTAGCAGAATATACTCAGAAACTAACTGCTGCCGGCATTCGCGTTTCCCTGTTTGTTGATGCTGACAAGCAGCAGATACAAGCCTGCCGTGAAGTCGGCGCACCGGTAATTGAACTACATACCGGTGCCTATGCCGATTCCACCGATAAAGAACAGCGACAACAGCAACTAGCGCGTATCGAAGAGGCCGCTCATCAGGCCAGCGAAATGGGCATAATCGTCAATGCCGGACATGGATTGAATATCCATAATGTCACACCCATTGCCAAAATTTTAGCCATTCATGAACTCAACATCGGCCATGCATTGATTGCTCAGGCGATTTTCATCGGATTGCCTCAAGCCATTGAACAAATGAAAACTGCCATTTTTCGCGCACGCAGCATTCCTTATTAATCTTCACCAGCAAAAGGAAAACAATGATTTACGGCATAGGTACAGACTTAGTAAAAATTGATCGCATCGCCAAAATGTGCAAAACCTACGGAGCCAATGCAGTGGCCGAAAAAATGCTGTCACGGATTGAAGCACTGGAATGGCCATCAGCCAACCAACCTATAAAATTTCTTGCCAAACGCTTTGCAGCCAAAGAAGCTTTTGCCAAAGCCGTACATACCGGTTTGCGTAGCCCAGTTACTCTGCGCAATATCGGTATTGGTCACAACGAACTGGGGCGTCCTGAATTTATCGTTGAAAAACCATTGGCGCAATGGCTTAGTCAAAAAAACATCGGTCGCATCCACCTGAGCCTGAGTGATGAAGACAATCATATCGTGGCCTTTGCCGTGGCCGAGTATATTAAATAATGAGTAATAACAGTCTGACTGAAGTGGTTGCTGGCGTCCTTTATAACCAGCAAGGTGAATTTCTGCTCAGCTCACGACCCATAGGCAAACCTTATGCCGGCTACTGGGAATTTGCTGGCGGCAAAGTAGAAACTGGAGAAAGCCGACTGGCCGCATTACAACGCGAGTTTGCAGAAGAGCTGGGTATAGAAATCACTGCTGCCTCCCCATGGCTGACCAAAATTCATCATTACGAACATGCTCATGTTCACCTGCATTTTTATCGCATTGCCGCCAACCAGTGGCATGGGCAATTAACTGCACGTGAACAGCAAAGCTGGTACTGGCAGCAGCCCGGCAATCTTACCGTTGCTCCGATATTGCCCGCAAATGCGCCTATTCTGGCTGCATTAGCCATTCCAACAAACATGAGTGGCCACTTCAATACAGGCTTTCATACCGCAATACCACAACAGCCAGCATTACAGATACTGCCCTATCAGCCCGGTATAGCTACCACAACAGTTGTTTATGCACCAGCCAGCCAATTGCAACAACTGACAAAACAACATCCCACAGCCAACACCTGGGCTATCTGCCATAACCACGAACAGTGGCTACAGGCGCAAACAGCCGCAGCCATTATCTGGCCTGTATCCAGCACTGAAGACATCCAGCTACTCCTTAACCTGTTACAGCAACATCCCTCCGGCGTACCCGTTATGGCTTTACTGGAAAAGTCCAGCCAGCCTACAGCACAACCCGACTGGATTACACTTGGCGTCCATGGCATCATTCAGGAGCAATAATAGTCGACATCAGTCTGTTTCCTTTGCCCACCATAATCTGCCCGACAACAAATATTGAGTCCTTAACTTACCCTACAAAAAACCAACACCATGACTCAGCCTGCCAAAAACTCAACCACCGTCATCATCGGACTACTTCTCTTTATCATAGCAGTCCCCAGCATCATTGGCCTTGTTCTGTGGCAAAACAGCCGTACAGATGCACAAAGTACACTCAGTAACTGTAATGTGCGTAGCGGCTGCATATTACCTGGCGGTGCAGTAATCCAATTTACACCACCTGCAGATATTACCAAACCTTTTGACATCAGCATGCGTCAGGTACCGGCTTCAGTGAAACGAATCAGCATACATTTCACCATGCGCAACATGGATCTGGGCTTTAATCGCACCGATTTCAAACCACAAGGACAAGGCGTCTGGACCGCACACCATGCTGTGCTGCCAGTATGTATTGACGAGCGCAATGATTTTCTCGGCGATTTAACACTCGACGATCAACATTACATTATTGTCTTTTCCGCCCCTTAAGCAACATATAAGCATTGCATCGTCAACTGTTTCACCCGTACAATCACAGACATTGATTACCTTGCCAACAAAAGGATTCAGGTCATGTTCAGCAAAAAAATTTTTGACGACATCAGCGATAAACTCAGTGATACCATCAGCAACAGCCCTATCAAAGACATGGAAAAAAATGTCAAATCCATGCTTGGCAGTGCTTTCAGCCGCATGGATCTGATCACACGCGAAGAATTTGATATTCAACAGCAAGTACTACTGAAAACCAGAGAAAAACTGGCCGAGCTCGAAACTCGAGTAATTGCACTGGAAGCCTTGCTGGCACAAAACAGCAGTAGCACCAATCCTGCTTGTGCAACAGAGACCAACAATACCGATTTGCCAGCCTGAGGAATCATCCCATGTCTTGGGCAGTTGTTTATAGTCGCGCACTGGCAGGAATGGCAGCACCACTAGTAGAAGTAGAAGCTCATCTGGCCAATGGTTTGCCAGCATTCAGTATTGTTGGCTTACCAGATACCGAAGTCAAAGAAAGCCGAGATCGAGTAAGGGCTGCCATCATTCAGTCCGGTTTCGATTTTCCTGCCAAAAAAATTACCGTTAATCTGGCACCGGCTGATCTACCCAAAGAGTCAGGTCGGTTTGACCTGCCAATCGCCATCGGCATACTGGCAGCTTCCGGCCAGATAGACAGCACTTGTCTGCCTGAATACGAGCTGGCCGGAGAGCTCGGACTATCCGGCCAAATCAGACCAATTCGCGGCGCCATCGCCATGGCAGAAGCTGCACGACAGCAACAACGTGCCTTTATTCTGCCACAAGACAATGCTTTTCAAACTGCACTACTGCCACAAACGCATGTATATGGTGCCAGCACACTGACTGCTGTAGCTGCCCATCTTAACCAACAGCAATCACTTACTGCCATTGATGCGCAACATCTGCAACAACATACCACCGAAGCAGCCTATCCTGATATGGCCGATGTACGCGGACAGCAAACAGCCAAATTAGCACTGGAAATTGCTGCAACAGGTGGCCACAGTTTATTATTGTCAGGACCACCCGGAACAGGTAAATCCATGCTGGCACAGCGTCTGCCTAGTATATTACCGCCGTTAACAGCAACAGAGCTGGTAAGCGTCTGGTCTTTACAGTCACTTTTACCCCATGCGCAGCAACAATACCAGCAAATCCGGCCATTTCGTTCTCCTCATCACAGCACATCAGCCGCAGCACTAGTCGGTGGTGGTTCTGATCCCCGTCCCGGTGAAATTTCCTTGGCGCATCACGGCATTTTGTTTCTGGACGAACTACCGGAATTTGATCGCAAAGTACTCGAAGTTCTGCGCGAACCCTTGGAAAGTGGCGAAATTCACATTTCCCGAGCGGCACGGCAGGCTACCTATCCAGCCAAATTTCAACTTGTAGCCGCAATGAATCCTTGTCCCTGCGGTTATCACGGACATCCTATCAAGCCGTGCCGCTGCACATCGGAAGCCATATCCCGTTACCGGGACAAAATTTCCGGCCCCCTGCTTGATCGTATAGACCTCATTATCGATGTACCCAGCCTGCCCGCTAGTGATTTAATACAACAGGCTGATGGCGAAAACAGCAGCAGTATTCGCGAGCGTGTTAGCTTAGCTCGCGAACGCCAGTATCAGCGTCAGGGTAAAATCAATGCACAATTAAGCAACCGCGAACTGGACACTATCGCCCATATCAGTACAGCAGCCAAACAGACTCTGGCCAGTGCCATGGAAAAACTATCACTTTCAGCACGCAGCTTTCACCGCATCTTGCGTATTGCCCGTACCCTAGCTGATATGGCAGATAATCACAACGTTGAAACCAGTCATATTTTGCGCGCCATAAGTTTCCGTCGTGCTTTATAATATCAATCAGAGCAAAAACGGGCGTCATATCCACAGAAATGACAACTCGACTCTGAACAGATTTTGCCGTATATAATGCCAACATAAAGGCTTTTAACATGCATATGAACATATCATTTCGTCAGGCAGGTAAAGGGCTCGTCAGCTTTATCGTCGGTTTGCTGATTGCAACCATAATCATCGCTGGCATCCTGTTCTACCTAAACAAAAGCAAATCAGATTTCAAAATGCCTGATACTCCTCCTACTACTACTGCTCCACCACAGCCAGAAATACTCACACCAAACAATGGAGCATCTACTACCCAGCCATTTATACCTAATAGTATTCCATCTTCAACAACCGCCAGCGAAACACAAGTAGCACCTGCTGCCTCACAGCCGGTTAACTTAAATGGCATTGAAAGTGAAGTCATTACAAACCACACACCACCAATCCAGCATACAGAGCCGCATAAGGTTCCAGATAAAACACCCCCGAAAGCACCGGTTGCACCCAACCATGCACACGTCACTCCAGAACAGATATTAAGTAACGGCAGTCTGGAAAAGGCTCAGCAGGCAGTAGAAAAACAGCATACTGATAGTAAAGTCTATCTGCAAATCGGTTCCTTTAACAATCGTACCGATGCCGATGCACAGCGCGCCAAATTAGTCATGCTAGGTATCAACAGCAGCGTACATACTGCCAAAGTTAACGGTACAATCAAATACCGTGTTCAGACCGATAAACTCAGCCAGAATCAGGCCGGCGAAATTAAAAAAACCTTGCAACAACACAATATTGATAGCCTGACCAGAGCAGCATCCTGAATCAGCCAGCTTTAATAACACCAGGGAATCAACATGCTTAAAAAAATCATCACCATCATAGCTACCACACTGGCATTTACCAGCGGAGTAGCACAGGCAGCATTAGTTAACGTAGACTACGTCGTACTCGACAAGCCTATCCCGCAACTACACAAAAACAAAGTAGAGGTACTGGAATTCTTCTCCTACAGCTGTATCCATTGTTCACATCTTGAACCATACATACTCAAGGAAATGAAATCTTTCGCTCCCGATACCTATCTGCGTCCAGTGCACGTTGTCTGGGATGATAATGTTTACTACAATCTGGCTCGAGTTGCCGCAGCCGTAAACAGTACCGGCATGAAACTAAACGCAGACCCAGTAATTTTTGATGCCATCTTTACCAAACACATCGAATTATGGCAACCTGACGTATTCAAAAAATGGGCGGTACAGCAAACCGCATTTGATGGGCAAAAACTTGTCAAAGCCTATAACAGTCAGGAAAACTCTGCCATCGCTACCGACATGCGCAAATTGAGTGAAAAATACAACATTCAGGCTACACCAATCGTAATAGTTGGAGGCAAGTACCAACTACAATTTCCGCGAGGATATCAGGCAGGAATGGTTACATTAAATGAATTAATTGAAAAAGTACGCAATGAGAATGGCATTAGCGTAGCAACTACCCGTAAACTACCGAAAAGCATAGGAGCCTCATTGGCTGCTTCTGCAAATCGATAGATTTCAGACAACAAACCAAACAATAGTGTGTTTACCCTTAAACACACTATTGTTTTGCTGTTTTGCGTAGAAAACATGACATCAATACACAAACCACAGTAAATAAAAATGGACATTATCTTATTTCTAAAAGCCCTGATACTAGGGATCGTAGAAGGCTTAACCGAGTTCTTACCTGTTTCCAGTACTGGCCACCTGATTGTTGTCGGCAATCTGCTCAAATTTCAGACCACAGGCGAAGTATTCGACATCACCATTCAGCTAGGCGCAATCCTTGCCATTGTGTTTGAATACAAGCATCGCTTTGCCCATATCATCACCCATATCGGCAAAGAACCTGCCACCAACCGCTTTGTTCTCAATCTAGCTATCGCCTTTATCCCTGCGGCTATCGTTGGATTACTGTTCAACAAACAAATCAAACATTTCCTGTTTAACCCCGTCACCGTGGCCACCGCTCTTGTTATCGGCGGCCTCCTCATTCTCTGGATTGAAAAGCGCCAGAGCCACATAGAACCCAAAGTCAAAAACGTTGAACAAATGCGTCCGCGCGATGCCCTAGTAGTAGGGCTGGCACAAATCTTAGCGCTGATTCCAGGCACCTCACGCTCCGGCAGTACCATTATGGGTGGGATGCTATGGGGTATTGAACGCAAAGCAGCCACAGAATTTTCATTTTTTCTGGCCGTACCCGTAATGATTGCTGCCACCGGTTACGATATGCTCAAGCATATGAGTGAATTTACCCGGGACGATCTACTTCTTATCGCTATCGGCTTTATAGCAGCATTTCTATCCGCGCTCGTAGCCGTTAAAGCATTGCTGCGTTTTGTTGCCCACAAAAACTATATTCCCTTCGCCTGGTACCGGATTATATTTGGTGGCATCATCTTGCTTACCTGGGCCACAGGCTGGGTAAAATGGTAATCCAGCCATAATTGTCACTGGTCTATAAACGTTAAATTGTGATAAAGTGATGTTTTAACAGACTCCCAGGCACAGCATCTTACCTGCCTTTTCTCGTCTACGTCACACTGCTCCCACGGATTCAGTGTGGCTTGTATTTTGTGAGGAATACCAATGCAGTCTTGGCAATTGCCCGAATACATTGCCGACATCCTTCCATCAGCCGCGCGCCAGCTCGAAAGTGCCAAAGAACAACTATTAGCACTTTATCGCGTTCATGGCTATGAGCTTGTCAGCCCTCCTCTACTTGAATACAGCCAATCCTTACTTACCCGTATTGATGAAGGCTTGTCCCTAAAAACCATCCGCGTTGTCGATCAGCTCAGCGGTCGCCAGCTTGGCCTGCGTGCAGACATTACCCCGCAGGTTGCCCGTATTGATGCCCATCTGCTTTCAGCCAATAGCGGCGTGAACCGCTTATGCTATGCCGGCTCAGTACTGCATGCGCGCCCAGATGGCTTTTTAAGCACACGCGAACCTCTACAAATCGGAGCAGAACTATACGGCCATGCCGGAATCGAATCAGACATAGAACTGATTGACCTAATGCTAAAAAGTCTGGCTGTCGTCAACGTTCCAGAACTAACCCTATCACTGGGCCATATAGGCATTTTTCATGCCCTAGCCAAAGCAGCCAACCTAGAAACACAGCAAGCCACCACCCTGTTGCAGCTTATGCAGGCTAAAAACGCCGCTGCCGTCCGACAGCGTGTACAGCAATGGCAACTTCCGGAACAATGGATTAACGCATTCGAAGCATTACCCACATTATATGGCACCCAAAAAGTATTACACACTGCCATGACCACATTGCCGGATTTACCGGAAATCTGCGAAGCATTGCAGCAACTACAGCATATCTGCACCGCTTTTGCCAACCACAATATATTTATCGACCTGAGCGAACTGCGCGTAGACAACTACCATACCGGATTATTGTTTGCCGCCTACAGCGCAGATTGGCCAGATGCACTGGCACGTGGCGGCCGTTATGATGGTCTGGGTAAATACTTCGGGCGCAGTCGCCCAGCCTCCGGTTTCAGTTTTGACCTACGTGATTTAATCGGGCATCTGCCTCCAGTAGAAAAACTGCGCGGCATAAGAGTCAGCGTACATGATGCCACCGCTGCAAAAAACGAAATAGAGCAACTGCGTTCAGCCGGTGAATGCGTCATCATCGATTACACCCCTGAAAGCAATAACATCAAAGGATGCGACCGCCAACTAGTCTGGCAAAACCAGCAATGGCAACTGATTCCCTTGTAGCACCAATTAACCCTTAGTATGAGCAGGTAAAACCATATGGCAAAAAACGTCGTCGTTGTCGGCACCCAATGGGGTGATGAAGGCAAAGGTAAAATAGTAGACTGGCTAACTGAGCGTGCCTCCGGCGTAGTACGGTATCAAGGAGGACATAATGCAGGCCATACCCTAGTAGTAAATGGCAAAAAAACCGTATTGCGGCTAATTCCCAGTGGCATCTTGCATACTGGCAAACGCTGTTTTATCGGTTCCGGTGTAGTTGTATCACCAGAAGCCCTACTCAGTGAAATGGCCGAATTGCAGCAAGCCGGTATCGATGTAACCAAACAACTTACCATTGCACCAACTTGCCCACTGATTCTGCCTTACCATATTGCACTGGATCATGCTCGCGAAGCAGCCAAAGGCGATAAAAAAATTGGAACAACCGGGCGTGGTATTGGCCCAGCCTATGAAGACAAAATTGCCCGACGTGCAGTACGCATCATGGATCTGTTTCAGCCGGATGTATTACAGCAGAAAATCAAAGACACAGTATCCATCTATAACTGTCAGCTTACCAACCTGTATGGTCAGCAAGCACTGGATGCAGAACAAATCTATCAGCAGACACTCAAGCTTGCAGAACAGATACAGCCAATGGTCGGAGATGTCTCCCGCGAACTGAACGAAATGAATGCCCGTGGTGAATCACTGCTATTTGAAGGAGCACAAGGTACCTTCCTTGATATCGACTACGGCACCTACCCTTATGTTACCTCTTCCAACTGCATTGCCGGTGCTGCTGCCGTTGGTTCAGGTGTTGGTCCCACCAAACTCAATTATGTATTAGGTATTGTTAAAGCCTATACCACCCGCGTCGGTTCTGGCCCGTTTCCGACCGAACTTTTCGACAGCGTTGGCGCAGGTCTGGCACAGCGGGGGAACGAATTTGGCGCAGTGACTGGCCGCCCGCGACGCTGCGGCTGGTTTGATGCAGCATTAATGAAACGCTCCATTCAAGTAAATGGCATTTCCGGATTGTGCCTCACCAAACTAGACGTCATGGATGGCATGGACAGCATTAACATCTGTGTAGGCTATGATTACAACGGCGCAAAAACAGATATTTTGCCTTGTGGTTCAGATGCCGTATCTGCCTGCACCCCCATCTACGAAACCCTACCAGGCTGGCAGGAAAGCACCTTCGGCTTAAAATCATATGATGCCCTACCAGACAATGCCAAAGCCTACCTAAAACGCATTGAAGAAATCTGCGGTGCACCAATTGCCATGATTTCTACCGGTCCAGACCGTGAAGAAACCATATTGCTACATCACCCGTATGAATAACTAACCAAAAAAGGAACCCATCTAACGATGGGTTCCTTTTTAAATAAAATTCATGCAAAACCTTAACATATACCATTTAATACTTTAACAATCCAGCCCATACCATCAACAAACTGAACTAACCACCTTAACCCACATCAGCAAACACATCAGCTTGACCTACAAAACAACCTACTTACTATCCATATACAAAGTAGCTCAGCTAAAAAGACCATGCCACCACAAAGACACACCAGCCATCCAGCGGCCAAACCAGCCAGCTTCACCGACACTATCCAGAGCCACCACCTCCTGCTGCGCCACTACCTGCTTACCAAACAGCAACTTCAGCGTACCCATACCCTGCCCTTTACGCACCGGTGCTACCACCGGCTGCACCGCCTCAAGCTCAGTTGATAACTGCTTTGCACCATCTGATGGCAAAGTAATATAGACATCACGCAAAAAACCCACAGCTACCTTACCAGTCGCCCCCTTATAAACAGCAATATCGGCAACCTTATGGTTGGCTGGATACAATCTAGTTGTATTAAAAGCAGTTAATGCCCACCCCAATAACTTACTGCCCTCTGCCGCTCTCGCCTCACTGCTGTCTGCCCCCACCAGCACCACAATCACCCTACGCTCATTACGCTTACTACTCACCGCCAGATTATAACCACCATTAATAGTATAACCCACAGCCAGCCCATCTACCTGATCATCCCGGAACAACAACAAATTACGGTTTAACTGAGTAACACCATTATAAGAAAATGATTTTTTAGCAAACCAACTCTGATATTGAGGAAAATCGCGTACCAATGCCTGTGCCAGCTGCAACAAATCACCCACACTGCTATATTGCCCTTCTGCCGGCAAGCCAGTGCAATTAACAAAATGAGTATTTTCCAGCCCCATCTTCTGTGCTTCCGCATTCATACGCCGTACAAACGCCTTCTCCCCCCCGCTAACCGCTTCAGCCAACGTAATCGCCGCATCATTGGCAGAAACCACCAACATACCCTGCACCACCGTTTCAACATTTACCGGCACACCCTGCTGTAAAAACATGCGGCTACCATCCGTATGCCAGCCAGCAGCTGAAATCTTCAGCGGTTGCCGAGCTTTTAACTTACCACTTTGCAAAGCATCAAAAACCAGATAAGCAGTCATCAGCTTTGTCAGAGCTGCTGGTTCAATACGTGCATCCTTATCCCGACTGGCCAGAATCATACCACTTTGTTCATCAGCAACCGCATAGGCAGCAGCATTGATCTCAGGCAAACCTACCGCCTGCGCTAAAGACAAAACACCCATCAGCATAGTCGCACAGAAGCAACGAAAAAAAATTCTCATCATATCTACTATCAAATCTAAATCCGAATTAACCCATACCAACCCTATTCTGTACCCATCATTATAAACAGTTACCTACCCAGAATAAGCCATATCAGCAAATTTACTTGCATAAAAAAAACAGTCGCGTTATCGTTAATTTTAGATTAAATAAGTTAAACAAATAATCCGCCCAACAAAATCAGCGATTCCTTAACAACAAACCATGAACAAGCACACCAAATATCTTACCCGCATTCTTACCGCCGCTGTTTACGATGTAGCCATCGAAACACCTCTAGATTATGCAACCAACCTATCCGACCGCCTAAACAACCACATCTGGCTGAAACGAGAAGACTTACAACCCGTATTCTCCTTTAAAATTCGCGGTGCCTACAACAAAATGGCCAAACTGCAACACAGCGTCCTCAAAAAAGGCGTGATTACCGCCTCTGCTGGTAATCACGCTCAGGGAGTAGCCCTTTCCGCCCAAAAACTAGGCTGTGAAGCAACCATCGTCATGCCCCAAACCACACCACAAATCAAAATTGACGCCGTCAAAAAACGCGGTGGCAAAGTAGTGCTGGCAGGAGAATCCTACAACGACGCCTATAACCATGCCATGCAACTAGTTGCCCAAAGCGGCCTCACCTACATCCCGCCCTTTGATGATCCCGATGTTATTGCCGGCCAAGGCACAATCGGCATGGAGATACTGCGCCAGCATCCCAAACCAATAGACGCCGTCTTTGTAGCAATAGGCGGTGGCGGCCTTGCTGCTGGAGTAGCTGCCTACATAAAAAACGTACGTCCTGAAATCAAAGTTATCGGCGTAGAAACCGAAGATGCCTGTGCCATGAAACAATCTATTGCTGCGGGTAAGCGCATCGAACTGACAGAAGTTGGCCTGTTTGCCGATGGCACCGCTGTTAAACTAGTAGGAGAAGAAACATTCAACCTATGCCGTGACCTGCTTGACGACATCATCGTAGTAGATACCGACAGCATCTGTGCCGCCATAAAAGATATTTTCGACAACACCCGTAGCATAACCGAAACTTCCGGTGCACTGGCACTTGCTGGCCTCAAAGCCTATATCAGCCGTCATCAGTGTCAACATCAGAACCTAATAGCAGTAACCAGTGGCGCAAACATAAACTTCCACCAGCTGCGCCATGTATCTGAGCGCTGTGAACTAACAGAAGGCCATGAAGGCATCTTTGCCGTTACCATTCCAGAAAAGCCGGGCAGCTTCCGCCATTTTATCGATTTAATCGGCAACAGAAGCATTACCGAATTCAATTATCGCTATGGCGACGACCACAAAGCCCATATCTTTGTCGGCATTCAAAGTAATAACTCCGCCGACTTACAGCACATTGCACAAGAACTAAACAGCAACGGCTTGCCAACACTGGACTTAACCCACAATGAAATGGCCAAACTACACATCCGTTACATGGTCGGCGGACGCACCAGCAAAGTAGCCAACGAACACCTCATAAGCTTTGAATTCCCTGAGCGACCGGGCGCATTAAGACGCTTCTTACTTCACATGCAATCAGATTGGAACATCACCCTGTTTCATTATCGCAATCATGGTGCCGACTTCGGCCGCGTCCTCATAGGTTTAGACATCCCCCCGGCCGATGCAGAAAAATTCCAGAATTTTCTGGATAATCTTGGCTACACCTATCAGGAACAAACCCACAATACAGCTTATCAGCTATTTCTGGGCGAACCAGCAAACCAACATTAATATCATTAATCTACATTATTCAAAACACAGAATAACAGCCCAGCTTATTACCATAACCACCAGTTCATCAACTAATCATTGATAAACTGGTTCATACCATAAATACTTAGCAAACCTAACAAACAAATAACAATATTCATAACACCATACCCATTCCCCTAATACCTAACAAAACACCTCATATATTTTATTTATCAAAATATTAAAACCATTAAAAAATAATAATAGAAAACAACCCAAAAATTAATTATAATTATAAAATATTTACATAAAAGAACTTGTAAAATGAAATCTTCCGCATATCGAATACTCAGCAGCAGTTAGTTAAAATCAAATAAACTGCCTATCCCAATCCCTCATTTATCATAAAAACCACTTATTACAGCCAGTAATTACCAGCATGTAGCACCAACGCACAGAACTTTACCGTTATATCAAACGGATTAACTTTATCTAAATCAAGAGCAGCTTAAAAACATCATTATCAACCAGTTTCAATTAGCACAATAGGTATAAAAATGAATAAAAACCGCTATAAAGTCATCTATAACAAACATCGCGGACAAAT